>NZ_JAYFSJ010000021.1:0-85281 GCF_039708975.1 Chromobacterium indicum
GGCATTCGCCATGTGAAAGTAGGACACCGCCAGACGCCCCATAACGAAGCCCAGCTCAGACGAGCTGGGCTTTGTGCATTGCGCGCGCGAAACCTCCCCCAAGCAGCCCCGACCGAACCCCGGCGGGGCTTTGTTTCAGCGCTTTTTCTATAAAAAACCCGCCAGTTGCCTGGCGGTTTTTTTATTTGGCGGATGCCCGAGACGCTTACAGGCCGATCCACTTTCCTTGCTTCAGCTGATACAGGGATACCGTCGCCTGCTGGATGTCGCCCTTGGAATCAAACTTCACCGGGCCGGTGACGCCCTGGTAGTCGGTCTTGGCGATTTCCGGCAGGTACTTGGCCGGTTCGGCCGAGCCGGCGCGCTTCATCGCCGCGATCAGCACCTTGGCGGCATCGTAGGTATACGGCGCGTACGCCTGGATGTCGGCCTGGAACTGCTGCTTGTATTTCTGGCTGAATTCGCCGTAGCCGGGCAGTTTTTCCTTGGGCGCGCCGGCGCTGGAGGCGTAGCTGCCTTCGGCGCTGTCGCCGCCCAGCTTGGCGAATTCCGGCGTGTTGACGCCATCGGCGCCCATGAAGGCGGCTTTGATGCCGAGTTTGGCCATCTGTTTGACCATCGGGCCGGCCTGGGCATCCATGCCGCCGTAGAACAGCAGGTCGGGCTTTTCGCCCTTGATCGAGGTGAGTACCGCCATGAAGTCGGTGGCGGTGTTGGTGGTAAATTCGCGCTTCACCACCTTGGCGCCGGCCTGTTCGGCGGACTTGGCGAAGTCGTCGGCCAGGCCCTGCCCGTAGGTGGTGCGGTCGTCGATGACGGCGACGCGCTTGGCGCCCAGCTTGTCCACCGCGTACTTGGCCAGCGCCTGGCCTTGCTGCAGGTCGTTGGCGATCAGGCGGTAGGTGTTGTGGTAGCCCTGCTGGGTGAACGACGGGCTGGTGACCGAGCCGGAAATCATCGGGATGCCGGCGTCGGCGTAGATGCGGGAAGCAGGGATAGCCGCGCCGGAGGTCAGGTGGCCGACGATGCCGGCGATCTTGGCGTCCACCATGCGCTGGGCGACTTGGGTGGCGACCTTGGGGTCGGCCTGATCGTCTTCCGATACCACTTCGAAGGTGACCGGCTTGCCGTCCAGGGTCAGCTTCTCGGCGTTGGCTTCCTGCACCGCCAGCTTGACGCCGTTGTCGGCGTCGCGCCCCCAGTGGGCGAAGGGGCCGGTCAGCGGATTGGCGGTGCCGATTTTGACCACCGCGGAACCGGCGGTGGCCTGTTCCTGTTGCGGCGCCTGGCTGGCGGGTTTGTTGCAAGCGGCGACGCCTGCCACCAAGGTGCACAGCAGCAGACTGTGTCGGGTTTTCATGATGAATCTCTCCTGATGCTCTTTGTTTATTTTGATAGTTTCGCCGGTGCTATGGCGTGAGCTTACTGTGTCGGCCGATCCCGCTTTTGTCAATCGGCGCGGCGGCAGGATCTGCCGCGGGAGAGGTAGGCGGCGATCTTAGACCGTGCTGCGCGCGTTCTTGATGATCTTGTATACCCATTGCACGGAAATGCCGTGCTTCTGCGCCAGCGAGGCGTGGTTGGAGCCGTTGAACTCCGCCAGGATGCAGCGATCGCGCTCGGCTGATTTGCTGCTCTTGCCCAAGGGGAAGTAGACGTTCTGGCCGCCCCAGTGCTGGGCCATGCGCCGGGTGATTTCGCGGGCGATCTTCTCAGCCTGCCGATCTTCGGTATTGGCCAGCTGCCGCAGCGCCGCGGTGATGTGGTCGGTCAGGTCGGCCAGCAGTTCCGGCCCCTTGCTGCGAAGTTGTGCCTGCATGTGCGCTCCCGCGTGATGTTGTTCCAATGGATGCCATTGTTCCATTTCCCCCTGTCGCAGGCCGGATGACCGGTGTCAGCGCGATGTCAGTGCCGCATTTACTAACAGCGGCTACAAGAAGCCTCCCCCCTCCCTGCTGCATTCTTCGCCACATCCGGCAAGCAACTCCGCTGGCCGGCAGTCCGAGCGCGGTTTCCGCGCGTCCCTTTTCCCCTCTGCTTGGAGTTCCGCTGTGGCAAGCACTTCCCAGATTGTCGGCGCGCTGTTGGCGCGTTTGCGCGGCGCGGCGCCGCAACTGACCGTCGAGTATTTCGCCGGCGCCGAGGACGACTATCCGCTGGCGCATCCGCAGGGCGCGGCGTTGCTGTGCCTGCGCGGCAGCCAGTTTGGCCCGCTGCGCGACGGCTACGGCCAGGTGCGCACGTTGCAGCTGGCGATCACGGTGCTGCTGAATCAGCGCGACGCCGGGCTGGGGGATTGCGACGCGCTGGACGCGATACGGCGGGCCTGTCTCGGCTTCGCCCCGCCGGATTGCCAACCGGCGTGGCTGTTGTCGGAAACCTTTCTGGGTTACCGCGACGGCGTGGCGCGCTACGCCATCGCGCTGGCCACCGACACCTTGCAAGTGACGGAGGCCGACCTGGAGCCCGTGATCATGCTTAACGCAGTCTCAAACGAGGAGCAACCATGAAGTATCTGTATTCCGGTCCGATCAGCGGCGTCACCCTGGGCGACGGCCAGGAAATCATGCTGTTTCCCGGCAAGGAAGTGGAGATGCCGGAAGAACACAGCTACACCCGCACCCTGGTGGCGCTGGGCTACCTGAGCGCGCAGTCCGGGGGCGAAACCATCCCTTCCCATACCGCTGAACAAGGAGAGTAAGCATGGCGGCAAACTATCTGCATGGCGTTGAAACGATCGAAGTCGAGCGCGGCCCGCGTCCGGTGCGCACCGTCAAGTCGGCGGTGATCGGCCTGATCGGCACCGCGCCGGCCGGCGCGGTCAACGTGACCACGCTGACCCTGTCGGAAAAAGACGCGGCGGCCTTCGGCCCGCAACTGCCCGGCTTCACCATTCCGCAGGCGCTGACCGCGATCTACGATCACGGCGCCGGCACCGTGGTGGTGATCAACGTGCTGGACCCGGTTGCGCATAAGTCTACGATCACGGACGAGGCCGTGACCCTGGACCTGGTCACCGACTCCGCGCGCCTGAAGAACCCGGCGGTGGCCAATGTGGTGGTCAAGAGCACTGACGGCGCCTCCTCTTATACTGCCGTTGCCGGCCAGGACTATGTATTGGATACGGTGTACGGCAAGATCACCCGCTTGAAGACCGGCAAAATCATCGCTGGCGCCAGTCTGAAGGTGAGCTACGACTACGCGGATCCGTCCAGGGTGACCGCCGCCGACATCATCGGCGCCGCCGCCAACGCCGCGGGCAACCGCACCGGTCTCAAGGCGCTGCAGGACACCTACAACAAGTTCGGCTTCTTCGCCAAGCTGCTGATCGCCCCGGGCTTCTGCACCCAGAACACCGTCGCCGCGGAAATGGTGGCGATGGCTGACAAGCTGGACGCCATCGCCTACGTCGACGCGCCGATCGGCACCGCCTTCGCCGACGCGCTGGCCGGCCGCGGCCCGGTGGGCACCATTAACTTCAACACCTCCAGCGACCGCGTCCGCCTGTGCTACCCGCACGTGATGGTGGCCGACGGCAACGGCGGCCTGCGCTACGAACCGCTGTCGTCCCGCGCCGCCGGCCTGCGCGCCAAGGTGGACAACGACAAGGGCTTCTGGTGGTCCAGCTCCAATCAGGAACTGGCCGGCGTGGTCGGCGTCGAGCGCCAGCTGACCGCGATGATCGATGACCCGAACTGCGAGGTGAACCAGCTGAACGAAAAGGGCATCACCACGGTGTTCAATAGCTACGGCTCCGGCTTCCGCCTGTGGGGCAACCGCACCGCGGCCTGGCCGGCGGTCAGCCACATGCGCAACTTCGAGAACGTGCGCCGCACCGGCGACGTGATCAACGAGTCGATCCGCTACTTCAGCCAGCAGTTCATCGACATGCCGCTGAACCAGGCCACCATCGACGCGCTGGTGGAGTCGGTGAACGGCTATGGCCGCAAACTGATCGGCGACGGCGCGCTGCTGGGCTTCAAGGCCTGGTTCGACCCGGCCCGCAATCCGGCGACCGAGCTGTCCGCCGGCCATCTGCTGATCAGCTACAAGTACACCGTGGCCCCGCCGCTGGAACGCCTGACCTTTGAAACCGAGATCACCTCGGAATACCTGCTCAGCCTGAAAGGAGGCAATTAATCATGGCCGGCAAGATTGAAATCAACCGCATCACCAACGCCAACATCTACATCAACGGCAACTCGCTCTTGGGCCGCGCCGAAGAGATCAAGCTGCCGGACGTGTCCGCCATCATGCAGGAGCACAAGGCGCTGGGCATGGTCGGCAAGATCGAGCTGCCCGCCGGCTTCGAGAAACTGGAAGGCGAGATCAAGTGGAATTCGCTGTACAAGGACGTGGCCAAGATCATCGCCAATCCGTTCCAGGCGGTGCAGCTGCAAGCCCGCTCCAGCATCGAGACCTACGGCTCGCAAGGCCGTCTGCAGCAAGTGAGCCTGGTCACCTTCCTGACCGTGATGTTCAAGAAGAACCCGCTGGGCACCTTCAAGCAGCATGAAAACGCCGACTTCAGCTCCGCCTTCACCGCCACTTACGTCAAGCAGGTGGTGGACGGCGAGGACATCCTGGAGCTGGACTACATGGCCAACATCTTCCGCGTAGGCGGCAGCGACATGCTGGAGCTGTACCGCCAGAACATCGGCGGCTAATCCCGGCTCGTCCGCGGACTTGGTCCGCGGGCGGGCGGGTGGGCGCGGCTTGGCGGGGAGGGCGCCTCCCGGACCCCGTCGGCCGCTTTTAAAGCCAATCTCTAAAGCGCTTTCGCATACCCCCGATACCGGTTGCCGGAAAATGACGGCATCCCAACCCGCTTCAAGGAGCCATCATGCAGATCAAGCTGCAATACCCGTTCACCAATGCCGCCGGCCAACGCATCGACACGCTGGACGTGGCGCGCCTGAAGCGCGCCGACCTGAAGGCCGCCGGCCACCACAGCCAGGACGACGCCGACCAGGAAGACTTCCTGTTCGCCCGCATGACCGGCCTGACGCTGGAAGACATCGACCAGCTGGACATCGCCGACAGCCGCGCGCTGGCCGACAGCTTTCGCGAAATGGTGGGCGGATCCGACAACGCTTAAGTCGTTCGACGAGGTCTTGCTGACGGTGCTGAACTTGCCGCCGTCGGAGATCGACGCGCTGGCGATGGACGACTACTGGTTCTGGTGCGAAGTCGCCGAGCGCGAGGTCCAGCGCCGCAACGAGCGCCAGCAGCACCTGCTGGACGCCATGTAAGGCGGCTGTCCCGCCGCTCTTAGTCCGAATCTTTTCCTGATCGGCCGCCTCTCGCCCGCCGGGACGGGGCCGATCGCCCTTTCTATTCCCCAAATACAGGCAATCACCATGGTAAGCGAGTTTTTCATCGGCCTTAAGGTGGGCGCGACGCTGTCCGGGGTGTTCGACAACGCCTTCCGCTCCGCGCGTTCCGCGATGGACGATCTGCGCAAGAGCAGCTTGCGCCTGTCCGACGCGCAGAAGGACCTGGCCGGCAATGTCGAACGCACGCGCCGGGCTTATGCCGGGCTGGATCTGGCCCGGCTGGAGCGCCAGCACCGCCAGCTGGAAGCCACGCTGGGCCGGCTGACCCGCCAGCACGAGGCGTGGCAGGCCAGCTTGCGCCGCGGCCGGGCGTTGAGCATCGCGCCGGGCGGCGCGCTGCAGTCGACGCTGCGCATCCAGCAAAGCCGGATCGAGGTCATGGCCTCGGTCCGGCTGAGCGCATCCATCCGCCAGGTCGAGCAGAAGCTGGAAAGCCAGCGCCGCGACCAGGACAAGGCCGAGCGCAATCTGCCGCCGGCGGGCGAGCCCCGCACCGGCGCGCGCGGCGGCCAGGGGGGAGGGAGCAAGAGCGGCAATCGGAGCGGCGGTGGCAACGATGCCGGCGACGCGCCCGCCAAACGCCCTTCTTCCTCCTCTCCGTCCTCTTCTTCCGGCTGGCGCTGGCCCAGCATCGATCTCTCCCTTGGCAAACTCCGCCTGCCGACCCGGCAGGAACTGATCCGCGTCGCCGATTTCGCCCAAAAGGCAGGCGCCGCCGTCGCCAACGCCAGCGGCAAGGCGCATGCGGCATTGTCGACGGGCGAAGGGCGCAAGGCGCTGGATGCGATCCACGCCAAGCTCAATCCCAAGCTGGGCGGCAAGCTGCCCAGCGTCGAAAAAATCCTGGACGGCCTCAAGACCGCCGAGACAGTCGGCCAGGTGGTATCCAAGAGCGGCCAGCTGGCCGGCGTGACGTTGCGCAGCCTGGACGGCGTCAAATGGGCTGATCTCAAGCCGGGCAACGCCGGCAAGAGCCTGACCGGCGCGGCCGACTACGCCAAACGCGGCGGGGCGGTGATCGCCGACGCCAGCGGCAAGCTGCATGGCGCCTTGTCCAAGGGCGAGGGGCGCGAAGCGCTGGACTTCGTCCACGGCAAGCTGGACAAGGCCTTGGGCGGCAGGCTGCCCAGCGTCGAAAAAATCCTTGGCGGCCTCAAGACCGCCGAGACAGTCGGCCAGGTGGTATCCAAGAGCGGCCAGTTGGCCGGCGTGACGCTGCGCAGCCTGGACGGCGTCAAATGGTCGGATCTCAAGCCGGGCGATGCCGGCAAGAGCCTGATCGGCGCGGCCGATTACGCCAAGCGCGGCGGGGCGGTGATCGCCGACGCCAGCGGCAGGCTGCACAGCGCCTTGTCCAAGGGCGAGGGGCGCGAAGCGCTGGACTTCGTCCACGGCAAGCTGGACAAGGCCTTGGGCGGCAGGCTGCCCAGCGTCGAAAAAATCCTCGGCGGCCTCAAGACCGCCGAGACAGTCGGCCAAGTGGTATCCAAGAGCGGCCAACTGGCCGGCGTGACGCTGCGAAGCCTGGACGGCGTCAAATGGTCGGATCTGAAGCCCGGCAACGCCGGCAAGAGCCTGACCGGCGCCGCAGACTACGCCAAGCGCGGCGGGGCGGTGGTCGCCGACGCCAGCGGCAGGCTGCGTGCCGCGCTGTCCAAGGGCGAGGGGCGCGAAGCGCTGGATTACGTGCATGGCAAGCTCAATGCCAAGCTGGGCGGCGCGCTGCCCAGCGTCGATTCGATATTGGGCGGGCTGGAGCAGCTGGAGGAGCTGGGCAAGACCGTGTCCAAGGCCGGCGGGATGGCGGGCAAGGCCTTGCGCGCTTACTCCGGCGCGTCCGGCAACGTTTTCCAAAAGGCGATGGCAGCCGCCGGCGCGCTGCTGAGCGGCGATGAGGCCGACAGCGGCCCCCAAGCCGGCGGCAAGGGCGAGAAGGGGAAAAAGCGCGCGGCCGCCAAGCCGGCGGCGAAATCCACGCCGAAACCGGCGCCCAAAACCACAGCGCCGGCCAAAGCCAAGCCGGCTGCGAAGCCATCGGTCAAGCCGGGCAATGCGTTGAAGGAAGCGCGCGGCCTGCCGGGCAAGAGCAAGAGTTTGCTGTCCGGATTGAAGCTGTCCAAGTCCGGCGGGGGCTTGCTGAACACGGGACTCAAAGCGCTGAGCAAGGGCGGCAAGGGTTTGAAGAGTTTGATCGGCAAGGCCGATCTGCTGGGCGTGGGCATGGATCTGCTGGCCACCAGTCGATCCAATCTGAGCCCGCAAGCCAAGGCGGCCGCCTACGGCAAGACGCTGGGCGGCACCGCCGGCGCCTTGGCCGGCGGCGCCGCCGGCGCCGCCATCGGCACCATGCTGCTGCCCGGCGTCGGCACTTTCGTCGGCCGGCAGGTGGGCAGCTGGCTGGGGCAGAAGGGCGGCGAGTGGCTGGGCGAGAAGATAGGCAGTTGGGCAGGCAAGCCGAGCGCGGCGCCGAAGCCGGTGGCGGTGCCCAAGCGGGCGACCCCACCCAAGCCGGTGGCGGTTCCCAAGCCGGCGGCGCCCGTCAAGCCATCGCCCAAACCCGCAGCCAAGCCGGCAGCCCAGGCGCAGCAGGCGCAACAGCTGCGACGCATCCAGCAGACGGCCAACAAGGCCGCGGCCAAGCCCGCCGGCCCGGCCGCCGTGTTCAACATCACCTTCTCGCCGCAGATCACCATCAACGGCGCGGCATCCGCCGGCGTCAAGCAGCAGGCGCAGCAGGCGATGCAGCAGTCTTTCGCCGAGTTCGAACGAATGATGAAGCGCTACGAGGCGGACCGTCAGCGGCGCAGCTACGCGGCGCGGGGCTGAGGAGACGCATCCATGAAGAAAGGAGCAAACGATGTACGCGGTACTGGGTGACATCGAGTTCGACCTGATCAGTTATTTCGACGGCCTGGAGCAGCGCGGCGGCAGCGATTACGCCGAGCACGCGCGGATAGGCGGCAAACCGGTGCTGCAGTTCGTCGGCGACCGTCTGGACGAGGTCCGCATCGACCTGGTGCTGCACGCCGCCTATTGCCAGCCGGACGCCGAGCTGCAGCGGCTGCACGCCGCCCGCCAGACGCACCAGGCGCTGGCATTGGTGCTGGGCAACGGCGATCACAAAGGCCATTTCGTGATCACCGAGCTGACCAGCACCGGCCGCCAGAGCGACCGCACCGGCAATCTGCTGGCGGTGGAGGCGCAGTTGTCGCTGCGCGAATTCCGCGGCCAGGCGGCGCCGTCGCCCAAGCCCGGCCTGCTGGGCAGCGTCAGCGGACTGCCGCAGGCCAAGCTGCAGCAGTCGCTGGCCGGCGCCGGCTTCAAGCCGGACCTGTCCGGCTTGAGCAAGGCGCTGTCCCAGGCCAAGACCATGGCGGTGCAGGCGCGCAAGGTGGTCAACGACGTGCGCGAGCTGAAAGACCTGGCGCGGCGCGATCCGTTGTCGGCGCTGGGCAGGGTGGATGGCGTGCTGAAGGACGTGCAGACGGCGGTGCCGGGCATCGCCCAGGGCGTGGAGCGACTGAACCAGTTCATCCAGCCGTATGCGCGGCTGGCTGAGAGCATCAAGCCGCTGATCCCGCAGTTTCAGGCCATGGGCCGCCAGCTTGGCGCGCTGGCCGAAACGATGCAGGGCTGCACGCTGGACAACGTCGCCGACAAGCTGGGCAAGGCGGAGGCGACGGTCCGCGACATCGACAAAAACTGGCCGACACGCGACATCGAGATGGCGAAGTTGGCCGCCAAAGCGGTGCTGCGCCGCATTCTGGAGTGAACCATGTTTCTCAAGCACATCTGTCAGGAAGGAGAGCGCTGGGACCAGATCGCCTGGCGCTATTACGGCGACGTCGGCCAGATGGTGATGCTGATCGCCGCCAATCCGCAGGCGCCGATCAGCGAGACGCTGCCGGCCGGCACCCAGCTGGCCATCCCGCTGCTGGAGGCGCGCGACGAGGCGGCGCTGGATGAGCTGCCGCCGTGGAGGCGCTCATGACCGACAGCCGCATCCAGGACGTGGCCGCGCCGGCGTTCGAGCTCAGCTACAACGGCAAGTCCATCACCGCCGACATCGCCCAGTACGCGCTCAACATCAGCTACACCGACCATCTGTCCGGCGAGTCGGACGAGCTGGAGGTGGAGCTGGAGGATTGCGACGGCCGCTGGCTGAACGGCTGGTATCCGGACAAGGGCGCGACGCTGGACTTCAAGCTGGGCTACCGCGGCGCGGCGCTGGTGGCGCTCGGCAGCTTCGACGTGGACGAGGTCGATTACAGCGCGCCGCCGTCGGTGGTCCACATCCGCGCGCTGGCCACCGGCGTCCAGCATCCGCTGCGCACACCGGAGGGCCGCGCCTACGACAAGCTGACGCTGCAGGCGCTGGCGCAGCGCATCGCCAAGCGCCACGGCATGAAGCTGGAAGGCAAGATCGAGGACGTCGAAATCGAGCGGCTGACCCAGTACCACGAAACCGACCTGCAATTCCTGCAGCGGGTGTCCAGCCACTACGGCTACGTCTGCAAGGTGATGGACAACAACCGCAAGCTGGTGTTCTGGAAGCGCGCCGAGCTGGTGGCGTCGGCCAGCGTGCGCCAGTTTGCGCCGGCCGATCTGATTTCCTGGCGCGCGCGCGACCAGCTGTCGCAGGTGCCCAGCGCGGTGGAAGTCAGCTACCACGACCCGCACAAACGCAAGCTGCAGACGGCGCGGGTGGGCGCCGACGCGCGCTCGCCCGGCGGCAAGGCCAGCAGCGCCGACGTGATCAAGCTCACCCGCAAGTCGGGCGGACGGGCGCAGGCGGAGCTGCAGGCCAAGGCCGAGATGGAGCGCCGCCAGCTGGCGCGCACCGAGATGAGCGTCACCGTGGATGGCTCGCCGCAGCTTGCCGCCGGCCGCAACGTGGAGCTGTCCGGCTTCGGCAAGCTGTCCGGCCGCTACCTGATCGAGCGCGCCCGCCACCGCCTGTCGCGGCAGGAAGGCTATATCTGCGAACTGGACCTGAAACGCGCGGCGCCCGCCGCGGCCAAGGAGAAGAAATGAACGATGTTTCCCTGCCCGACGCGCTGGCCACGCTGAAATTCGGCAGCGTGGCCGAGCATGACGCCCCCACCCAGCGGGTGCGGGTGCGGCTGCCGGAGCTGGGCCAGCTGCTGACCGCCTGGCTGCCGGTGCTCAGCCGCAAAAGCCTGAAGGACAAGGACTACTGGCTGCCGGACATCGGCGAACAGGTGGCGGTGCTGATGGACGCACGCGGCGAGGACGGCGTGGTGTTGGGCGCCATTTACTCCGAGGCGGACGCGGTGCCGGTGGCGAGCGAGGAGAAATGGCAGCGCCGCTTCGCCGACGGCGCGGTGCTGGAGTACGACCGGCAGCAGAACCAGCTGACCGTCAACGGCGGGGTCAAGCATGTGGTGGTGGATACCCAGGCCGACGTGCTGATCAAGGCCGCCTCCAGCATCACCATAGACGGCGGCCAGACCGTCACCGTCAAGGCCGGGAGCAAGGTCAGCATCAACGCGCCGGCCACCGAGATCAGCGGCACGCTGACGGTGCAGGGCGCGATCACCGGCAAGGGCGGCCTGACGGTGTCCGGCGGCGGCGGCGCCACTGTAACGGGCAGCGTCAGCGTCAGCGGCGATGTCACCGCCAGCGGCAAGAGCCTGGTGGGCCACAACCACATGGGTGCCCACGGCCCGACCAGCCCGCCGCTCTGAGCCGCGGCGCCATCTTATTCGCAGTTTGATTGGAGACGATGATGAACAACGATTTCTTCACCCTGCTCACCGCTGTCGGCAAGGCCAAGCTGGCCGCCGCAGCCAGCGGCGGCGCGCCGCTGAAGCTCAGCCAGATGGCGGTGGGCGAGGGCGACAACGGCGCGTATTACACGCCTAGCGAAAGCCAAACCGCGCTGAAAAGCGAGGCCTGGCGCGCCGGGCTCAACCACCTGTCGACCGACCCGGCCAATCCCAGCTGGATCGTCGCCGAGCTGGTGATTCCGGACCAGGTGGGCGGCTTCACCATCCGCGAAGTGGGCGTGTTCGACGCCGACGGCGCGCTGTTCGCAGTGGGCAAGTTCCCGGAAAGCTACAAGCCGGTCTTGGCTGACGGTGCCAACAAGCAGCTTTACGTGCGGATGATCCTGGAAGTGTCCAACGCCGCGGCGGTGACGCTGATGGTGGACCCGAGCGTGGTGCTCGCCACTCGCGGCAGCGTCGATCAACGCATCGCCGAGGAGCTGGCCAAGCTGGACGGCAAGCCGTCGGTTCGCGCAGCCACCACCGGCCCCATCGCGCTGACTGGCCTGCCGACGGTGGACGGCGTCGTGCTGCAGCTGGGCGACCGAGTGCTGGTGAAGAACCAGGCGGCGGGCGCCGACAACGGCATCTACGTGGCCGGCACGGGCAATTGGGCGCGCGCCGCCGACGCCAACATCAGCCTGGAAGTGACGCCGGGGCTGTTCGTCGCGGTGGAGCAGGGCGCGGCCAACGGCGGCTCGCTGTGGCAGCTGACCACGCCGTCGCCCATCGCGCTGGGCACCACCGCGCTGGCCTTCACGCAAATCGCCGGCAATACCGGCGTGGCGGCCGGCACTTACCGCAGCGTCACCGTCAATGCCAGGGGGCAGGTGGTGGGCGGCAGCAATCCGGCGACGGTGGACGATCTCGGCTTGGGCGCCGACCTGGCGCTGCCATTGGCGGCCTTGCCGCTGCCGGTGGTGTCGACGGCGGACAGCAACCGCGTGGCGGTGGCCGCGACGGCAGTGGCGGGGCAGGGCGGCACTGTGTCGGTGCCGGCCGGCGTGCCGCTGAGCCTGGCCCAGGAAATCGTGGCGGGACAGAGCGGCCGGATGCGGACCTTTGTCACCGCGGCCTGGACCAGCCCGGCGTTGCAGGCCAATGCTGAATACTATCTGCGTGGCCAAGTGGTCGGCGGCGCGTTGTCGCTGTATGTGCAGCGAGGCGCTTTGAGCGACGCGCGGCCGGATTCGCTGAAGGGGAGTCCGTCTTCGGCTGGCGGCGGCGGTTTCTTTTCGACGGCTCTGGATATCTGTCTGGCCCGCATCGTCACCGGGGCGGCCGGCAGCGCGCCGACGGTGCAGCGTGTGATCAACCGCGGGCAGGATGCCTGGTCGGCGACGATGAACGGCAACGGCGTCGTCTACCTGCCGCTGGATCCCTTTGTCAAAACCGGCCGCATCTCCACCGGCATCGTCACGCCGCACGCCACGGCCATTTCCTCCGTCATGCACGGCTCCGCCGGCTGGACCGGCGCCGGCTACTGGTATGCGGCGCCGAATCGGAGCGCGGCCACCTACGCCGTCGGCGTTTCTTTGGGCTGGGTGCCTGGGAACCCGGTCATTGTCACCTCAAGCAATGTGGTCGGCGATACCACGGCGTCGGTTTGCTCCGGCATGTTCGACCACGTCGCCGGCAAGTCGATGTGGCAGGTGTTGCAGCTGGAGCATCAGCTGGGCGACGTCGATGGCGTCAACAGCGACGAGCACCTGATGGGGATGGGGCACAAGAACATGCTGCAGGCCGATTATGACTCCGGCCTGGCCATCAGCTTCGCCAATTGCGTCAATGCCGTGCTGACCTGGGAGGTCGTTCGATGAAAATGGTAGCCGATTTACTGTCCTACGATGGCGAACTGCGCCCGTTGCGGCCATCCATTGCGCATGCCTGGAATGGAGAGGCCTGGGTTGTAGACGATGCTTTGGCGAAACAGCAGCTGGAGCAATTCAGACTGGAAACATGCGGCCGGATCGACGCCGCCGCCGACGCCGCCAGCCAGCTTTATGTCGGCAGCGAGCTGCGCGCGCTGGAGTACCGGCAGGCCGCCGCCGAGGCCCAGTCTTATAAAGACGGCGGCTGCAAGGGCGACGCGCCGCCGGCGGTGCAGGCCTGGGCTAGCGCCAAAGGCTTGTCCGGCAAGGACGCGGCCGACGGCATCCTGGTCAAGGCCGCCGCCTGCGGCCAGGCGCTGTACGCGATCCGAGCGTTGCGCCTGGCGGGCAAGGAGGCGGTTCGCAACGCTGTCGATGGCGACGCCGCCCGCGCGGCGGCCGAGGACGCGCTGGCCAAGTTGCGTCAGCTGGCAGAGTCGCCAGACGCGCTGGCCGCGCCGGAAAGCGACGCGGCCAATGCCGGCGGCTTCTGGCGTTCCTCTCTCAAGCTGCTCTCCCGGGGGGCTTGATCTCCGGCCGGCGGCCGCGCGCCGCCGGTTTTCCCTCCCGCGGCCGGCCATCCCGGCCGGCGCGCTGTTTCCAAGGTTATCCAATGACCGACATCACACCCAATGCGCTGGCCGGCGACAAGCGGCTATCGCCGCTGGCCGAACTGAGCCGGCGCCTGCAGCGCATCGATCTGGCTCCCTTTCTGGTCTACCTGGTGGATCAGGTGGAGGCCGATTTTCTGCCGCTGCTGGCCGAGCAGCTGCACGTGGCCGGCGACGAGGGCTGGCAGCTGGCCGGCGGCGAAGCGCAGCGGCGCGACCTGATCAAGCAGGCGATAGAACTGCACCGCTACAAGGGCACCCGCTGGGCCTTGCAGCGGGTATTGGCCACGCTGGGCCTGGATGGCCGCGTCAGCGAGTGGTTCGAGTACCAGGGCCGGCCCTTCCATTTCAAGATCGATCTCGACCTGTCCGGCCGCGGCCTGGGCGAAGCCACCTACCAGGCGCTGCGGCAGATGCTGGACCAGTACCGCAACGCCCGTTCCCGGCTGGAGAGCCTGGACCTGCGGGTGGAGCTGCGCGAGCAACTGCCCGCCGTCGCCGCGGTTTCCGCCGGCGGCGAGGTGGCCAGCGTCTATCCGCAGGCGCGGCGCGAGCTGCGCCAGCATGGGCCGCTGCGCCTGGGCGCGGCCCATGGCGGCGTCGAAACCGTCACCGTCCTGCCTTGGCAGCGGGGACGGCTGGATGGCCAGGCTGCGCTGCGCTGGGGCATGGGCCTGCCGTGCCGGGAGGCGGTCACGCTCTATCCGCGCCCGCTTCAACGCATTTCCTAAATCGCTTCAAAAGCCGCGTCCGCGGCGATTTGCAAATATGACGTGACGATAACGACGACCGGCAGCCGGCGGCGTGATCCACGAAATCGAACGTAGACCCGCTAGCAAAACCCCTGATCCTGCGTTGCGCCTCCTTGTCGTACGAGTGGGTGCTGCCTGCGTCGGCGCGCCTTGGCTCAGGTTCTCTGCGAAGTTTTGTTAGCGGCTCTTAGGCTGTAAGCCAACCGACAAGGACCCGTCCATGAGCCCGAACCTCCCCGATCTGCCCGACTTGCCCATGGTCGATCCGGCCGCCGCCGCCAGCGCCATGGCCGACGCCTATCTGAAACTGGGCGGCCGGCAGCAGTACCCGAAACAGATGGAGCAGCTGCTGACGGAAATGCTGGCCAATCGCCAGCCCGGTCTCGCCGCCGCCGACCTGCCCAAATTCATCGACGACGACCCCAAAACCGTCGCAGCCCAGATGGCCGCCACCTATCAGGACATGGCCGGCAAGCGGCTGTATCCGGGTCAGGTGGAGCAGCTGTTGATCGATTTGTTCGCCTACCGCGAAAGCCTGGCGCGCGCCGCCTTCAACGACGCCGGGCGGCAAAATCTGGTGGCCTTCGCCCGCGCGCCGATGCTGGATTACCTGGGCGAGCTGGTGGGCGTGGCGCGTCAGCCGGCCCAGGCGGCGACGGCGCGGGTGACGCTGACTTTTCCGGCCTATGTCGACGGCGGGCCGAAGCAAGTGATTCTGCCCGCCGGCGCGCGCATCTCCGGCAATGCCGCGACACAGTTCCAGACCACCGCCCCGCTGGCGGTGAATTTGGCGGACAAGCCGCAGGATCTAGCCTGCGAGGTAGCGGCCACGGTGCCGGGCGAGGCGGGCAATCTGCCGCAGGCGGGCGATCTCAACCAGCTGCTGGATGATCCCGGAGTCAAGGTGGAGGTGGCCGGGGCGGAGAAGCCGTGGGGCGGCGCCGAGGCGGAAGACGACGAGCATCTGCGCCAGCGCATCCGGCTGGCGCCGGAAGCCTATTCCTGGGGCTCGGCCAACCGCTACCGGCTGGCGGCGATGACGGCGGCCGCCGACGCGGCGGATGTGAGGGTGATTTCGCCGCGTCCGGACGGCACGGTGCAAGTGGTGGTGCTGGGGAAAGACGGCGCGCCGTCGACGGAAACCCTGCGCCGCGTCCGGACGGCGCTGGCGGACGACAAGGCCAGGATGATCAACGACAGGATAGAGGTGGTTCCGGCCGAGGTGGTGGATTACGCGATCCGGCTGGAAGTGGACGTGCTGACCACCCGCATTCCTGATCTGGTGTGCCGGATGGCGAAGGAGCGCTGCCAGGGATACGCGGCCAATCTGGCCCGCCGGCTGGGCGGTGACATCGTGCCGTCGCAGATCAAGACCGCGCTGCACGACATCGACGGTTTGTATGACGTTCGCGTTCTGGAGCCGGCCGACAAGCGGGTGCTGTCGTCGTCTCAATGGCCGCGCTGCGCGGCGGTGGAGGTGACGCTGGGAAGGATGGTGAGCGATGGCTGAGCTGTTGGTTCCGCCGCTGGCGGGCGACGCGCGCGGCCGGGCTTTCGACGCGCTGTCGGCGCGCAGCGCCGGCTTCGACCTGTCGCCGGCGCTGATCTACCTGATCGACCAGGCGCCGGCCGAGCTCCTCCCCCTGCTGGCCGAGCAATTCAACGTGGTCGGCCCGTTGTGGGCCTACCTGCCCGATGACGCGGCCAAGCGGCGCGCGATCAAGGAGTCGGCGGCGTGGCACCGGGCCAAGGGCTCGCCGTGGTCGGTGGAGGCCGCGCTGTCGTGGGCGGGTTACGCGGGCAAGGTGGAGGACGCCACCGCGCCGGCCACCCGCTGGGCGGAATTCCAGCTGGAGCTGGACGCGCCGGTGGATGGCGACGCCTTGCTGACGGTGCTGGAGTTGGCCCGTTTCGCCGCGCCGGCCCGCTCGCACCTGGCGCGGCTGTACGGCGGCTACGACCGCCGCGTGCTGAACGCGTCGAGCGGCGACCGCTGGTCGGATGCTTTCCTGTCGGACGATTCCGGCGTGTGGCGCGACGGCGTGCAGCTGAGTTTTGGCCGACGGCGGCCGCTGTCCGCGGTTTGCCCGGCGGCGGCCACCGGTTTGGGGCGCCGGCGCGTGCATGCGTCGCGCACGCTCTACCCGGACATGCTGCGCTATGGCACCGCCCACTTCGGCGACGCGCCGGTGCTCAACCATCCGGTGATGCGCAGCCGCCTGATCGGCCTGGGCAACAAAGAGGGATTGCGCGATCCGGTGATCCTGGCCGGCAATCCGCCCTCGTCCAGCTGGACCGGCGGCTGGGATGACAGAACATGGGGACGCTGGCTGCCGATGACGCCGCACCGGCGCACCGCCCGCGCCGCCTTGGTGCTGTCCGGCGACACGCGGCTGGGCGAGCCGAACACCCGCTTCGGCGGCTGGGCTGAAACCTCGGCCGGGCGCTTCATCTGGTCCGACTCCGCATGCAAATTGTCCGATTTCGACCCCGGCCGAACGCGCCTGGTCATCGAGGCCGTCGAGGTGGAGGCGCACGGCCTGGCGGCGGTCCGGCCCGACGATGGCGACGCGATGGGCGCGCGCACTACCCGGCGTTCGTTGCACACCGGCCAGATCGACTGGCGCGGCGCGATCCGGATGGATAGCGGCCTGCGCTGGTCGGACCGGCCGCTGGCCGAGTCCACCGGTGGGCGGCTGGAGTACCGGCTGACTACCGGCGACACCGCCGGGCTCGGCCCGCGCGCCGACCATTATGGCTGGCGCGGCCGCTGGGATGACCGGCGCTGGCGCGGCGATCTCTCTCTCTCCCACCAAACCTTAACCACCTGAGGAAAACAACCTTATGGCAACCCTGACCCATAGCGGTCGCGCCGCGTTGGCCGCCGCGCTGGCGTCCCAGACCTTGCATTTCGCCTGGGGCATCGGCCAGGCGGCCTGGGACGACAAGCCCGTTCCCGAACCGATAGACGCTACGGCGCTGGTGTCGGAAGTGGGCCGCCGCCTGATCACCGAGGTGCGCTTCGTCACCGAAGACCCGGCCGGCGAAATCGTCGTCCCCACCGGCCGCTACCGCGTTTCCAACGATCCGACACGCCATTTGCTGCTGCGCATCGCCTTCGAGTTCGGCGACGCCCCGGCCTCGGTGATACGCGAAGTCGCCGTTTTCGCCGGCAGCAAGACCCAGCCCGATCTGCCGGCCGGCCAGCGCTACTTCACGCCAGACCAGATCGCCGCCCCCGGCATTTTGGTCGCGCTGGAACGCATCACCCCCATCCACCGTTCGCCAGCCACCCGCGAAACCTTCGAACACGTCATCTCCCTGTAAGGATTGCAGCCATGTCCAACATGCCAGACGGTTACTACAACCGTTTCGATCCGGCCAAGCATTTCGACGCCCACCTGTTCCGGGCGAGCTATGCGGTGCAAGCGGCCGAGTTCAATGAAGTCCAGTCCAGCCTGTCCGCCCGCATCCAGGGCGTTGCCGACGCGATGTTCCGCGACGGCAACGTGGTGCGCGACGCCCGCGTCGTGGTGCACGCCGACAGCGGCCAGGCCGTTTGCGAGGCCGGCGCCGTCTATCTGAAGGGCGCGGTGCGCGGCGTGGCGCCCAAGCAGCTGACGATTCCCGTGGTCGGCGTGGTCGCCATCGGCCTGTATCTGCAAGAGTCGGTGGTGACCGAGCTGGAAGACCCCAGCCTGCGCGACCCGGCGGTGGGCGCGCGCAACTACCAGGAAGCCGGCGCCGCGCGGCTGAAGGTGGAGGCGGTGTGGGGCTTCGCCGGCGACGGCCAGGCCGGCGAGTTCTTCCCGGTCTACCAGGTGGAAAACGGCGTGCTGCGCGCCAAGGAGCCGCCGCCGCAGCTGGACGGCGTCACTCAGGCGCTGGCGCGTTACGACCGCGACAGCTCGGGCGGCTCCTATGTGGTGTCCGGCCTGGCCGTGGCCGCCGCAGCCGATCTGCCCGGCGGCGAGCAGGTCTACACCGTCAGCGAGGGCCGCGCCCGCGTCAACGGCTACGGCGTGGAGCTGAGCACTTCGCGGCGCCTGGTCTATCCGGCCGCCGCCGATCTGCGGCCCATCGACAGCGAGCCGCATACCAGCGCCAGCGCCGGCGCCCAGCGCATCAATGTCGACCGCGCGCCCATCGCCGTGATCAGCCAGGTGCGCATCACCAAGGAAGTCACCGCCACGCTGACCCATGGCGGCTATACCGGCGCCCAGGACCCGCTGCCGGACACTTCCGTGATCTCGGTGCTGGAAGTGAAGCAGGGCGGCACCGTCTACGCCGCCGGCACCGATTACAAGCTCAGCGCCGGCAAACTGGACTGGAGCCTGCCGGGCAACGAGCCGGCGCCGGGCAGCACCTACACGGTCCGCTACCAGTTCATCGCCGCGGCGCAGCCCACCCAATCCGACGCCACCGGCTTCACCGTGGAGGGCGCGGTGGCCGGCACCCTGGTGTTGGTCAGCTATAGCCAGAAACTGCCGCGCATCGACCGCCTGGCCATCGGCGCGGACAGCGAGCTGGTGTGGATCAAGGGCGTGGCCGCCGACTGGAATCCGCAGCCGCCGGCGGTGCCGGCGTCCTTGCTGCCGCTGGCCTCCATCATCCAGACTTGGACCCGCGACCGCGCGGTCAGCAACGACGGCGTGCGGGTGGTGCCGATGTCCGACCTGGCCGGGTTGCAAGGCCGGCTGGACCGGATGGCCGAGCTGATCGCCCAGCAGCGGTTGACTTCGGACGCCCAGCTGCGCGAAGCCGGCGCCAAGAAGGGCCTGTTCGTCGATCCCTTCCTGTCCGACGGCATGCGCGACGCCGGCATCGTCCAGGCCGCAGCCATCGTCGGCGGCGAGCTGACCCTGCCCATCGCCGCCAGCGCCGCTTCGGTGCCCAACGATGTGTCCGACCGGACCAGCCTGGCTTTCAGCCTGGCTCCGGCGCTGGAACAGCCGATGCGCACCGGCAGCATGAAGATCAACCCCTATCTCGCCTTCGACCCGCTGCCGGCCGCGGTGACGCTGACCCCGGCGCTGGACCGGTGGACCGAGCTGCAGACCAGTTGGGCCAGCCCGCTGACCGAGCGCCTGACGATAGGCAGCGGCAACCGCGCCAGCGTCAGCCAGACCACCACCGACGCGCTGCTGTCCACCAGCCGCAAGCCGATCGAAACCCTGCGTTCCATCGAGGTGCGCTTCAGCGTGTCCGGTTTCGATCCCAACGAAGCCCTGTCCAGCCTCAAGTTCGACGGCATCAGCGTCGCGCCCGCCGCCCAGTAAGGAGAAACCATGCCTCTCAACGCCAACAGCGCCGGCCTGCTCGCCGGCAAGTTCACCATCCCGCCCGGCGTGCCGGCCGGCGTCAAGCGCGTCGAGTTCGTCGGCGCCGGCGGCAGCCGCGGCGAGGCGGTCTTCGTCGGCCAGGGCGAGCTGCAGACCGAGCTGCGCCGCCAGATCACCCGCATCACCGAAACCCGCTGGCAGGTGGACCCGCTGGCGCAGACCTTCACGCTGAACGCCGACACCCAGCTGGGCGGCATCGAGCTGTGGTTCACCGCCAAGGGCGCCAGCCCGGTGGCGGTGCAGATCCGCGAAACCACCACCGGCGTGCCGTCCCGCTCGGTGCTGGCCGAAGCGCATCTGCAGCCGGCCGACATCGTCCTGTCCGGCCCCACCCGCATCCAGTTCGCCGCGCCGGTGAACCTGCAGGGCAGCGTCGAATACGCGCTGGTGGTGCTGTGCGACGACGCCGACGCCGCGCTGGCCATCGCCGAGCTGGGCAAGTGGGACAACAGCGCCAGCCGCTGGGTGACCAGCCAGCCCTACCAGGTGGGCGTGCTGCTGTCGTCCAGCAACGCCAGCAGCTGGACCGCGCACCAGGACCGCGACATGGCCTTCCGCCTGCTGGCCGCCAGCTACGCGGTGACCGCCAGAACGGTAGATCTGGGCAAGATCGACGTGAAGAACGCCACCGACCTGATGCTGCTGTCGCTGTCCGACAGCCCGTCCGCCGCCGCCCGCGTCGAATACAGCCTGGGCCTGCCCGACGGCAGTGCGGTCCAGGTGGCCGATGGCCAGCCGGTGCGGCTGCCGGCCCCGCTGAGCGGACAGGTGGGCGTTTCGGCCCGCCTGCTCGGCACCGAGAGCGCGTCGCCGGTGCTGTTCCCCGGCACCCAGCTGGTCAGCGGCCAGATCGCGCAGAGCGCCGACTACGTCAGCCGCGCCATTCCGGCCGGCGTCAACGCCCGGGTGCGGGTGGTGTTCGACGCGCTGATCCCGGCCGGCGCCAGCGTGACGGCTGCCGCCTCCGGCATCGACGACGGCGATGTTTTCCAGGCGGTGGCCTACCAGGGCAGCAAGCCGCTGGGCGATGGCTGGATGGAAATGACGCACGAGCTGGCTTCCATCAGCGAGGCGATGGTCCGGGTCAAGCTGACCTTGTCCGGCAACAGCGCCGCCCGGCCGCGCGTGCGCAATCTGCGCGTGATCGTGCTGTAAGGAGGGGCGATGGACAATCAGACCCCCCATCTGAACCTGCCGCTGCCGAATCCCGGCAACAGCCTGGCTGAGGACGTGCTGCGGATACGCGACGCCTTCACGGCGCTGGACCAGAAAATGGCCAGCCTGGATGCGTTGCTGTCCAGCGACGATCTCAACCTGGACACCGTCCAGGAACTGGTGGCCGCCGTCAAGCGCGCCCGCGGCGACATCGACGCCGCAGCCGGCCAGTTTACCGAACAGAAGCGCATCGTCGACGCTCGGCTGCAAATCCTGACCGCGCTGGCCAGTGCCGGCCTGTAAAACCCGGAGGAACCATGTCAAAAGATTTACCGGAATATCGCGCGCAATACCTGGCGCGCATCAAGAGCCAGTTGCTCGGGACCGATCTTAGCAGCGCCGGCGCCACTGATCTGGTGATGCAGTCGGCGCTGCTCAGGGCGCACAGCCTGGTCAGCAGTTTGGATCTGCAGGACATCGACTATCTGCGCGACATGAACGGCGCCGTGCTGGAAAACTATCTGCAGCAGGCGGGGAACCGCGCGCGCTTCGAGCAGCAGCTGGCTTCCGCCGGCGTGATGCCGTCCATCGTCTCCAGCGCCGTCATCATGGCCGCCGTCGCCGACAGTCCGACGGCGATGGCCTCGGTCGCCGGCAGCGCGCCGGCGATGACGGCCATCGTCGGCAATGCGCCTATCACCAATCTGCTGGTCGGCAACGCCACGGCGATGAAAGCGGTGGCCGCCAGCGCGGTGGCTATGGTCGCCGTGATCGCGTCACCGGCGGCGATGGCGGTCGCGGCGGTGTCGTCGACCGCGATGGCGGCGATGGCATCGTCGCCGACCGGGATGGCCGCCCTGTTGGCGAACGCGTCGGCCTGGACGAGCATTGTGTCGTCGCCGATTGCGATGGCCGCGGTGGCAGCATCGTCGACTGCGTTGTCCGCCTTGCTGGCGAACCTGTCCGCATGGGCGATCGTGGTGTCGTCGCCGACAGCGATGACGGCGATGGCGGCATCGTCGATTGCGATGAATGCAATCGCTTCCGCGCCGAGTGCGCTGGCGGTTGTGATGGGATCCACAAGCGCGATGGCTGCTGTGGCGGCATCGTCGACGGCGATGACTGTAGCGATATCGTCACCAGTCATTTTGTCCGCGTTGTTGGCGAGCCCGGTCGCATGGGCGGCGATTGTCGCATCCTCGGTTGCGATGACCTTGGTGGCTGCGTCGCCGACCGCGCTGGCAGCGGTGCTGGCATCGCCAGCGGCGATGACGGTGATGGCGGCGTCTCCGGCGGGGATGACCACTCTGTTGGCGAATGCATCCGCTCTGTCGACCGTCGTGGGGTCTCCGGCTGCGATGGCTGTGGTTGCCGCATCTTCGACGGCGATGACCGTTGTGTTTGCTTCCGCGGCGGCGCGGCAGGCGGTATGGGCTGCCGATACGGCGGTTCAGGCCATCGCCAATGACGCGTCGGCCATCGCCTGGCTGGTCAGCAATCGGGCGACGACGCCGGCGGCGAGGACGGACTCCGCCCCTTACACCTACTACAGCGGCCGGGCCCTGATCCTGCGCCATCAGCAGCTTTCCACGCCCAGCACCAGTCCTGGCTGGTTCCACAACTTCGCTACCCGGCGGGCGGGGTCCACAGTCGGTCAAGTGCAGACGCCACAGCCTGCATCTAGCGATGGATGGAAAAACAATGTCCTGGCGGTCAATCCGCTCCAGTTCAACAACAACACCGGCCACTCGTCGCAGCTGCAATACGTGGTGATGGATTGAGGATGAACATGAAAATCATTGTCGATTTACAGACCAAAACCGTGGCGGGCGTCACGGCGGATGGCGATTTCCCGGCAGGGAAGAATCAGGCGTTGATTGTGCCGCCGGAGGGTTTCGATCCCGATGCGATGGGCGATTACGTTTTTGACGGCAGCGAGCTGGTTCGGGATGCCGGAGCCATGCTTTCCCGCGCCAAGGCCGCCCGCAAGGCCCGCATCAAGCTGGAAGCCGCCCATCTGATCGAGGCCGATGATTGGAAGCTGCAACGCGCCCGCGAGCGAGAGGCCGCCGGCTGGGGCACCCTGGCCGAGGTGGACGCGGCGCTGGCCGCGCGCGAGTCGATCCGTCGCTCGTCCAACGCCGCCGAGCAGGCGGTGGATGCGCTGACCGACGCGGCCAGCGTGCAGGCCTTCGTCTGGGCGGTCGACGTCGCGGTCGCGGCGCCGCGCCGGATGACGCACAAGCAGTTCATGGCGCGCTTCACCGACGCGGAGATCCAGGCGATGCTCAAGGCCTTCGGCGACAATCCCGCGCTGCGGCCCTGGTGGGAGCGCTTCAGCCTGGCGCGCGACATCAGCCTGGATGACGCGGTCACCCAGAACGGCGTCCAGGCGCTGGAGGCGGCCGGCCTGATCGGCAAGGGCCGGGCCGCTGAAGTGCTGGCCAACGCCCCAGCCGCGGTCTGATTCGACCGTCCAACTCATCTGTTCCTTCGCCTTGCCCGGTGCGCCCCTCTCAACGGGGCGCGCCATCTCCCCAGCCCGTCCGCATCCGGATGGCGGACTCAACCCACTCTCTTCCACGCGCCGCAGTCGCCCTCCGCTGAAAACGGGCGGGTTTCCACTCCGTTCCTAATCCGGTTTAAAAGCCCCGCTGGCGGCGCTTTGGCACCATAAGGCCATGACACAGCTAACCGACATCTCATCCCTGCACTGGCAGCCGGCGCTGCAGCCGCGCGATGCCAGACCCGGCGCCGGCGTCGCCGACATCGTCGAGAACCTGGACGACATCCACCAGGCCTTGCGGATCATCCTGGGCACGCCCAAGGGCAGCGATCCGTTGCGGCCGGAGTTCGGCAGCGACCTGTTCCGCTATCTGGACTACCCGGTGGACCGCGCCCGCCCGCATGTGGTGCGGGAGGCGGTGGCGGCGATCAGCCATCCCTTGTATGGCGAGCCGCGCGTCCAGCTGCTGAAGGTGCTGTTCAGCATCGAGGCCGACGGCGGCGCGCACTTGTGCGCGCAATGGAAGCTGGCCGACGGCGTGATCCGCGAAACCGAACTCAGGCTGTGAATCTAGGACAAGAGCCATGAATCAGACGACGACCGACCTTCCGAAGTTTATCGACGACGATCCGCAGCAAATCACCAACGAGCTGATCACCGCCTACCAGAACATGGCCGGCAAGACGCTGTATCCAGGCCAGGTGGAGCGGCTGCTGATCGATCTGATCGCCTACCGCGAAAGCGTGGCCCGCGCCGCCTTCAACGACGCCGGGCGGCAAAACCTGGTGGCCTTCGCCCGCGCGCCGATGCTGGACTACCTGGGCGAACTGGTGGGCGTCACCCGCCTGCCGGCGCAGCCGGCGCGCAGCAAGGTGACTTTCACCTTCGCGGCCGGCGCGCCGCAGACGGTGATCATCAAGCCGCAGACGCTGGTGGCCGGCCGCGGCGACATCCAGTTCCAGACCACGGAACAGGCTGCGGTGAACATTCTGAAGGACCAGAACGTGACGGTACCTCTGTCGATAGTGGCTGTGGAGCCGGGCATGGACGGCAACGGCCAGGAGCCGGGCGCCATCAACCAGCTGGTGGACGATCTGGGCGTGAACGTGACCGTCAGGAACACGGAAGTCAGCGCCGGCGGTGCCGACGCCGAGGACGACGAGCGGCTGCGCCAGCGCATCCGCCTGGCGCCGGAATCGTTCAGCGTGGCCGGCAGCGCCGCCGCCTATCGCCACCACGCGCTGCGCGCCGACCAGAGCATCGTCGATGTGGCGGTGGTCAGCGCCAACAATCTGGAAGAGGGCGGCAAGCCGGAGGATGTGCCGCAGCCGGGCGAGGTCTGGCTGTATCCGCTGGTGAGCGGCGGGCTGCCCAGCGACGACCTGCGGGCCAAGGTGGCCAACACCTGCAGCGCCGACCGCGTGCGGCCGCTGACCGACAAGGTGTCGGTGAAGCCGCCGGTGGAGTTCGCCTACCAAGTGGCGGCCAGCCTGCAGCTCTACGCCGGCTCCGATGCCAAGCAGGTGCTGCAGCGCGCGCAGGATGCGCTGCAAGCCTACCTGCAAACCCAACAGGCCAAGCTGGGCAACGACATCGTGCCATCGCAGCTGGTGGCTGCGCTGTCGGTGCCGGGCGTGTACCAGGTGAATCTGCAGCAGCCGGCCGCCGTCCAGAAAGTGCCGTCCTACGGTTGGGCGCACTGCACCAACGGCATCGCGGGACTGACCGTGGACAGCCTCAACAATGGCTAAGGACGCGACGCCTGGCCTGTTGGCGCGGGACGCCCGCTTCGGCCCGCTGGCCGAGCTGACCCGCCGGCTGGGCGTGCCGGGCGGGGACGAGGCCAACCCGCAGACGCAAGGCCGCTTCGACACCCTGGATCTGCTGGTCAACCTGGTGGACTGCGCGCAGCCCCAACTGCTGCCGCTGCTGGCCGAGCAGTTCCACGTGTCCGGCGACGAAGGCTGGCTGCTGGCCGCCGGCGAGGCGCAGCAGCGCGAGCTGATCAAGCGCGCGATCGAGCTGCACCGCTACAAGGGCACGCGCTGGGCGGTGAACGAGGTGTTCAGGGTGTTGGGCATCGAGATTGAGCTGAAGGAGTGGTGGGAGCAGAAGGGCTCCGGTCAGCCTTACACCTTCGATCTGACCGCCTGGGCCAACGACAATCTGATGTCGGATCGGGCGGTGCTCAATCCGGATCTGTATGCCCGCTTGCGGCGAATGATCGAGCACGTCAAACCCGCGCGCAGCAGTTACGGCTTCAAGATCGGCGCGGTATTCAACCAGCCCTTGCGTTGGGCCGGCGCCATGCAGGAGTGGGCGCTGAACCGCAGCGGCGCCGAGTGTCGGCCGAATCCGGCCAAACCTTTATCGCAGCCGCTGCGTTTCGCAGGCGCTTTGACGTCGCTGGCGGTGGCGCGTTTCCCAATGGAGATGAACCGCGATGAGCAGTAACCCATTGATTCCTCAGATCCTGGATGGTGGCTTGGCCGCGATTCATCTGGCCAGCCATGACGGCGTCCAGCTCAGGATCACCCATGTCGCGCTCGGCGATGCCGGCTATCAGCCGGATGCAGGCCAAACCGGTTTGCGCAACGAGATCGTTCGTTACCCGATCGCCGATGGCCAGAGCCAGGGCCCGCGCCAGCTGCACTTGACCGCGCTGGCCAGCGACCAGACCGAATTCTGGGTGCGCGAGGTGGCTTTTATCCTGGAAGGCGGCCAGCCGCTGGCCATCTGGTCCGATCCCAAGCAAGCGTTGGCTTATAAGCAGGCTGGGTTGGAACTGCTGCTGGCCTTTGATCTGGCACTGTCCGGCGTGCCGGCCGGCAGCGTGATCGTGCAGTCCACCGGTGCAGGACTGAACCTGGCCTTGGGCGAGGAACTGGCTAGCCTGGGCGCAGCGCAAATTGACGAAATGACGCGGGGCCTCAAGCGGGATGACACCCTGCGCGCTCAGCAGGCGCTTCTGGGCCAAGCCGAGCAGCGGCTGGCTGGCCACGACGGCCGTCTGAGTGGGCATGACGATGCCTTGTTATTCCTCGACCGTCGCGGACAGCAATACCGCGACGATCTGGCCGAATTGGCCACTGCCCAGGCTGCGGCGCTGATTCAGCTGCAATGCCTGACCCTGCAACGCAGTGTTTTGAATCCCAAGTGAAGGAGAGACCATGAGTCTGGAGCAACAGGTAGCCGCCCTAGTGACGGCATCGAACAATCTGACGAACACCGTTGCTGGCAAGCAAGCGGATATCGACGCCAAGGTGGCAGCCAAGACTGCCGAGCTGGATGTGTGGCGGCAAAACGCTCGCAACGAGATGACGCTGCCGTTTCGGTACAGCGTGGAGATTGGAGGGGATGCCAATACCTACTATCCTGTTCCGATCTGGGCTAGTCCGTATGAAAAATGCGGTAGGCTGGTGATCTGTCGTGATTACAACGCAGCACATCCGTCTTCGCTTGGTACGGACCATGTTGCCGGACTGTTGCTGGAACTGTCGATTCGTGGTTCAGCCTGGTCCGACTTCTGGATGACGAGGGCTGAATACTATGGTTTCGCCTACCACCAAGCCGTCGCCAAAGTGCGCACGGATTTGATTGGCCGCGTGGTTTGGCTGCGCGGCGGCGGCATGCATTATGACTTCCTGGCTGATTTTGACTTGGGCCAAGGTAAGTTGTATGGAGGAACGGAGGGGCTGAAGCCCTTGATGCAGCCTGACTCTATTTTGTACCCGGATGCGGCAGCGCCATACAAAGGAGGTGGGGTCAAGGTATCTCCGTTGACGACTGTCGATCCGATCTGGAGCTCCGCCGTCTCCATTCCTAGCCCGATTGCCAATATTTAAGGAGCTGTCATGCTGCTGCGTTCCGTGCAAACCCCGCGAGGGGAAATTCTGAATGTGTCTGAACAAGAGGCGCGCGATGTCTTCGGTGCCAGTGAACAGGCGATCGCCGACGCGCGCAAAGAGACGGCGCTGATCGCGCTGCGCTCCGAGCGCGACCAGCGTCTGCGCGCCTGCGACTGGACCCAGGTGCAGGATGCCGTGTTGTCCGCTGAGCAGAAGTCTGCATGGGCCAAATATCGACAGGCGCTGCGCGACCTGCCAGAAACCATGGCGGGTATGGGCCAGATCGCTTGGCCGCAGCTTCCCGCCTGAGCGGCTGGCCACATACTGGCTGGTATGGTCTGATGCAGTAAGGCATGATGCATGGCGGCGGTCCACTTCCGTCATGCTCACACTAGACTTGATTTTGCCGTCGGGCTCAGTTCGATGCCCGGCGGTCCCCATCTGTTTTGTCAAAATAGGGCTTCCCGCGCCCTTGTCACTGCTCCCCTCTTGGTTTTTCCTCTGTCGTTTCTGATTTTTATCCCACTTGATTTCTAGGTTTTCCGCTTGGCGGTTTCCGTTCCCTTTCTTGCTTGGGCCATGCTGGTCTTCTGGTCCATCCCAGCTTTTCTTTCCTGGCTTCAAGGAGCCTGCCTATGTCCCTTCTTCCCGTTTCCGAACCCTGTACACGCATCCTATCCACCGCTTTTGATCCCGATTTCGGGAAGCCGGAACAAGATATTCAGCCAAGTTTTGGACCCGAGATTCGGCAGCCTGCATCCCTCCATTGCGTTTGCCGTCCGCTGGCCGTGCTGCGCGTGGCTATGCACGCCCGCTGACTTCTCTCCGGCGGTGGTTCCACCACTATTGCTCCCTTCCCATTTGCGGACCGCGCAGGCGCTCCGTCCCATCCCCTATCCCTGTTCAAGCACCAAGGAGGTCCCCATGCATCTGCAACCCGGCCTTCGCCCGCGCCGTCAAGCGGCGACGGGCGGATATCCCCAACCAGGAGGCGCGCGCGATGACTGACGCCATTCCCTCCATCCTGGCGCGCGACCAGCGCTTCGGGCCGCTGTCCCGGCTCACCGAGCGGGTCTCGGGCCTTGATCTGTCGGTGTTCCTGGTCAACTTGATCGACACCGTGCAGCCGGACGTGCTGCCGCTGCTGGCCGAGCAATTCCATATCCACGGCGAGGAAGGCTGGACGCTGGCCGAGTCCGACGGCGCCCGCCGCGCGCTGTTGCACAGCGCCAATGAGCTGCACCGCTACAAGGGCACGCCATGGGCGATACGCGAGGTGATTCGCCGCCTGGGCCTGGGCGAAGTGACGTTGATCGAGGGGCTGGCCGGCCAGTACCGCAACGGCCTCATCCGCCGCAACGGCTATTACGTCCACGGCGACCCGACCAGCTGGAACCAATACCGGGTGCTGCTGAACCAGCCCATCACCAACGATCAGGCCGCCCAGCTGCGCCGCATGCTGGCGCTGTACGCGCCAGCGCGCTGCCAGCTGGCCAGCCTGGAGTACCAAGCCGTGGCCAACCGCCACAACGGCCTCATCCGCCGCAACAAGCAATTCAACCGAGGAACCGCCTGATGGCCAATCTGCAAGAAAAAATCACCTGGGAACCGGGCATTTATCAACTGGAAACCTCAGATCCGGTGCTGGCCGGCCCTGACGGCGTGGACAATCTGCAAGGCAAGCAGCTGGCCAATCGCACCGCCTATCTGAAAAAACAGATCGATGATCTGGTTTCCGGCGCGCTGGTGGCGGAGTACGCCGATCGGCTGAAAACGCCGCGCAACATCGCGATGACTGGCGACGGCAAGTGGAATGTGACCTTCGATGGCAGCGGCAACGCCAGCGCGGCGATGACGCTGAGCGACAGCGGCGTGGCGCCGGGCGAATACGGCATCGTGACCGTGGACGGGAAGGGCCGCGTCACCAAGGCGCGGCAAATGAGCGGCGACGACGTGCCCGCGCACGACTGGAGCAAGATATCCACCGGCAAGCCGACCACACTGGCGGGCTACGGCATTACCGACGGCGCCAGCAAGACGGATCTCCAGAATGCGGTGAATGGCCTGGTGTCCGGCGCGCCAGCGAATCTGAACACGCTGCAGGAGCTGGCCGTGGCGGTGAACAACGACCCCAAGTACTCGGCGACGGTGGATGGCAAGCTGGCGGGCAAGGCCGACAAGGCGACCACGCTGGCCGGCTACGGCATTGCCGATGCGGCAAGTAAGTCGGATTTGAATAGCGCAGTTGGTAGCGTAGTGAGTTTGATGCCGCCAAACTTAATTACTAATAGTCACATGACTCAAATTGATGAAAATGCAATTCCAGCGGGGTTTAGTGTCATTGGGGGAGGGGTGATGATTAAAGCAGTCCATCCCTACACTAAAGGGTATGAGGGGCCATATACGGATACGAAGCCGGCTAATGCAACAGCCAGCTCTCCTATGAATGCAACACCAGATAATCCATTTTGGTTTGGCGTGAATTATATGGGAGGGCGGAGTGAGAGAGGCGGGTTGTCAGGCGGTTGGGGGGGCATGCTAAATGGTGGCATTATGAAAATTACGGCACCAAACCAACCGCGGTCCCCGGGTTTTAGATCAGTTTTTATGGGGGTGAAACTGCCTCTCTCAACTAATCTCGTTTATTTTTCTGCCTGGTTTTTTGTAGTTAAAGGTAGTGTAGGCTTGGGTTCCGATGCTGGTTATATATGGGATAATAAAGGGATGCAGTTTAATCCAGGGGTAGCTATCATTGATTCAAAAATGACTGCGGCAGCGCCTGATGGCTGGTATCGATATTCTGGCATGGTTAGTATTTCAAGAGTGACAACGCTAGGTGGTCCTCAGTTTTCTTTGGGTGTTGGCGAGGGAGATGTGGAGGCTTATATGGCTTTGCCATATTTGGCGGTGCCGTTTAATCAAAACTATATGGTCTCGTGCTAAGGAGGGAGTATGCAAGTATTCAGAAACGGCCAACCTTATGGCTTTGTTCAAGAGAAGCATTTGTTGGATATGCTGGTAGAGCGGTTGGGAGCTGGTATAGGCGAGTTTAGTTGCTTATGTGCGGTAGACGAGGCAAAAATTGTTTGTGAGGAGTACATATTGCAGGTTTATCCTTTGTGGAAGCAAATGAATGTTCTACGTGAAGGTTCTCAAGGCGAAAAGAGTGCCATGTCAGATTTTATCAATGCTTGTCGAAAATGGAGTAATGGTCCCAGGCCAGATCCCTTGCAACTTTCTCAGCTTAAACCTTGATGGTGTTAAAGCGGTTTTCTAATTACGGTTAAAAGCTTCATTTTTCCCGATTGGGCACCATATCGTCCTGACCGGATGGCCGGCTTCAGTTTGAGGCCGGTTTTTGTCGCGCATTTGGCACGATTCAGGCGCTTGAAGAGGAAGGCATGCATTCATCGCCACGGTCATGATTTCATTTCTGCCGCCTGCGGGCCGGCAGTCCATCACCGCTCATGATTGCGAGGAATGACATGGCCAATCTGCAGGAAAAGCCGTTTTGGGAACCCGGCATCTATCAACTGGAAACTTCCGACCCGGTATTGGCCGGGCCGGACGGCATCGACAATCTGCAAGGCAAGCAGCTGGCCAACCGCACTGTCCATCTGAAGGAGAGAGTGGACAAGCTGGAAAGCGGCGAGCAGCCCTCCGGCAATGCGGCCAAGCTGAGCGCCGCGCGCAAGATCGAAATCACTGGCGACGGCAGCTGGAATGTTTCCTTTGACGGCAGCAAGGATGTCAGCGGCCAGCTGACGCTGCGCGACAGCGGCGTGGCGCCGGGCGACTACGGCATGGTGACCGTGGATGCGAAGGGCCGCGTCACCAAGGCGCGGAAAATGGGCGGCGACGATGTGCCAGCGCATGACTGGAGCAAGATATCCACAGGCAAGCCGACCACGCTGGCAGGGTATGGCATTGTGGATGGTGCCAGCAAGGATGCCAGTAACCGGGCATGGGCCAACGCTTTCCGCGCCAGCAAGGGTGGGCCGGCTAGCGATGATGCCGCCGTCGGTTTTGCGTTTGGAATCGATGGTGATACAGGCCTGTTTGCCGATTCTCTTGGCAATGCTCCAAATACAGGTACCGACAATCTCAGCTTATATATCGACTCAGCCAAGGTTTTTAATGTTTATAAAAATGGCAGCATCTGGACACCAGCCTATGGCGCATTGGAAGAGAAATTTGCGTCCAAGGTTGAGTTGAAGACTGCTGTCGACGGCATCGTAGCGGGTGCTCCAGGCGCATTGAATACCCTGCAGGAGATAGCGGCCGCTCTTGGCAACGACAGCAACTACGCAGCTACCATCACTAAGCAGTTGTCCAGCAAGGCTGACAAGGCGACTACCTTGGTGGGCTATGGCATTGCCGATGCGGCGGGCAAAGACCAGGATGGCCGGGTGTGGGGTTCTGCTTTCCGGGCCAAGAAAGGAGGTACCGCTGGCGCGGATTCCAGCACTACGGGTTATGCTTTCGAGTCCGATGGCGATACTGGTCTGTTTGCGACTGGAGGACTAGGCTCCAATGTCGGAACTCAGGAGCTGCAGCTGAATATTGACGGTCAGACCATGTTGAGCGCCAACAAGACTGGCTTGTGGAGCGGCGCTTATGGCTGGTTGCATGAAAAGTTTGCCGCTAAAGCGACCACGCTGGCGGGATATGGCATCGTAGATGCAGCTAGCGCAAGCGATCTATCCAAAGTGGCGGCCAAGGTCAACAACCGTCGGATGGTCCGTGTCCGAGCCAGCGGTTATTCCGTGCAGAATGGCATGGCTGGCGTGGAGATCGATGGTGTTGCGGTGGGTCCAGTGGCGCGAAACTACAATATGGTGCAGTTGGATGCCATTGGCACAGTTAGTCGCGCAGCGACCTTTGACCTTGCCGGCAGCAGCGGCCAGGACAAGGCGGCGGCTGACTGGCTGAACGCGGTACCTGTGGGGGTGACGGTTATCGTGTATACCTTCGACGAGCCACAAGGAGGGCGGCTGACTGGAGGATTTCCGCAAGCCATGTATCGTTGCGGCGCTAGCAGCCAGGTTTTCGCCAGCGACAAATTCCAATATCGCAGTGCTTATATTCTGATCGGTCGAGCGGGATGCGGGGAAGGCCAAGGGGTAGAACGGTATCGCGGGGATGCGCCTGGCAGCACCGATGCGCAGCTGGATGTGATGTTTGAGTTGGTGAATGGCCTGCCATTATTGGGCAGCAGCCAGATCAATGGCAGTGTGATTCCCGCAGGACAGATTGCCTATTTCGCTTCGGACAAAGCGCCAACCGGTTGGTTAAAGTGCGATGGTTCCTATGTGCCTAAGGCTTCTTATGCCAGTTTGTATGCGGCGATTCAAGACAGGTTTCCCAATCCGGATCCCAAAAGACCCAACACCGATCCCAACAATCTATTTTGCCTTCCCGAACTGCGGGGGGAGTTCATCCGCAGTCTGGATGATGGCCGTGGCGTCGATGCCGGACGGCTGGTTGGCGCGCCGCAAGCGCAAAGCATCGAGGCGCATGGCCATGGCATCAATACCATCGAGGTATTCAATACCGCAGCCTTCATTATCAATGACAACTCCGGGGATGGTGTTGTCTCGGCAGATAACTCCGGGCCGGGGATAAGCAATTTGCGCACGGGCCGCTATTTCACTGAGCGGACCGGAGGAGGAGAAACCCGCCCTCGCAACGTTGCTTTGCTTGCTTGTATCAAATACTAAGGACCCCTGCGATGGAAACACAGAAAACCGTTTATAGCTATCATCCGCAAACCGGTGAATACCTGGGTTCGACTCAGGCGACTCTGTCCCCGATGGACCTGGAGGAATTCTGGCTGGTGCCGGCTTTCGCCACAGAACAGCAGCCGCCGCAGCCGGGCGAGCGCCAGATCGCTGTGTACGATAATCAAATGTGGGCGTTGCACGCAGATTGGAGGGAGGTGCCGTTGTGGAGCAAGGCAGATGCCCGGCTAGTCTCAGCGGTTATCGGCGATACCCCGGATAGTTTGAATGCTACCGAATTGCAGCCGCCAGCCTTCGCCGTTTGGAGAGGCGATGCCTGGGGTGTGGATGAGGCGGCGCAGTCGACAGCGCAAGCCGCCGCTGTCCGGCGGCAAGTCCAGGAGAGGCTGACCGCCGCCTATCAGAACCGCCGTCCTTTGGAGGATGCTGCCGAATTGGGCATGGCCTCGCCGTTGGAACTAAGCAGACTGGAGGATTGGAAGCGCTATTGTGTGCAATTGTCGCGTGTGGAGCAGTTGCCTATATGGCCGAAGTTGGAGGAGATAGATTGGCCAAAGCAACCGATTTGAACTGATTTGTTTATGAAAAAGCCCGTCTTGATTCAAGACGGGCTTTTTGTCGGATGAAGGCTTTTGCTGTTATGGACGTTTCAGTTCTTCCCACCCCCCGCCCAGCGCCTTGTACACGCCGATGGTGGTGTTCAGCTTGTCCAGCTTGGCGTTGACCAGGTTCAGCTCGGCCTGGAAGCTGTTGCGCTGCGCGTCCAGCACGTCCAGATAGCTGGCGTAGCCGTTGTCGTAGCGCAGGCCGGCCAGTTTCAGCGTGCGGTTCAGCGCGGTCGATTGCGTGGTCTGCGCCTGCAGGATATCGCGGGCGGCGCCGTTGGCGGCCAGCGAGTCCAGCGCGTCCTTGAACGCGGTCTGCACCGTCTTCTGGTACTGCGCCAGCGCCTGCTTTTGCCCGGCCGTCGCGGCGTCCACGTTATAGCCGGTGGCGCCGAAGTTGAAGATCGGCGCGGCTAGGTTGCCGGCGAAGCTCCAGGTGCGGGTGGGACCGGTGAACAGGCTGTCCAGCGACAGGCTCTGCGATCCCAGCGCGCCGGTCAGGTTGATGCTGGGAAAGTAGGCGGCTTTGGCCACGCCGATGCGGGCGTTGGCGGCGATCAGCTGCTGCTCGCTGGAGGCGACGTCGGGACGGCGCTCCAGCAGGCTGGACGGCAGGTCGGCCGGCACGTCCGGCGGGCTGGCCAGGCTGTTGATGTCCTTGCCGCGGACCAGGCCGCCGTCGACCAGTTGCCTGGGGCTGTGGCCCAGCAGCACGCCGAGCGCGGTTTCGGTCTGCTCCAGCGAACGGGCGAATTGCGGGACGGAGGCGCGGGCCGACGCGGCCTCCACCTCGGCCTGGCGCTGGTCCAGCTCGGAGATCAGGCCGCCGTGGAAGCGCTTGGTCTGCAGCTTCAGCGATTCCTCGCGGCTTTGCAGCGTGCGCTTGGCGATGTCCAGCTGGGCGTCCAGCGCCCGCATCTGGAAGTAGGTTTGCGCCACCTGGGCCGCCAGCGCCAGCTGGGCGGCGTCGCGGTCGTAGCGGCTGGCCTGGTAGCCGGCGCGCGCCGCTTCGTTGCTGCGGCGCAGCTTGCCCCACAGGTCCAGCTCCCATGAGGCGGTCAGGTTGGCGGCGCGGACGTCGTTGACCAGCGGCGCGCCCGGGGTGGCGAGCTGCTGCGAGGTGCGGCCGCTCTGGTAGCCGGCATTGGCGCCCAGCGCGGGCAGCAGCGCCGCGCGGGCGATGCCGGCCTGCGCGGCGGCCTGGTCGACGCGGGCGGCGGCGGCCTGCAGGTCGAGGTTGCTCTTGACGGCTTCCTCTATCAGCTGGTTCAGCACCGGGTCGTCGAAGCGTTTCCACCAGCCGGCGTCCACCGCCGGCGCCTGGGCGCCGGCCTGGGCTTCCGGCAGCTCGACCTTGGGCCGGCTGTAGTCGGGGCCCACCGCGCAGGCGGACAGCGCCAGCGCCAGCATGGTGGGGATCAGGGCCCGCTTAAGCATCTGCGTTTCCTCCGGCCTCGGCATTCTGCTGAGGCTTGTTCTGTTTGCTGAGCTTCATGATCAGGATGAAGAACAGCGGAATGAAGAAGGTGGCGAGGAAGGTGGCGGCCAGCATGCCGCCGATCACGCCGGTGCCGATCGAGTGGCGGCTGGCGGAGCCGGCGCCGCTGGAAATGGCCAGCGGCACGCAACCCAGCACGAAGGCCAGCGAGGTCATAACGATCGGGCGGAAGCGCAGGCGGGCGGCTTGCATCGCGGCGTCCACCGCTTCCATGCCTTCCTCCATCTGCTGCACCGCGAACTCGACGATCAGGATCGCGTTCTTGGCCGACAGGCCGATCAGCGTCACCAGCGCCACCTGGAAGTACACGTCGTTGGCCAGGCCGCGCAGCCAGTTGGCCATCAGCGCGCCGAACACGGCGAAGGGCACCGCCATCAGCACCGAGATCGGCAGGCTCCAGCGTTCGTACTGCGCCGCCAGGATCAGGAACACCATGATCATGCCGAAGCCGAACACCAGGCTGGACGAGCCGCTGGTGGACTTTTCCTGGAAGGCGGAGCCGGTCCAGGCCAGGCTATAGCCCTCGGGCAGCGTTTCCTTGGCCACTTCCTCCAGCGCGGTCAGCGCCTGGCCCGAGCTGTAGCCCGGCGCCGGGCCGCCCACCAGCTTGGCCGCCGGGAACACGTTGAAGCGTTCCAGCGTTTCCGGGCCGGTGGTCTGCTGGATGGTCACCAGCGCGGTCAACGGGATCATCTGGCCGGCCTGCGAGCGCACGTAGACGTTGCGCAGGTCGTCCACCTTGGTGCGGAACGGCGCCTCGGACTGCAGCTGCACGCGGAAAGTGCGGCCGAACTTGTTGAAGTCGTTGACGTACAGCGCGCCGAAGGTGCTCTGCATGGTGTCGAACACATTGTTCACCGGCACGCCCAGCGCCTTGGCCTTGTCGCGGTCCAGCTTGACGAAGATCTGCGGGACGCTGGCGGAGAAGGTGGTTTGCACGCCCTTCAGCTCCGGACGCTTGGCGGCGGCGGCCACCATCTTCTTGGTGATGTCGCCCAGTTCGGCCGGGGTGCGGCCGGCGCGGTCCTGCACATAGGCTTCGAAACCGCCGGTGTTGGACATGCCGGAGATCGGCGGCGGGTTGAAGGCCAGGATGATGCCGTCGGTCACGCCCATCGCGCCCTTGGCGAACACGTCCTTCACCACTGCCATCGACGACAGCTCCGGCGATTTGCGTTCATCCCAGGGCTTGAGCACGATGAAGGACACGCCGGCGTTGGTCTTGTTGCCGCCGGACAGGATGTCGAAGCCGGCGAACGTCATCCGGTCCTGCACCGCCGGGTTCTTGGCCATCATGGCGTCCAGCTTGTCCATGGTGGCGGCGGTGCGGGTCAGCGAGGCACCGTCGGGCAGGAAGGCCGCGGCCAGGATGTAGCCCTGGTCCTCGTCCGGCGCCAGGCTGGACGGGATGACGCGGAACAGGCCGGCGGACGCCAGCAGCAGGCCGCCGAACAGCACCACGGCCAGCAGGACGCGCTTGTTGATGAAGGCCACGCCGCTGGCGTAACGCTCGGTCAGACGGTCGAACCAGTTGTTGAACCAGGTGAAGAAGCGGTTCGGGTGCTGGTGTTCGGACTTCAGGATCAGCGCGCACAACGCCGGGGTCAGCGTCAGCGCCACGATGCCGGAGATCACCACCGACACCGCGATCGTCATCGCGAATTGCTTGTACATCTGGCCGGCGATGCCGCCCAGGAAGGCCACCGGGATGAATACCGAGCACAGCACCAGCACGATGGCGACCAGCGCGCCGGACACTTCCTTCATCGCTTTCAGGCTGGCCTCGCGCGGCGACAGCCCTTCCTGCGTCATCAGGCGCTCGACGTTCTCCAGCACCACGATGGCGTCGTCCACCACGATGCCGATGGCCAGCACCAGGCCGAACAGCGTCAGCGTGTTGATGGTAAAGCCGAACGCGTACATGCCGGCGAAGGCGCCGACAATGGACACCGGCACCGCCAGGCAGGGAATCAACGTGGCGCGCCAGTTCTGCAGGAACAGGAACACCACCAGGAACACCAGCACCATGGCTTCGGCCAGCGTCTTGTACACCTCCTCGATCGACACTTCGACGAACTTGGTGGTGTCGTAGGGGATGCCGTAGGACAGGCCGGTCGGGAAGCTCTTGGACAGGCGCAGCATCTCGGTTTCCACTGCTTGCGCCGTGGCCAGCTGGTTGGCGCCCGGCGCCAGGAAGATGCCGATCGGGATGGTGGCCTTGCCGTTGTGCTTGCCGTGGAAGTCGTAGGACAGCGCGCCCAGCTCGACGCGGGCGACGTCCTTCAGCTTCACCGCCGAGCCGTCCGGATTGGCGCGCACGATGATGTTCTCGAACTCCTCAGGCTCCGACAGGCGGCCCTGGGTGGTCACGGTGTAGGTGAAGTCCAGCTTTTGCGGCGTCGGTTCTGCGCCCAGCTTGCCGGCGGCGAACTGCGAGTTTTGCTCGCGGATGGCGGCGGCCACGTCGCTGGGCGTCAGCTTCAGCTGGGCCAGCTTGTCCGGCTTCAGCCAGATCCGCATCGAGTAGTCCTGGCCGGCGAAGTTCACCACGTCGCCCACGCCCGGCACCCGCTTCAGCTCGTCCACCACGTTCAACAGCGCGTAGTTGCTGATGAACAGCGTGTCGTGGCTGTTGTCGGGCGAGAACAGCGACACCACCTGCAAGATGGTGGCGGACTTCTTGCGCACGTTGACGCCCTGGCGCCGCACTTCTTCCGGCAGCTGCGACAGCACCGATTGCACGCGGTTGTTGACGTTGATGGTGGCCTGGTCCGGGTTGGTGCCGATCTTGAACGACACGGTCAGCGACAGCGTGCCGTTGCTGGCGCTGTTCGACTGCACGTACAGCATGTCGTCCACGCCGTTGATCGCCTGCTCCAGCGGCGCGGCCACGGTGTTGGCGATCACTTCGGCGGAAGCGCCCGGATAGCTGGCGGTGACGTTCACCACCGGCGGCACGATTTCAGGGTACTGCTGGATGGGCAGCGCCTTGATGGCGGCCAGGCCCGCCAGCATGATCACGATGGAGATCACGCTGGCGAAGATCGGCCGCCGGATGAAGAAAGCGGAAAACATGTATCAGATTCCCCCTGGGTTTACGGCTTGGCCGCGGCGGCCGGCGCGCTGGCGTCGGCCTGGAACGGGTGAGGCTTGACCTCGGCGCCCGGACGCAGCTTGATGATGTTGTCGACGACGACCTGGTCACCGGCCTTCAGGCCCTGCTCGACCAGCACGTCCATGCCCACCTCCTGCGAGGTGACGATGGGGCGCGGCGCGGCTTTGCCTTCGGCGCTGACCACCCAAACCATCTTGCCCTGCTGCGTGGTCAGCACCGCGCGCTGCGGCACGGTGATGGCCTGAGTGCGCACCGCGCCGTTCAGCTGCACGCGGACGAACTGGCCGGGCAGGATGCCGCCTTGCGGGTTGGCGAAGGTGGCGCGCGAGCGGATGGTGCCGGTGGTGGTGTCCACCAGGCTATCGGTGAAGTTCAGATGGCCGGATTTGCCGTACATGCTGCCGTCGGGCAGCTTGAGCTGGACTTCGAAACCGCCGCCGTTGGCCAGCTTCAGCTTGCCGGCGTGCTGCATCTTGCGCAGGTTCAGCATGTCGCCGTCGGACATGCTGAAGTTGACGTAGATCGGGTCCAGCTGCGAGATCTTGGTCAGCAGGCTGGCGTCGGCGCTGGTGGCCACCAGGCTGCCCTCGGAGCGGGCTTCCTGGCTGGTGATGCCGGAGATCGGCGCGGTGACGCGGGTGTAGCCCAGATTGATCTGCGCCTGTTCCACCTGCGCCTGCGCGGCGGCGGTGGAGGCCTTGGCCGCGTTGTAGGCGGCCACGGAGTCGTCGCGGTCCTTCTGGCTGACCGCGTTCTCCTTGAACAGCGGCATGATGCGCTCGTAGTCCTGCTTGGTGCGGGCCAGCTGCGCCTGCTGCACCTGCAGATTCGCCTTGGCCTGGTCCAGCGCCGCCTTGAACGGCTCGGGGTCGATCTGGAACAGCAGGTCGCCGGCCTTGACCGGCTTGCCTTCGGCGTAGGCGCGCTTCTGCAGGATGCCGCCGACGCGGGCGCGCACTTCCACTTCGCGCGAGCCGGCCGCCTGGCCGACGAATTCGTATGATACCGGCACGTCGGCCGGCTGCACCTTGATCACGGCCACCGGCACCGGCGGCATCGCGCCGCCGGCTTGGGCGTCGGGTTTCTGGCCGCAGGCCGCCAGGCTGGCGGCCACTACGCCCAGCATCAGCCCGCGCGCGGCGCGCGGGAAAACTGCACTTGCTTGCATGGTCTCGAGTCCTCGAAAGCAGAATCCGGAAAGGTAATGGAGAATTACTTTGTTATTGGGGGAATGGTCTGAGGTGTCATATCCCCGAGTCTGCGCATTTTACATACATACGCGTCTGTATGTAAAATGAAGAAATGTCGAGTCATGTAACAGCTTTGCGATATCGGCTAGGGATAGGCGTTAAAATTCATTAATTAGTACTAGCGTAAAGAATCAGGAATGGCACGGAAAACACGTGAGGAAGCGGAACAGACCCGCCAGCTGCTGCTGGACGCCGCCGAACAGTTGTTCAGCGAGCAGGGCGTGTCGCGCACCACGCTGGCGGAAATCGCCACCGCCGCCGGCTTGACCCGGGGCGCGGTGTACTGGCACTTCCAGAACAAATTGGATCTGTACCGCGCGATGCTGGACCGGGTGTCGCCGTCGTTCGACGACATGCGCGAGCAATTGTTGCTTGTCGCCAACACCGATCCGGCCCAGGCGCTGTGGCAGCACAGCCACCGTCTGCTGGCGCTGATCGAGCATAATCCGCAGGTGAGGCGCATCCTGCTGATCCTGTTCATGCGCAGCGAGCACGTCGGCGAACTGGCGCCGATCCACGAGGAATGCGTCGCCCACATGCACGAGGCGCGCGGGATGCTGAGCCAGGTGGTGCGGGCCGCCAGGGAGCGGGGGCAGACCTATGATTGCGTCGATCCGGACGAAGTGGCGGTGGCGCTGCAGTCGCTGCACGACGGCCTGATGAACCGGCTGCTGGTGGAGACGCCGTGTCCGGACGCCACCCTGGCCGCCAGCCGGCTGTTGCAGTATTTGTACCGCGGCATTTTCCTGCCGCCGGTGATGGAACAACTTACCACTTGCGGCTGAGCCGGCGCTATAATTGCGCTTTTTTCTCAAGCCACTAGCGCGCGTTCATCCGGACGGCATCGCCTTGGTGGCCCCATGGTTTTCATGTCCCACGCAATCGAAATCGAGGCCGTCAGCAAGCGCTACGGCCAGCTGCAGGCGCTGGACCGGGTGAGCTTCGCTGTCGAGCCCGGCGAATTCTTCGCCTTGCTCGGCCCCAACGGCGCCGGCAAGACCACGCTGATCTCGGCGCTGGCCGGCCTGGCCCGTCCCGACAGCGGCAGCATCAGGGTGATGGGCCGCGACGTGGTGCGCGACTTTCGCGACGCGCGGCGCGCGCTCGGCGTGGTGCCGCAGGAACTGGTGTTCGATCCCTTCCTGTCGGTGCGCGAGACGCTGCGCTTTCAGTCCGGCTACTTCGGCCTGGCCCGCAACGAGGCCTGGATCGACGAGCTCCTGTTCAAGCTGGGCCTGGCCGACAAGGCCGACAGCAATATGCGCGCGCTGTCCGGCGGCATGAAGCGGCGGGTGATGGTGGCGCAGGCGCTGGTGCACCGCCCGCCCGTGGTGGTGCTGGACGAGCCCACCGCCGGCGTCGACGTCGAGCTGCGCCAGAGCCTGTGGACCTTCGTCCAGGAGCTGAACCGCGCCGGCACCACCATCGTGCTGACCACCCACTATCTGGAAGAAGCCGAGGCCCTGTGCGGCCGCATCGCCATGCTGAAGAAGGGCAGGCTGCTGGCGCTGGAGAACAAGGACAAGCTGCTGGCGCACAGCGCGCGCCGCGAAGTGGCGGTCAAGCTGTCCGGCCCGCTGCCCGACAGCCTGCTGCCGCGCAAGCTGCGCGACGACGACGGCCGCGCGGTGCTGCAGCTGGCCGACCTGTCGGAGCTGGAGGGCGTGCTCGCCGAGCTGCGCCTGGCCGGCGTGGAAGTGCGCGAACTGAACGTGGTGGAGGCGGATCTGGAAAGCGTGTTCGTCAAGATGATGAATGGAGGCGCGGCATGACCGGCTTCTTCACCCTGTTCAAGAAGGAACTGGTGCGCTTCTGGAAAGTGGCGTTCCAGACCGTGGCGGCCCCGGTGCTGACCGCGCTGATGTACCAGCTGATCTTCGCCCACGTGCTGTCCAAGCATGTCGAGGCCTATCCCGGCGTCGACTACACCGCTTTCCTGATCCCGGGCCTGGCGATGATGTCGATGGCGCAGAACGCCTTCGCCAACAGCTCGTCCAGCCTGATCCAGTCCAAGATCACCGGCAACATCGTGTTCTTGCTGCTGCCGCCGCTGACCGCGGCCGAGTTCTTCTTCGCCTACCTGCTGGCTTCCATCGTGCGCGGCCTGGCGGTGGGCGCCGGCGTGCTCGCCGTCACCGCCTGGTTCGGCCTGCCGCTGCCGGCCCAGCCGCTGTGGGCGCTGGTCTTCGCGGTGCTCGGCTGCGGCGTGCTGGGCGCGCTGGGCGTGATCGCCGGCATTTGGGCGGAAAAATTCGACCAGTTGGCCGCCTTCCAGAACTTTTTGATCATGCCGCTGACTTTCCTGTCGGGCGTGTTCTATTCCATCCACAGCCTGCCGCCGTTCTGGTACGCCGTGTCGCACGCCAACCCGGTGTTCTACATGATCGACGGTTTCCGCTACGGTTTCTTCGGCCAGGCCGACGTCAATCCCTGGCTGTCGGCCGGCGTGGCGGCCGGCAGCTTCGCGCTGCTGTGCGCGCTGGCGCTGGGCATGATCCGCGCCGGCTACAAGCTGCGCCACTGAACCCTATTCGCCATTCGGACAATCAAGATGACCCCTGAGCAAGTCAAACAATATATCGAGGCCGGCCTCGACTGTGTTTTCCTGAAAGTGGAGGGCGACGGCCACCACTTTTACGCCACCGTGGTGTCGGCCGCCTTCGAGGGCAAGCGCCTGATCGACCGCCATCGCATGGTGAAGGAAGTGATAGCCAGCCGCCTGGCCAGCAACGAAATCCACGCGCTCTCCATCGTCAAGGCGGCCACGCCGGACGAGTGGGCCAAACAGCAAGCCTGAAAGCAATACCATGGATAAACTGAAAATCATCGGCAACGGCCCGCTGAACGGCGAGATCCGCGTCTCCGGCGCCAAGAACGCCGCGCTGCCCATCCTCTGCGCCGGCCTCCTGACCGGCGACACCATGCGTTTCACCAACGTGCCGATGCTGCGCGACATCGCCACCACCCAGAAGCTGCTGCAGGGCATGGGCGTGCGGGTGATGACCGACAATGTGCACGAGGTGGAGATCACCGCTTCGCAGCTGGACAGCCTGGTGGCGCCGTACGAGCTGGTGAAGACCATGCGCGCGTCCATTCTGGTGCTGGGTCCGACGCTGGCGCGCTTCGGCGAAGCCACCGTGTCGCTGCCCGGCGGCTGCGCGATCGGCAGCCGCCCGGTAGACCAGCACATCAAGGGCCTGGTGGCGATGGGCGCCGAGGTGTCGATCGAGCACGGCTACGTCAAGGCGCGCGCCAAGCGCCTGCGCGGCGCCCGCATCGTGATGGACATGGTGACCGTCGGCGGCACCGAGAACCTGCTGATGGCCGCCACCCTGGCCGAGGGCACCACCATTCTGGAAAACGCCGCCCGCGAGCCGGAAGTGACCGACCTGGCCCACTGCCTGGTGGCGATGGGCGCCAAGATTTCCGGCATCGGCACCGACCGCCTGGTGGTCGAGGGCGTGGACAAGCTGCATGGCGCCGAGTACGCGGTGATGCCGGACCGCATCGAGGCCGGCACCTTCCTGGTGGCCGGCGCGATGACCCGCGGCCATGTGGTGCTGAAGAACGCCGCGCCTCAGAGCATGGAGGCGGTGCTGGACAAGCTGCGCGAAACCGGCGCGCTGATCGAGTGCGGCGACGACTGGATCTCTCTGGACATGAAGCAGCGCCCCAAGGCTGTCAACTTCCGCACGCTGCCGTACCCGGCCTTCCCGACCGACATGCAGGCGCAGCTGATGACGCTGAACTGCGTGGCCGAGGGCGCTGGCGTGGTGACCGAGACCATCTTCGAAAACCGCTTCATGCACGTGCCGGAACTGAACCGCATGGGCGCCAACATCGAAGTGGAAGGCAACACCGCCATCGTCAAGGGCGTGGAGAAGCTGTCCGGCGCCACCGTGATGGCCACCGACCTGCGCGCCTCCGCCAGCCTGGTGATCGCCGGCCTGGTGGCCGAGGGCGAGACCATCGTCGACCGCATCTACCACCTGGACCGCGGTTACGAGTACATCGAGAAAAAGCTGGGCGCCGTCGGCGCGCTGATCGAGCGCGTCAGCTGAGCGCAGCGCCGTTGATGACGGAAAACGCCGCGGGCCTTCGGGACGCGGCGTTTTTTTGTCTAGTGCCGGCGTTCGCCGCCGCTCACTGGCCGGGGCGGGCGGCGGCGTAGGCCGGCGAGGCGCGCACCTCGGCCACGGCGTCCCATATGCGCCGGGCCAGCGCCGGCTGGCGCAGGTAGAAATCGTGCGAGAAGATCAGGTAATAGGGTTTGACCGCTAGCGGCGGCTCCAGCTTGTCCAGCTTGCCCTGCAGCGACGGGTCGGCGGCGATGGCGTCGTCTGCCGCCCGGCTTTGCAGCGCCGCGCCGTCCACCCTGCCCAGCAGCACCTTGCGCAGGATGACCGCCGCGCTGCGCGAGCTGCTGTCCACCCGCAGATCCCATTGCTGCAACTGGCCGACGATGGAAAAACCGGTCTGGGCGGCGATGCCCTTGTCCGCGTGGGTGATATGGCGGCCGTCCCAACCCAGGCGGCTGTTTTTGGCGCGATAAAGATGATAGCTGTCGGTCAGCATGCGCAGCGCGGCGTCGGGCTGGCCGTGTTTCAGTGGAAACTCGCCCAGCGCCACCCGCTCCGGCGCGTAGCTGACCTTGTACAGGCCGTCGAGGCGGCCGGCCTTGACCTCGGCCATGCAGCGCACCCAGGGCAGCGCTTCGGTCTGGATGGCGATGCCGAGCCGGTCGGCCACCATGCCCATCATGATCTGGCTCAGGCCGCGGCCGTTCTCCAGCAGCCAGGGATAGGATGGCGCGTCCTCATGGCACAAGCGGACGGCGGGAGGCTGGGAGGCGGCCTGGCATAGCCACAGGCAGGAGCATAGCCCGGACAATACGCGGATCATCGATGTCGGCGCTTGGCGATGGAGTTGTCATGAGTATAGAAGGGATGAAAAAAAGGCGGCCCGAGGGCCGCCTTCGTCGATCGCCGGTATCCGCCGCGCGGATCAGGCTTTCTTGACGAATTCCGACTTCAGGCCCATCGCGCCTATGCCGTCTATCTTGCAGTCGATGTCATGGTCGCCGTCCACCAGGCGGATGTTCTTCACCTTGGTGCCGACCTTGACCACTAGCGACGATCCCTTGACCTTCAGGTCCTTGATCACGGTGACGCTGTCGCCGTCCTGCAGTACGTTGCCGACAGCGTCGCGCACCACGCGTTGTTCCTCAGCGGCGGCGGCGGGCTGGTCGCTCCATTCATGCGCGCACTCCGGGCATACGAACAGCGCGCCGTCCTGATAGGTGTATTCCGATCCGCATTGCGGGCAGGCGGGCAATTGGCTCATGGCGGCTCCTGTGTTTTGAAAAAGAAAAACGCCGCCGTCCGGAGGACGGCAGCGGCATGGGACGAGGCGGGCGCTTATTGCGCGGCCGAAGCGGCGATGGCCGCCGCGGGCGCGGACGCTTCCGCCGGCGCGGCTTTGCGTTCTGCCGCCGGGGCGGAACTGTCGCCGCCGCTCACCAGGTCGTCCAGATTGAAGTTGTCCACCGGCTGGGTCGGGTCCGGCTGGCCCAGCTGTTTGGCGCGGTACTGCATGTAGAGGTCACGGGTATAGCTGTAGCGGTCCACTGCCGCGGTATCCAGCAGATTGTCGGCGCCCAGCAGTTTGGCGCGGGTATTGACGCCATAGACGCTATAGAAGGCGATGGCCTCGTTGGTGTTGTGGTAGACCAGCTTTTCCGGACCCGGGCCAGCCAGCGAGGTGGCGAGGCCGGTGCTGTCGCGCACCGTCGAAGGGCCGAAGAAGGGCAGCACGAAATAGCTGCTGTTCTTCCAGCCCCAGGCTGACATGACATCGCCCAGCGAGGTCTTGTTGTTCTTCAGTCCGGCCTGGTCGGCGATGTCGATCAGGCCGAACAGGCCGAAGCCGGTATTCATCGCCACGCGCATGAAGTCGTTGGCGGCTTTTTCCGGCTCGGCGCGCAGGACGTTGAAGGCGAAGCTGTAGACATCCTTCAGGTTGTCGAAGAAGTTGCTCACCCCGGTGCGAATGGGTGAGGGCACGACAGCCTGGTAGCCTTGGGCCACCGGCTTGATCACCCACTGGTCAGCCTTGTCGTTGACCGTGAACATCGCGCGGTTGTACGGCTCGTACGGGTCGTAGGCGGTGGTGGGATGGCTGGCGCAGCCTGCCAGAGCCAGCAGGCTGGCGGCGGCCAGGAGTTTGGCGGGGCGCATGGTCAGTCTCCAGCGCGAAGCAAAGGTTCGAGATTGTACAGGCCGGCCAGCGTGGCGAGGCCGGCGGGGATGCCGGACAGCGTCAGCGGGTGGCCGGCGGCGGCGGCGGCGCGGCGCGCCGACAGCAGCAGCGCCAGCGCGGCGGAGTCGGCGGTTTCCACGCCGGACAGGTCCAGCCGCAGCGGCCCCTGGGCCGCCAGCTGGGCCAGCGGCTGCGCCAAGCCGGCGCAGCTGGCCATGTCGATGCGGCCGGACAGGCTGGCCGCGCCGGGGGTGGTGGCGTTCAGCATCAGCCCTTGCCCTTGGCGGCCGCAGCGGCGGATGCCGGGCCGGCGTTCTTGTCCTGCAGCAGCTTGATCAGGCCATCCACGCCGTTCTTGCGGATTTCCTCATTGAAGCTGTTGCGGTACACGGTCACCAGGCTGGCGCCTTCCACGCTGACGTTGTAGATCTTCCAGCCCTTGTCGCCCTTGTTCAGCACGTAGTCGACGGCCACCGGATTGGCGTTGCCCGGAAGGGTGACGCTGGACTTCACGGTGACGTCCTTGCCGTTGGCGCCGGGCACCGGGTTCGGCTGCACGTTGACCTGGGCGGTCTTGAAGCGGGTCATGGTGGTGGAGTAGGTGCGCACCAGCAGGGTCTGGAATTGCTGGGTCAGCTCATTGCGCTGATCCGGCGACGCCTGGCGCCAGCCCAGGCCGACCGCCAGCGCGGTCATGCGCGGGAAGTCGAACAGCGGCACGGCGACGGCTTCGGCCTGCTGGCGCACTTGCTTGGTGTTCTTGCCATTGTCTTGCTTCAGGATGTCCAGCACTTGGCGCGAGCCGTCCTTGATCAGCTCGACCGGGTTGTCGGCGGCGGCCAGAACCTGGGTGGAGGACAGGCCCAGCATCAGACAGAACAGGGTAAGCAGTTTCTTCATTTGCGACATTCCATTTTTCACTAGTCGGGCGGCACGCGGTGCCGCGAGGAGGGTTGGCCCCGCTTGCGACGCTATTTGCTTGCGTCTTTGCCGGTAAATCCGGTCATGAATTTACCGATCAACTGTTCCAGCACCAGCGCCGATGAAGTGATGGTGATGGTGCCGCCGGGCGCCAGATTGGTTTCCGAACCGCCTTGCTGCAGGCCGATGTACTGTTCGCCCAATAGGCCGGAGGTCAGGATCGAGGCGCTGACGTCGTCGCTGAGCTGGTAGGTCTTGTCGATGTTCAGCGCGACGCGGGCGCGGTAGGTCTTCGGGTCCAGGCGGATGTCGGACACGCGGCCCACCAGCACGCCGGCTTCTTTGACCGGCGCCTTCACCTTCAGGCCGCCGACGTTGTCGAAGTCGGCGTAGACGACATAGGTTTGCGACGCGCTCTGCGGCGTCAGGTTGGCCACTTTCAGCGACAGGAAGACGACGGCGGCGATGCCGAGGGCGACAAAGATGCCGACCCATAAATCAATGGTAGAGCGTTTCATTCGTTTTATTCCTAGAACATGAAGGCGGTCAGCACGAAATCCAAGGCCAAGATCACCAGCGCCGAGGTCACCACGGTGCGGGTGGTGGCGGCCGACACGCCTGCGGCGGTCGGGGTGGCGTCGTAGCCTTCGAACACGGCGATCAGCGTCACGGCGATGCCGAACACCAGGCTTTTGATGATGCCGTTGATCACGTCGTAATGCAGGTCCACATTGCCCTGCATCTGCGACCAGAAGGTCCCGGCGTCCAGGCCTATCATCACCACGCCGACCAGATAGCCGCCGAAGATGCCGACCACATTGAACAGCGCGGCCAGGATGGGCATGGAGATCACGCCGGCCCAGAAGCGCGGGGCGATCACGCGGGCCATAGGATTGACCGCCATCACGCTCATCGCGTCCAGCTGCTCGGTGGTTTTCATCAGGCCGATTTCGGCGGTCATCGCGCTGCCGGCGCGGCTGGCGAACAGCAGCGCGGCCAGCACCGGGCCCAGCTCGCGCAGCAGCGCCAGCGCCACCATCGCGCCCAGCGCGTCGGCGGAGCCGAACTTGGCCAGCGTGGTGTAGCCCTGCAGGCCCAGCACCATGCCGACGAACAGGCCGGAGACGACGATGATGATCAGCGACATCACGCCGGCGAAGTAGATCTCGCGTATCGTCATCTGCAGCCGCAGCAGGCTCTGGCCGCTGTTGAGCAGGATGGCGGCCAGGAAGCGGGCGGCGAAGCCCAGCCGCCAGACAGCGTTGATGGTGGCGTGGCCGAGGCGGCGCAGCGGCGAGGTCAGAAAATCAAGCATGCCCGCCTCCTTGCAGACCCAGGTCCGCCGCCAGCGAGGTGGCGGCGGGGAAGTTGTAGTGCACCGGGCCATCGGCCTCGCCGTTGATGAACTGCTTCACCCACGGGGAGTCGGACGCGCGGACTTCGTCCGGCGAGCCCTGGGCGATGATCTGGCCATTGGCGACGAACAGCACGTGGTCGACGATGGCCAGCGACTGGTGCACGTCGTGCGTCACCATCACCGCGGTGGTGCCCAGCGCGTCGTTCAGCTTCTTGACCAACAGCGCGATCACGCCCAGCGAGATCGGGTCCAGGCCGGTGAAGGGCTCGTCGTACAGCATCAGCTGCGGGTCGAGCGCGATCGCGCGCGCCAGCGCGACGCGGCGCGCCATGCCGCCGGACAGCTCGGCCGGCATCAGCTTTTGGGTGCCGCGCAGGCCCACCGCCTCCAGCTTCATGGTGACGAGATCCTGGATCATGCTTTCCGGCAGCTTGGTGTGCTCGCGCAGCGGGAAGGCGACGTTGTCGGCGACCGACAAGTCGGTGAACAGCGCGCCGAACTGGAACAGCATGCCCATGCGGCGGCGGTGCTGATACAGCTCGGACTGGCTCATCCGCGCGATGTCGCGGCCGTCGACCAGCACTTCGCCCGACTGCGGGCGAATCTGACCGGAGATCAGCCGCAGCAGCGTGGTCTTGCCGCTGCCGCTGCCGCCCATGATGGCGACCAGCTTGCCGCGCGGCACGCTGAGAGTAAGGTTCTTCAGGATGGGCCGATCGCCGTAGGCGAAGCTGACGTTCCTGAATTCGATGAAATGGTCTGTGGACACAAAAATTCCAAACAGCTTGAAAGAGGGATCGGTTGTCTGACCCTGTAGCGGCGGCGAAATTCAACCTGTTTCGCTTGCGGAGCGAATCTGGCCGGCCGCGGTTTATGGTAGCGTACTATCCGGTCTCGAATAGCTGGATTTTATAGCGTTGGCGACTTTGCGCCAAATCTCGCTATGTTACGGTGTGCAAAATCGCCGCAATTTGATGCCCATGTCATCGCGACAGGGGCAGGGGTGTTGCCATAATGGCACACCGGCCGCGACCGGGGATCGGTTCGCGGCCGGCGCAAAGACGCCGGGAGGCGTCTTGGATCGGGATCACACGCCGCGCAGCAGCTCGTTGATGCTGGTCTTGCTGCGGGTTTGCGCGTCCACTTTCTTGACGATCACCGCGCAGTACAGGCTGTGGCTGCCGTCCTTGGACGGCAGGTTGCCGGACACCACCACCGAGCCCGGCGGCACGCGGCCGTACATCACTTCGCCGGTTTCGCGGTCGTAGATCTTGGTGGACTGGCCGATGTAGACGCCCATCGAGATCACCGAGCCTTCGCCGACGATCACGCCCTCGACGATTTCCGAGCGCGCGCCGATGAAGCAGTTGTCCTCGATGATGGTGGGGTTGGCTTGCAGCGGCTCCAGCACGCCGCCGATGCCGACGCCGCCGGACAGGTGCACGTTCTTGCCGATCTGGGCGCAGGAGCCGACGGTGGCCCAGGTGTCCACCATCGCGCCTTCGTCGACGTAGGCGCCGATATTGACGTAGGACGGCATCAGCACGGTGTTCTTGGCGATGAAGCTGCCCTTGCGCGCCACCGCGCCCGGCACCACGCGGAAGCCGGCTTCCTGGAAGCGGGCCTGGTTCCAGTCGGCGAACTTGGTGTCGACTTTGTCGAAGTAGCGATTGACGCCGTCGTCCTGCATCGCGTTGTCGCGGATGCGGAAGGACAGCAGCACCGCCTTCTTCACCCATTGGTTCACCACCCAGTCGCCGCCTTGCTTCTCGGCGACGCGCAGATGGCCGTTGTCCAGTTCCGTCACGACCTGCTCAATGGCGGCCTTCAGTTCCGGCGACACGGTGGCGGGGGTGATTTCAGCGCGGTTTTCGAATGCCTGTTCGATCAGGCTTTGGATCGGATGCATCTGGTTCAGTCCTTTGGCAATGTGAATCGAAGTCGTCATCTGTGATTCTGGGTCCTGTGGCGGAGCGTCACGCCGGCATTGCGGCGCTCTGGGTCTGGATGAATTCTACAATCCTTTGCGCGGCGGCCACGCATTCGGCCTGCTCGGCCACCAACGCGATGCGCACGTAGCCGCGGCCGGGGTTGGCGCCGTGGGTGTCGCGGGCGAGGAAACTGCCCGGCAGCACGGTCACGTGCCGCTGCTCGAACAGCGCGCGGGCGAAGGCCACGTCGTCGCCGTCCGGTACCCTGGCCCACAGGTAGAAGCCGGCTTCCGGCATCTCCACCTCGAGAACCGGCTGCAGCAGCGGCAACACCGCAGCGAATTTGGCGGCGTAGGCGGCCCGGTTGGACTCGACGTGAGCCTCGTCGTTCCAGGCGGCGACGCTCGCCGCCTGCACGGTCAGGCTCATCGCGCTGCCGTGGTAGGTGCGGTACAGCAGAAACTGCTTCAGCACCGCCGCGTCGCCGGCGACGAAGCCGGAGCGCATGCCAGGCACATTGGAGCGCTTGGACAGGCTGGTCAGCATCACCAGCCGTTCCAGGCTGCGGCCGAGCGCGCGGGCGGCGGACAGGCCGCCCAGCGGCGGCGCGTCGAAATAGATCTCGGAATAGCACTCGTCGCTGGCGATCACGAAGCCGTAGCGGTCTGACAGCGCGAACAGCTGGTCCCAGGCGGCCAGGTCCATCACCGCGCCGGTGGGGTTGCCGGGGCTGCAGACGATCACCAGCTGCGCGCGCCGCCATACGTCCGCCGGCACGCCGTCCCAATCCGGCTGGAAGCGGTTCGTCGCTTCGCAATTCAGGTAATGGAGCTCGGCGCCGGCCAGCAGTGCCGCGCCCTCGTAAATCTGGTAAAAGGGATTGGGAGACACCACTACCGGTTTGGCCGCGCCGCCGGCGTCGATCAGGCACTGGGTCAGCGAGAACAGCGCCTCGCGGCTGCCGTTGACCGGCAGCACTTCGCCCGCCGGATCCAGCTTCGCGCCGTAGCGGCGCTCGGCCCAGTCGGCGCAGGCCTGGCGCAGCGCCGGAGTGCCTTGCGTCGCCGGGTAGCCGGACAGGCCGGCGAGATTCGCGCACAGCGCGTCCTTCACTAGTTGCGGCGCCGGATGCTTGGGCTCGCCCATCGCCAGGCTGATGTGCGGCAATGCCGCTGGCGGCTTGGCGTCGGCCAGCAGCGTCGCCAGGCGCTGGAACGGGTAGGGGTGCAATTGGTCCAGGCGGGGATTCAAAGCGGCGTCTCCATTGGAAATTCGGCACAGGCAATCGACCATCTTAAGAACAGCCATGACACCTGTAAAACAAAAAATCGTCGCTACCTCCGGCATCCTCACCACCGCGTTGGTGTGGGGGCTGATGTGGTACCCGTTCCGCAGCCTCAACGCCCAGGGCGTCAGCGTGCCCATGGCCTCGCTGGCCACCTATCTGGTCACCATCGCCGCCGGCCTGACGCTGTTCTTCAAAGTGTACCGGCGTCAGTTCCATTTCGAGCCGGTGCTGGTGCTGCTGACACTGTTGTTCGGCTGGTGCAATTTCAGCTACACGATGGCGGTGGCCGAAGGCCATGTGATGCGGGTGCTGCTGCTGTTCTACCTGTCGCCGCTGTGGACCGCGCTATGGTCGCGGCTGCTGCTGCACGAGCACCTGACCGGCCGGGGCTGGGCGGTGGTGGGGTTGTCGCTGCTGGGCTGTGGTGTGTTCATCTACCGGCCGGAGCTGTTCGCCGGCGAGCTGCCGCTGACCCACCGCTACGAGTGGCTGGCGCTGTCGGGCGGCATGGCCTTTGCGCTGGGCAATGTGATCAGCCGCCGCTCGCACGGCATCCCGGTGCCGGTGAAATCGGCGACGGTGTGGTTCGGCGTGGCGCTGATCGGCGCGTTCAGCTTGCTGCAGAGCGGCGATCTCCCCAGGATGCTGGAGATCCCGGCCGAGAGCTGGCTGGTATTGTCGATTTTGGGCGTGGTGCTGCTGTGCACCAGCGTGGTGTCGCAGTACGGCCTGTCCATCATGCCGGCCACCCAGGCGATGACGCTGATGCTGATGGAGCTGGTGTTCGCCGCGGTGTCGGCCTATCTGCTGGCCGGCGAGAAAATGTCGCTGCAGGAGTGGCTGGGCGGCGCGTTGATCGCCGGCGCCAGCCTGCTGTCCGGCGGCATGAGCCGGCCCGGCAGCAAGCCGCAGCCCACGCCTTGAGTATCGAGAATCGGAAAGACAAGATGCAGATCAGATTGATGGAGCCGCGGGATTTCGCGGCGTTCTGGCCGGTGTTCCGCGAAGTGGTGGCCGCCCGCGAAACCTACGCTTTCGATCCGGACATGGACCAGGAGGCGGCGCGCCGGCTGTGGTGCGAGGCGCCGCTGGAAACCTGGCTGGCGGAAGAGGATGGCCAGTTGCTGGGCAGCTATTTCCTCAAGGCCAACGCCGCCGGGCCCGGCGGCCATGTCGGCAATTGCGGCTACATGGTGGCGCCGGCGGCGCGCGGCAAGGGCGTGGCCCGCGCGATGTGCGAGCATTCGCAGCAACGCGCGCGGGAGCGGGGATTTCTGGCGCTGCAGTTCAACAGCGTGGTGGCCACCAACGCGGCGGCGGTGGCGTTGTGGCAGAAGCTGGGCTTCGACGTCGTCGGCCGGCTGCCGCGGGCCTACCGCCACCCGGCGCACGGGCTGGTCGACTGCCTGGTGATGTACAAATGGCTGGGCGAGGCGGAAAAGCCGGCGATGCCGGAGCCGGTCAAGCTGATCGGCCGCAAGAACATCGAGGCGACGGTGTCGCGGCGGCGCAAGCGGAACTGAAGCAAAGCGGGCCGCCCCGCGGCGGGAGCCGGCGGGGCGGGAGGCTGGGGGCTTACAGATTGTCCAGGTACTGTTGCAGCGCCCGGATATTGTTGTCGTAGGCGGCCGGGGTGCCCAGTTCGACGCTGCCGCTGCGCACGTAGTAGGCGAACGCCACGCCGCGGGTATCGAAGAAGGGCAGGAAGTCGTCCGGCTGCAGCGTGCTGCCGTTCAGGCCGATCGCCCAATTATTGGCCTTGTAGTGGTTCAGCTGCGTGATCGCGCCGTGCACGGCGATGCCCTCGGAGCTGCGGATCAGCGCGACGTAGTGGTTCAGCGTGTCGATGTTGATCTGATAGGCCGACGACTCGCCGACGCTGACGCCCTGCGCGCGGACGTAGTAGGCGAACGGCAGCTGGCGCTCGGTGAAGAAGGCCAGGAAGTTGTCCGGCGCCAGGTTGTCGCCGTTCAGGCCGATCGCCCAGTTTTTCGACTGATACTCCTTCAGCTGTTTGACGACGCCGTCGGCGGCTTCGATTTCCTGCCTGGCGGGAACGTTCACTGCGATGCTGTGTGCCATGTCGGATACTCCTGCTTTGGGTTGGTCAACAGCAGAAGGCGGGGGGGCGTGTCGCGGTCATGGAAGGTCTCCGTTTCAGGGTAGTGGCCGCAGAGGCGGCGGAAAGTGAGACCAGCCTACCGTTGGCGGCCGGGCGCGGATACTGGGATTGCGGCCAGCCGATTTATGTCGGCAGATATCCTATAAAAGCAGGTATATCGACGCATTTGTCTGCATGATTTCGTATTTGCAAACCTGTTTTTCCGATAAGGCGGGAGGAAGGCGTGTCCGCCGTTGGCATGCGGCGGCACGCGTCAGGGGGAGAGGGCAGGCGGATGGCCGCCGGCGGCGCGGGATGCGCCGGCCGGCATCTTGAGCGCCGGGAGGCGGGTCAGTAGTGCGGCGGAATCTCGTCCCGCGGCGAGCCGCCGGGGCCGTCGTCCGGCTGCGCGCTCCTGAACTGCTGGTACAGCAGGCGGATTTGCTGTTGCAGCAGGTCGATTTCCTTCTGCTGGCGCGCGACGGTGGCGTTCAGCGCGTCCAGTAGCTCGTCCTGGAAGGCGAGGCGCACTTCCAGCGCCTCGACGCGGTTTTCGTTTTCGGTGTTCATGCCCGCCATTCTACAACACCATCGCCGCGATCCAGCCGGCGGTCATCAGCGGCAGATTGAAGTGCAGGAAGGTGGGGATCACCGTGTCGCGGATGTGGTCGTGCTGGCCATCCAGATTCAGGCCCGAGGTCGGGCCCATCGTCGAATCCGACGCGGGCGAGCCGGCGTCGCCCAGCGCGCCCGCGGTGCCGATGATGGCCACGGTGGCCATCGGCGAGAAGCCCAGGTGGGCGCACAGCGGCACGTAGATGGCGGTGAGGATGGGCACGGTGGAGAACGACGAGCCTATGCCCAGCGTCACCGTCATGCCGATGGCCAGCATCGCCAGCGCCGCAAGCGAGCGCTGACCCTCGAACAGCGCCGCGCCGGCCTTGACCAGCGGCGCGATCTCGCCGCTGGCGCGCAGCACTTCGGCGAAGCCCTGGGCGGTGATCATGGTGAAGCCCACCATCGCCATCATCTTCATGCCCTCGTTGAACACGCCGTCGGCGTCCTTCCACTTGACCACGCCGGCAGCGAGGAACAACAGGAAGCCCGACAGCGCGCCCATGATCATCGAGTCGGTGTACAGCTGCACCGAGAACGCGGCGACGATGGCGGCGAAGGCGGTGGCCAGCGACTTGCGGCTGACGCGGGCGTGGGTGCGCTCGGCGTTTTCGATCTTGCCCAGCGAGTAGCGGCGCGGCTTGCGGTAGCTGACGAACACCGCCGACAGCAGGCCCGCCACCATGCCCAGCGCCGGAATCGCCATCGCGTGCATCACGTTGATGCCCGAGGTGTCCATGCCGGCCTTGGCGGCGTTGCCCAGCAGGATCTGCTTCAGGTAGATGTCGCCGAAGCCCACCGGGAACACCATGTAGGGCGTCACCAGGCCGAAGGTGATCACGCAGGCCACCAGCCGGCGGTCCAGCTGCAGCCGCGCCATCACGTACAGCAGCGGCGGGATCAGCATCGGGATGAAGGCGATGTGGATGGGCACCAGGTTCTGGCTGGCGACGCTGACGCAGCCCAGCAGCCCGATCAGCGTCCATTTCAGCTTGCGGTGGGCGCTGGCGTGCTCCAGCTTCTTCACCGCCAGGTCGGCCATCGCGTGGGGCAGGCCGGACTTGGCGATGGCGACGGCGAAGGCGCCCAGCAAGGCGTAGGACAGCGCCACCGAAGCGCCGCCGGTGATGCCCTGGTTGAAGGCGGCGAGGGTGGCGGGCAGCGACAGTCCGCCGGCGAGGCCGCCGACCAAGGCGCCGATCAGCAGGCTGATGACGACATGGGTGCGCAGCAGGGTCAGGGTGAGCATGGCGCCCACGGCTAGAACAACGGCATTCATTTGTATAGACAAATCAGTGGCTTATGCGCGGCTGCGCGGGGCGGGCAGGGTAACGGGTTTGTCGGGGCCTGTCTAGCAGTCTGACCTTTCATGTCATCTATATATCAAATTGATATTGAAATAAAATTTATTATTACTTTGAGAGATTAGGAGGCCGCTTTACAGTCAAACCATCACCCGATTCCGCGCGAAGCGGCAAGGAGGCAAGATGGAAGCGCTGCTGGTGGGAGCCGATAGCCTGGGCAATATTCCCGAGGTGCTGAGCCTGTACGACATCCGCATCGCCCGCCACATCTGCGGCCGCAACGTCGCGCATCAGCGCAAGGCAGCGCTGCCCGGCCGGCCGGACGTGTTGATCCTGCTCACCGATTTTCTCGGCCACAACGTGATGCGGCATTACCGCGACCGCGCCGCCGCGCTGGGCATCCCGGTGCTGGCCTGCCGCCGCTCCGCCACCGCGGTCGAGCAGCGCTTGCGCCACCATGGCTGGAGGAGGCTGTCATGATTTTCTCCGGCAATGAAAACTGGCTGGCCTGGCTGCTGGGCCGCACCGCGCTGCAGGCGCCGCCCAAGGTGGAATGGCGGCGGGTCGCGCCGCCGCCGTCGCCCTCCAAGCGCTGAAAGCGGGTGGCTGCGCTGGTTCCCTGGGCGCCTATCTGAGAAACTCCCTGCCATCGTCGGCGTCCAAGCGGCTTGTCCGCCGCGGCGGGCGCTTCATCGTTTCGAAACAGGGAACCGCTTGATGTCAGTCTTTTCCGTTGAATTCAAAGTGCGCGACTACGAGTGCGACATGCAGGGCATTGTCAACAACGGCGTCTATTTCAATTATCTGGAGCACGCCCGGCACGAGTTTCTGCTGGCCAAGGGCATAGACTTCGCCCAACTGGCGCGCGACAAGATCAACCTGGTGGTGGTGCGCTCGGAGATGGACTACAAGGCCTCGCTGACCAGCGGCGACGTTTTCGCCGTCACCGTGGCTTTCGAAGCGGTGTCCAAAGTGCGCTTCGGCTTCCGCCAGCAGGTGGTGCGCGAGTCCGACGGCAAGGTGGTGCTGGATGGCCTGGTGATCGGCACCGCGATCAACGAGCGCGGCCGCCCCGCCATTCCGGAAGGCTTTGCCGAGCGGCTGACCGCCTGAGTCTGCCGTAGCGTCTATTCAATCAGCGTTTCCGGCCGGATGCCCCACTGCTCTCGCAGGAAGGCTTGCCCGGCCGGCGTGACGCGCAGCGAGCGGCTGTCCAGCCGCCGCTCCACCCAGTTCCGCCGCAGGAATTCCCGGCACAATGCCGCGCCGAGGGCGCCGGCCAGGTGCGGGCGCCGCTCGCTCCAGTCCAGGCAGGCCCGCGCCAGCGGCCGCTTGCCGCCGGCCGGCGCGTCCACCGCCAGCGTCGCGGCGAACCAGCCGCGGCCGGCTGCCGTCACCGCGAACTGCCTGTCCTCATCCAGCAATAGCAATCCGTTTTCCAGCATCGCGTCGGCGATGGCGATGCCCAGCCTGCCGGCCAGGTGGTCGTAGCAGGTGCGCGCTAGCCGCAGTTCCGGCGCGACCCGGCTGGCCGCGCGCGGCCGGGCCAGATCGTGGCCGTGGGCGGCGGCGCTCAGCGCCTCCAGCGCCTGGGCGATGGCCGCGTTGGCCAGCAGGTAGTAGCGATGGCGGCCATGCCGCTCCACCTTGACCGCGCCGCCTTGCAGCAGCTTGGCCAGGTGGTTGCTGGCGGCCTGGGCGCTGAGGCCGGCGTGCTGCGCCAGTTCGCTGGCTGGGTAGCTGCGGCCGTCCAGCATCAACAGCAGCATGAGGGCGCGGCCGGGATCGGCCAGCAGGCTGGCTAGGCGGCTGATGTCGGGGAGATGGGTGTCGGTCATGGTTCACTCCAGCGTGAAACATTGTGGCAGTTCGCCGGCTACGATACGGACATTCGAACGACATGCCAAGGAGTTGAGCCATGCGAGCCCTGCTGGATTATCTACACACCTATTTCTTGAGCGAGCCGCAGCTGCTGTTCCGCTGCGGCCTGGCGCCGGGGCGGCTGGCGGCGTTGCAGAGCGAGGGCTGCGCGCCCCTGCCTTCTTACAAGGTGCGCTGTGCCGGCGCCGTCACGTCTTATTTCGGCGAGCAGGCGCTGGACGGAGAGTTGGCTTGGTATCCGCAGGCGATGGCCGAGTGGCTGATCGAGGCCGAGCATGCCGACGCGGCGACGCTGCGCACGCGTTTTGAGCGGCGCTACCGGGCGGAACTGGCGCGTCTGGCGGAGCAAGGGCTGCCCACGGTCGAATCAATTGGCGGTTTGGATGAAGAGTGGGCGCATTTCCTGGCCGGCACCTACGGCGTCTGCACCCGCCACGGGCGGGCGGAGCAGATCGCGGCCAAGGGCGCGATGGTGGCCTTGATCGACCGGCTGACCGAGCGTCAGACCCGGCCGGCGTTGCCGGAGCCCGAGCTGGCCTTGCTGCGCCGCGCGGTGGACCTGCTGGATGAGGCCGAGGCATGGTTCGCGCCGCATGAGCGCGCGGCCAGCTCCCGCGCGCGCTGCGTCGACGGCGTGCGGCGGCAGTATCTGAGAGGCGAGGCATGAACGGCTGGCCGGAGCATGCGCTGGCCGCCGCCAGCCATCCCGATCCTTATCCTTATTACCGGGCGCTGGCCGAGGATGGCTGGCGGCGCGACGCGAAGCTGGGATTGTGGCTGGCCGCCTCGCGCCGGGCGGTGGGTGCGGTGCTGGGCAGCCCCGTCTGCCGGGTGCGGCCGGCGCGGGAACCGGTGCCGGCGGGCATCGCCGGGTCGCCGCTGGGAGAGGTGTTCGGCCGCTGGCTGCGGATGAGCGAGGGCGACGCGCATGCCCGCTTGCGGACGGCGGTGGGCGAGGGCTTGGCGGCCTTGCCCTGCAATGAGGCGGAGCAGACGGCGCGGCGGCTGGCGTGGGCTTTCCTGACGGCTGGAGCGGTCGATGGCCGCCGCTTGGACAGCTTGGTCGATTTCCTGCCGGTCGCCACGCTGGCTTCGCTGTTGGGGTGGCAGGAAGCCGCGCTGGCAGAGGCGGCGGCAGGGATCGCGCGGGTGTGCCGGGCCTTGGCGGCCGATGCCGACGCCGTTGCGCGCGAACGGGGCGCGGAGGCTTGCGGGACCTTGCTTGCCGATCTCGCCGCGCTGCCGGCCGAGGGGGGGCTGAGGCGCTGGCGCGCCGAGTTTGCCGGTCTCGACGCTGCCGTCTTATGCGCCAATCTGCTCGGCATCCTGTTCCAGAGCCGCGATGCCGGCGCGGGGCTGCTGTCGGCCGGCATCGCCTGGCGTTGCCTGGGCGAATGGAACCATGCCGATCCCGGCGAGTGGCGCGCGCGTTTGCGGCAGGATCCGGTGTTGCACCACACCCGGCGCTTCGTCGAGGCGGATGCGACGCTGGCCGGCCAGACCTTGCGGGCCGGCGACCAGGTGCTGGTGTTGTTGGCCGCCGCCGCGCATGACCCGGCAGCGCCGGGCGAGGCCATGGATTTCGGCCGCGGCCGGCACGCTTGTCCGGGGGAGGCGCAGGCCTTGGCCATCGCCCGGGGCGCGCTGGACGCGTTGGAAGAGAGCCGTCCGGATTGGCGGGCCTTGGGCGGCGGCATCGTTTTCCAGGGGCCGCCCAATGTCAGGATGCGCCGCTTCGGCGCGGGAGAACGAGCATGATCGCGGTGATATTCGAGGCGACGCTGGCCGAGGGCGGGCGCGGGGCCTATCTGCAATGGGCGGCGCGGTTGGCGGAGCAGCTGCGGACGATGGACGGTTTTGTCTCCATCGAGCGTTTCCAGAGCCTGAATCAGCCGGACAAGCTGCTGTCGCTGTCGTTCTGGCGGGACGAGGCGGCGCTTGCCGCCTGGCGCAATCTGGAGTCGCACCGGATGGCGCAGGCCGCGGGAAGGGGAGGCGTGTTCGCCGACTATCGGCTGCGGGTGGCGGCGGTGCTGCGCGATTACGGCATGAACGAGCGCGGGCAGGCGCCGACGGACAGCCGCTCCGTACACTCAGCCTGAGGCCAGCGCCTTGATCACGTAGAGGTCGAAGCGGGTGGATTTGCCGTCCAGCACCGCCGACGGCTTCACGCCGGCGATGGCCGCGCCCAGGCGCGGCCGTTTCACAACCACCCGCACCTTGGCGGCGGCTATGGCGGCGGCCAGCAGCTCGGCGCTGTCCATGTCGTCGCCTATCACGTGCTGGAAGGCCTGCATGTCTTTCTTGGCGGCGGCGGATTTCTTGTCGGTGTCGGGGAACATCGGATCGACGAAGACCACATCCGGCCGCTGGTCGGCCGATAATCCCGCCAGCCAGTCGCGTGAGTTGGCGTGCACCAGCGTCATCCGCGCGGCGATGTCGCGGGTGGCTTCGTCGCGCTCCGCTCGCTCCAACGCGTCGGCCAATAGCGCCGCCGCCACTGGCGAGCGCTCCACCATCGTCACCCGGCAGCCCAGGGTGGCCAGCACGAAGCTGTCGCGGCCCAGGCCGGCGGTGGCGTCCGCCACGTGGGGCAAATCCTTCGCCCCTTTCAAACCCACCGCCTTGGCCACCGGCTGGCCACGGCCGCCGCCTTGTTCGCGGCGGTGCCGAGCCGCGCCTTCGACGAATTCGGCGTACACCGCGCCGTGTTTGCCGGTGGTCAGCAATTCCAGTCGCTCGGAGCCCAGCTCCAGCCAGTAGCCGTCGGCTGGGCGCTGCTTGATCAGGGGCAGGGCGAAGCGTTCGCTCAGGCGGCGGGCGGCGTCGAGGCGGGCAGGCTCGGCGCAGTAAAGCGGTGTGGCGGTCATCGGGAATCCTTCAAAACTGTTGCGCACGATACGGGATGCGAGGCCTCGTCGCAAGCGGCCGCGCCGGGATGGCGCGCGTCGCGCGCGAGGGTGATACGTAGATTTATCTAAAGGACCTTTACTCATACGACATTTTTTTATGCCCTCAACTAGTCTATTTCTGTAGCAGGGGCATTTTTATTCAAACGCAATCGGCGGCTGCCGTAGCGCAGGTGTGGGAGCAGGAACATGGCATGGTGGAAATCGACGGGCCGGGAACCGGCCAAACAGGCTGGGCGTCCGGCCGGCCGTTTGCTGCTGCAGGCGCTGGAGCCCAGGATGATGTTCGACGGCGCGGTGGCGGCTTCGGTCGGCGAGGCCGCGCATCATGTCGACCCCGCGCACGACGCGGCGCGCGTGGACGCGCAGCAGCGGCATGGGGAGACGGCGGCGGCCGTAGCCGCGGCGGCTCCGCCGCGGGACGCCGCCAGCGCGCGCGATGCCCATGCGCAGGGGCCGCAGGTGGTGTTTGTCGAATCCGACGTGGCCAATTACCGGAGCCTGATCGCCCAGTTGCCGTCCAATTACCAGGTGGTGATTCTGGACAGCGGCAAGGACGGCCTGGCGCAGATCGCGCAATGGGCGCGAACCCATCACGGTTACAGCGCGATCCACATCATTTCCCACGGCCAAGAGAACGATCTGCAGCTGGGCACCGCCGAGTTGACTACCGCCAATGTCGGCAGCCGCCAGGCCGAGCTCGCCACCATAGGCCAGGCGCTGCGGCCTGGCGGCGACATCCTGCTGTATGGCTGCGATGTGGCCGAAGGCAGCGACGGCGCGGCCTTGGTCAACGCCATCGCGCGGGAAAGCGGCCGGGTGACGGCTGGCTCCACCGATCCCACCGGCGCAGCCAGCCTGGGCGGCGACTGGACGCTGGAATACAGCACCGGCCTGCTGCACGCGGCGGCGCTGGATCTGCCGGGCTACAACGGCCTGCTGACGCGGCCCACCTCCGGCACCACCTCCTTCGACACGTTGGACGGCTCCACCACGGTGATCCCGACTGGGCAAACCTCGCTGACGGTGAGCAACTTCCTCGGCTGGAATTTCACGATGCAGATGAATTCCGCCAGCGATGGCCAGAACGAGATGATCATCGTCGAGAAGGACGGCTCCAGTTCGGTGGAAACGGTGGACGCGCTTAGCGACGGCAGCAAGCAGATCACCTATTTCTCGGTCAAGCCCAACGACAGCAGCCTGTTCACGCTCAATTCCATCAGCGTGGTGCTGGATGGTTACAACTCCAGCTTTTCCGGCGGCACGCTGGTGCTGCAGGGCTATTTGAACGGTTCGCTGGTGAGCGGCGCCACGTTGAGCCAGAGCGTCTCCGACATCGACAACAGCGGCTCGGTGGTGACCTTCAATGTGTCCGGTAATAGCAATTTCCAGGGCATAGACTCGTTCCGGGTCGTGCCCTCCACCGGCAACAACGTCACCGGCCTGATCGGCATCGGCGGGATCAACGCCACCAATTTCCACTTTCCCGGGCCGACGCTGACCTCCAGCGGCGGCAGCAGCGCTTATAGCTCCGGCACCGGCAGCGCGGTGGCGGTGGACAGCGGCATCACGCTGAGCGACACCGCCGCCTCGACGCAGACCAGCGCCACGGTGTCCATCACCGGCAATTTCCACAGCGGCGAGGACGTGCTGGCCTTCACCAACAACGGCAGCACCATGGGCAATATCAGCGCCAGCTACAACAGCGGCACCGGGGTGCTGACGCTGAGCTCCAGCGGCTCCACCGCCACCAACGCGCAATGGCAGGCGGCGCTGGAGGCAGTGACCTACCAGGACAGCTCGCTGACGCCCAACACCAGCACCCGCACCATCAGCTTCGCCATCACCGACGCCAGCAGCAACACCAGCAGCACGGTGACCAAGACTGTCACCGTGGCCGCCGACGCGGCGCCGGTGATCGGCAATCTGAACGGCGACAGCAACACCTATTACGCCGGCAACGGCGCCGTGCATCTGGACACCGGCACCGCGGCCACCGTCACCGACAGCGACACCACCAGCCTCAACGGCGGCAATGTGACGGTGCACATCTCGGCCAACGGCCAGAGCGCCGAGGACGCGCTGGGCATCGACACCAGCGGCACGGTCACCTTGTCCAGCGGCACCAGCGTCGGCAGCACGGTGTCGATCAGCGGCGTGGCGATCGGCACCATCGCCAGCAGCGGCGACGGCGTCAGCGGCCACGACCTGATCGTCACGCTGAACAGCAATGCCACCGCCAGCCGGGTGACCACGCTGGTGGACGCGCTGACTTACAACGACACCGCCTCCGGCATACCCAACACCTCCACCCGCACGATACAGGTCACGGTCAACGACGGCCGCGGCGGCACCAGCAGCGCCGCCAGCGTGACGATGGCGGTCAGCGCCGCGCCGTTGCTGTCCGCCAGCGGCGGCAGCGCGGCCTTCACCGCCGGCGACAATGCCGCCTCGACGCCGGTGGCAGTGGATGGCGGCATCACCGTCACCGACAACGCCAGCTCCACGCTGGCCAGCGGCACGGTGTCGATTACCGGCAACTTCCACAGCGGCGAGGACGTGCTGGCGTTCACCAACAACAACGCCACCACTTACGGCAATATCAGCGCCAGCTACAACAGCGGCACCGGGGTGCTGACGCTGAGCTCCAGCGGCGCGACGGCCACGCTGGCGCAGTGGCAGGCGGCGCTGCGGGCGGTCACCTATACCGACAGCGCGGTGACGCCGAACAGCTCCACCCGCACCGTCAGCTTCCAGGTGGCAGACGGCAACAGCAACGCCAGCAGCGCGGCGACGCGCACGGTGACGGTGGCCGACACCGACCAGACGCCGATCGCCACCGCCAGCGGCGGCAGCACCGCCTTCACCGCCGGCAACAACACCAGCTCGACGCCGGTGGCGGTGGACAGCGGCATCACCGTGTCCGACCTCGACAACACCACGCTGGCGAGCGCGGCGGTGTCCATCACCGGCAACTTCCACAGCGGCGAGGATTCGCTGAGTTTCACCAACACCAGCGCGTCCACCTACGGCAACATCACCGCCAGCTACAACAGCGGCACAGGCGTGCTGTCGCTGAGCTCCAGTGGCGCGACGGCCACGCTGGCCCAATGGCAGGCGGCGCTGCGCGCGGTCAAGTACACCGACAGCGCGGTGACGCCCAATAGCGCCACCCGCACCATCAGCTTCGTCGTCAACGACGGCAGCAAGAACAGCGCGGCGGCGACCAAGACCGTGACGGTGGCCGACACCGACCAGACGCCCATCGTCACCGCCAGCGGCGGCAGCGCGGCCTTCACCGCCGGCAACAATGTCACCTCGACGCCGGTGGCGGTGGACAGCGGCTTCACCGTGTCCGACCTCGACAACAGCACGCTGGCCAGCGCGGCGGTGTCCATCACCGGCAACTTCCACAGCGGCGAGGATGTGCTGGCGTTCAGCAACACCAACTCCACCACCTACGGCAATATCAGCGCCAGCTACAACAGCGGCACCGGGGTGCTGACGCTGACTTCCAGCGGCGCTACGGCGACGGTTGCGCAATGGCAGGCGGCGTTGCGGGCCATCACCTACACCGACACGGCGATCACGCCCAACAACGCCACCCGCACCATCAGCTTCACCGTCAACGACGGCCAGCAGAACAGCGCGGCGGCGACGCGGACGGTGACGGTGGCGGACACCGACCAGACCCCTATCGCCACTGTGTCCGGCGCCAACGGCAGCTACACCATAGGCAGCACGCCGACGCCGGTGGCGGTGGACAGCGGCATCACCGTGTCCGACCGCGACAACACCACGCTGGCCAGCGCGACGGTGTCCATCACCGGCAACTTCCACAGCAGCGAGGATGTGCTGGCCTTCACCAATACCAGCTCGTCCACCTACGGCAACATCGTAGCCAGCTACAACAGCGGCACCGGCGTGCTGACGCTGACCTCCAGCGGCGCGACGGCGACGGTGGCGCAGTGGCAGGCGGCGCTGCAGGCGGTGACATACAACGACACCGCCGGCTCGCCCAACACCGCCACCCGCACGGTCAGCTTCACGGTCAACGACGGCACCGTCAACAGCGCCACCGTCACCCGCAATATCGCCATCCAATTGCCGACGCCGACGGTCAGCGGCCTGACGGCGGGCACCGATACCGGCAGCAGCAGCTCGGACGGCATCACCGGCGACAACACGCCGACGGTGACCGGCACCGCCGTGGCCAGCAGCACCGTCACCATCTATGTGGACGGCGTCAGCGTCGGCACCACCACGGCGAACGGCAGCGGGGCCTGGAGCTACAGCTTCGTTTCCAGCCTGGCCGACGGCAGCCACGCCATCACCGCGATGGCCAGCAGCGGCGGCGTCAACAGCGGCGTGTCCTCCGGCTACAGCGTCACCATAGACACCAGCGCGCCTGCCGCGCCGACGGTGACGGGGCTGACCACGGCCACCGACACCGGCTCCAGCCACAGCGACGGCATCACCAGCGACAACACGCCGACGGTGCAGGGCACGGCGGAGGCGAACAGCACGGTGACGGTGTATGTCGACGGGACGGCGGTGGGCACCGCCACGGCCGACGGCAGCGGCGCCTGGACCTACAACATTTCCAGCAGCCTGGCCGACGGCAGCCACAGCATCCGCGCGACGGCGACTGATACCGCCGGCAATGTCAGCGGCCAGGCGACGGCTTACAGCGTCACCATCGATACCGCGACGCCGGCGACGCCGGCGATCAGCGGGCTGACCACGGCGACGGACACCGGCAGCAGCCACAGCGACGGCGTCACCAGCGACAATACGCCCACTTTGCAAGGCACCGCGCCGGCCAACAGCACGGTGACGGTGTACATCGACGGCTTCCAGGTGGGCACCGCCACCGCGAATGGCAGCGGCGCATGGAGCTACAACCTGAGCGCCAGCCTGCCGGACGGCAACCACGGCGCACGAGTGACGGCGACGGATACCGCGGGCAACGTCAGCACTCTGTCGGCGGCGTACAGCATCACCATCGACACCGCGGCGCCCAGCGCGCCGGCGGTCAGCGGCCTGAACACGGCGTCGGACACCGGCAGCAGCCACAGTGACGGCGTCACCGACAACAACCAACCGACGATCACCGGCAGCGCCGAGGCGAACAGCACGGTGACGGTGTATGTCGACGGAACGGCGGTGGGCACAGCCACGGCGAACGGCAGTGGCGTATGGAGCTACAACCTGGCCAGCCCCCTGGCGGACGGAAACCACAGCATCCGCGCGACGTCGACCGATGCCGCCGGCAACGCCAGCGGCCAGTCGACCGCATACAGCGTCACGGTGGACACTGCCGCGCCGGCTGCGCCGACCGGCTTGGCGCTGAGCGTGGCCAGCGATACCGGGTCCAGCCACAGCGACGGCGTCACCGACAACAACCAGCCGACGGTGCAGGGCACGGCGGAGGCGAACAGCACGGTGACGGTGTATGTCGACGGAACGGCGGTGGGCACAGCCACGGCGAACGGCAGCGGCGCGTGGAGCTACAACCTCGCCAGCCCTCTGGCGGACGGCAACCACAGCATCCGGGCGACGGCGACCGACGCCGCCGGCAACGCCAGCGGCCAGTCGACCGCATACAGCGTCACGGTGGACACTGCCGCGCCGGCTGCGCCGACCGGCTTGGCGCTGAGCGTGGCCAGCGATACCGGGTCCAGCCACAGCGACGGCGTCACCGACAACAACCAGCCGACGGTGCAGGGCACGGCGGAGGCGAACAGCACGGTGACGGTGTATGTCGACGGAACGGCGGTGGGCACAGCCACGGCGAACGGCAGCGGCGCGTGGAGCTACAACCTGAGCAGTCCGCTGGCCGACGGCAATCACAGCATCCGGGCGACGGCGGCTGACTCGGCCGGCAACATCAGCGGGCAATCGACGGGATACAACATCACCATCGACACCACTGCGCCGCAGATTCAGAGCGTCAGCGCCACCGGCCCGCTGAATACGACAGCCAGCACGCTGTCCTATCAGGTGACATTCAGCAAGCCGGTGGCCTCGTTCACCGCGGATAACCTGAGCGTGGTCACCGGCGGCAGCGCGCACGGCACGATCTCCAGCGTGACTGCGGTCAACGCCACCACCTATACCGTCCAGCTGACCGACGTCGGCGGCGCCGGCTCGCTGTCGCTGGCGATCAAGAGCGGAACGGTCAGCGACAAGGCCGGCAATCTGTTGACCGGGCAAGCGACCATGCCGTCGTATCAGGTCAGCGCTCAGCAGACGACGACTGACAACGTTGTGATCCCGGTATCGGCAGTAATTTCTACGCCTCCGGCCGTAGCCGCCAACACTATCCAGTTGCCGCCCATCACGCCCAATATCGTGCTGGCGGCGGTGGGAGCCGCGCCGACTGTCGCCATTGGCGACGTGCATGCCGACAATGCGGCGCAAAATCTGTTGTCTGACGCCTCGCATGCCAACGCGCCGTCGCTCGGGGCCAACGGGCTGGACAATGTCAACGGCGGCGTGCCCTCCTTCGTCAGCAACACCGCCAGCAACCCGACCATCGCTCTGCAGGTGAATCCGGACCTGGGCGTGCGCCCCGTCGCCGCCGGGCAGTCGTTCACCATCGTATTGCCGCCGGCCACCATCATCAGCCGCGAGTCCTCGGCCAACCTCAGCATTGTGGCGCGCCAGAGCAATGGCCAGCCCCTGCCAGCCTGGCTGAAGTTCGATCCGACGACGGGCCGCTTCTCCGGGCAGGCGCCGGCGGGATGGAACAAGCCGGTTTCGATCGACATCCGGGTGCAGGACAAGACCGGCCACCATGGCAACAGCCATATCCAGCTCAATTTCGGCAAGCGGCAGGCGACGCCGTCAACGCAGGCGCGCAAGGCGACACCCGCCGCCGGAAAGCTGGCGCTCAACCAACAGTTCGACCACCACGGCCAACGCAGCTTTTTACAGCGGCTGGCGGCGTTTTTGGGAGAAGACAAGCAGGGTTAGCTCCGCCTCTCCAGGCGAAGCGCGGATATCAGACAGCGACAAGGATGGCCTGGGTAAACCGACAATGCTCTAAGGGGGCAGCGAAATGCAATCCGATTTTCAGGCAAGGCCGCGCTCGCGCGGACTCCGGTTGGTTCCGCTTGCGTGCGCGCTGGCGCTGGCCGGCTGCGCGGTGACGCCGCAACCGTTGAGCCTGGCCGAGCGCCAGGCCCAGCTCCGCGCCGACCGGCAGACGATGTTCGGCAGCCAGGAGGCTGTCAGCGCGCCGGTGACGCTGCAGGAGGCGATGGCGCGGGCGCTCAAGTACAACCTGGACTACCGGGTGAAGCTGATGGAGGAGGCGATGGCGCAGCGGCAGCTGGACCTGTCCAGCCTGGACATGCTGCCCAAGCTGGCCTTGGCCGCCGGCTACACCACCCGCAGCAAGGACAACGCGTCGTCGTCGCAGAACGTCGCCACCGGCGAGCAATCGCTGGTGCCGTCCATATCAACCGAGAAACGCGACCGCACCGCCGACCTGAACCTGAGTTGGAACGTGCTGGATTTTGGCGTCAGCTACTATTCGGCCCAGCAGCAGGCCGACCGGGTGCTGATCCTGGAGCAGCGCAAGCGCAAGGTGGCGCAGCAACTGATGCAGCAGGTGCGCGAGGCGTGGTGGCAGGCGGCCGGCGCCCAGCAGCTGCAGGGGCGGGTCGATGCCTTGCTGAAAGACGCGCAGTCCGCGCTGGAGGACGCGCGGCAGGTGGAGAAACAGAAGTTGCGTTCGCCGCTGGACGCGCTCAACTACCGCCGCCAGTTGCTGGATGTGATCCGCCAGATGAGCGCGGTGCGCAATGCGCTGTCGCAGGCCAAGCCTAGATTGGCCGCGATCATGAACGTGTCGCCGGGCCAGGACTTCCAGGTGGCGACTCCGTCCGGCATGCCGGTGCCGGCGCTGGGCATGGATGTCGACCGGATGGAAGAGATGGCCTTGCTGAACCGGCCGGAAGTGGTCGAGGCGCAGTACAGCAGCCGCATCAGCGCGCTGGAAACCCGCAAGGCCATGGCCAAGCTGCTGCCCGGACTGGAATTCAGCGTGGGCCAGCATTACGACAGCAACAAATTCCTGGTCAACAATTCATGGAGCGACGCCGGGCTGCGCATCAGCTGGAACCTGCTCAACCTGTTCAGCGCCGGGCCGATCACCCGCGCTGCCGACGCCCAGAAACAGGTCAGCAATTCGCAGCGGCTGGCGCTGAACATGGCGGTGCTGACCCAGGTGCACGTCGCCTATCTGGATTTTCAGGGCAAGTCGCGGCAGTACGAGCTGGAGCATGAGTTGAACGGCGTCGACCAGGCCATCTACCAGCAGACCCGCAACGCGGTCGAGAGCGGCGCCTCGGCGCGGCTGCAGGGCATACTCGCCGACGCCAACGCGGTGTTCTCGTCGCTGCGGCTGTATCAATCGTACGGCGATCTGCAAAACGCCTATGGCCTGATGGGCGCCAGCCTGGGCCTGGATCCGCTGCCGTCCACCACCAAGGGCTACGACCTGGCGTCGTTGAGCCAGGCGCTGCAAGGCGCGGAAAGCCAGTGGCAGGGGACGGTTTCGGGGGGCAAGCAATGAGGTTGGCCTGGATCGTGATGGCCATGTCGATGGCCGCGCAGGCCGCGCCGCCGGCCACCGCGGCCGACGGCCGCATCCGCGTGCAGTTGATGTCGCGCCACGCGGTCACCCTGTCCAGCGAGATTCCGGCCAAGATATCGGCGATGCCGGTGGTGGAGGGCGGCGGCTTTCGCCGCGGCCAGCCGCTGGTGGAGTTCGATTGCAGCAGTTACCGCGCCCAGCTGCGCAAGGCCCAGGCCTCGCTGGAGGCCGCCAGCCAGTTGCTGAAGGTGAACAACCAGCTGGCCAAGTACAACTCGGTCGGCACGCTGGAGCTGACGCAGGCCCAGGGCAAGGCCAAGGAGGCGGCCGCCGACGCCAGCTACGCGCAGACGCTGGTGTCCAAGTGCAGCATCGCCGCGCCCTTCGACGGCCGGGTGGCCAAACGCAGCGCCGCGGTGCACCAGTACGTGAACCCGGGCAATCCCATCCTGGACATCGTCGACGCCGACTCGCTCGAGCTGCGCATGCTGGTGCCGTCCAAATGGCTGGCGACGCTGAAGCCGGGCAGCCGCTTCAGCGTCGCGGTTGATGAGCTGGGCGCCAGCTTCCCGGCGCGCATCGAGCGGCTGGGCGCGCAGATCGACCCGGTCAGCCAGACCATCCTGGCGATAGGCGTGATAGACGGCAAAGCCGCCAACCTGCTGCCCGGCATGAGCGGCTGGGCCAGCTTCAAGTAGCCGCCATGGGCCACGCCGATCGTAGCCGGGAACTGGCCACGCTGCTGCAGCTGCTGCATCGAGCCCGCGAGGCCGATGGCGCGGAGCGCCTGGGCTTCGTGATGGTCAACGAGACCCAGCATCTGCTGCCCTACCGCCAGGCGGCGTTCTGGCGCGAGGGCCTGCGCGCCCATGTCGCCGTCTTGTCCGGGCTGGCCGAGCCGGACCCCACTGCCCCTTATCTGCAATGGCTGTCCGCCTTGTTCCGCCATCTGGCGACAGGAGCACCCGACCGGCTCAGCGTGTGTTGCGACGCTGCCGGCTTGCCGGAAGCGCTAGCTGACGAATGGGCGCACTGGCTGCCGGAGCATGGCTTGTGGCTGAGGCTGGATGGGCACGGCGCGCTGCTGCTGGCCCGCGATCTGCCATGGAGCGAGTACGAGGTGCAACTGGCAGAGGAGCTGGCGCACGGCTATGGCCATGCCTTGCGCCAGCATGCGCCGCGGCGCGACTGGACGGCGCTGGCGAAGGCGTGGCTGCGCGAGGGTCCCCGCCGCAAGCGACTGCTGATCGCCGCGCTGCTTGTCGTCTGCTTCCCGGTGCGGCTCAGCGTGCTGGCCCGCGCCGAGGTGGTGCCCAGCGATCCCATCCTGTTGCGCGCGCCGGTGTCCGGGGTGATAGACAAGGTGGCGGTGTTGCCCAACCAGCCGGTCAAACGCGGCGCGGCGCTGTTCGATCTGGACGCCACGGTGCTGTCCAGCCAACTGGCGCTGGCGAAGGAGGAAGCCAGCGCGGCGGAAGAAAGCTTCCGCGCCAGCGCCCAGCTGGCGCTGACCGACGACAAGGGCAAGCTCGCCCTGGCGCAGGACAGGGCCAAGCTGGAGGAGAAGGACATCAGCGCCGATTTCGCCAGCCGGGAGTTGAAGCGCTTGCACGTCACCGCGCCGGCTGACGGCGTGGTGGTGTTTTCCGACAGGAACGACTGGCAGGGCAAGGCGGTGGCCCAGGGCGAGAAGGTGATGACGCTGGCCGATCCGTCCAAGGTGGAACTGGCCGCCTGGCTGCCGGCGGCGGAGGCGATCGACCTGGAGCCGGGCGGCAAGGTGACGCTGTATCCGAACGCCACGCCGTTCCAATCGTACGAGGCCACGCTGCTGCGGGTGGCCTACAAGGCCGAGGCCGGCGAGGGCAATTTGCTGGCTTACCGGCTGCAGGCGCGGTTCGCCGCTGGCCAGCGGCTGCCGCTGCTGGGGCAGATGGGCACCGCCCGGGTGTACGGCGACTGGGTGCCCCTCGCGTATTACGCGCTGCGCCGGCCGCTGACCGCCGCGCGGCAATGGCTGGGCTGGTAGCATGGCCGCCCGCGCGCTGCCGCCGCTGCGTCAGGAGCTGACGCTGCATGCCGGCCCTGATCTGGCGGATGGGTCGCCCAGCTGGATGCTCCACGACCCGGCGGCCAACCGCTACTACCAGCTGGGCTGGGCGAGCTTCGAGATGCTGTCGCGCTGGCCGCTGGGCGGCGGCGCTGCGGTGCTGGAGGCGGTCAACGCCGAAACCACGCTGCGCCTGGGTGAGGACGATCTGGCGGAGCTGCTGCGCTTCCTGCTGCACCACCAGCTGCTGCAGGCGGCGGACAGCGATTGGTTGTGGCGCGTCCATCAGGCCGGCAGGCCCAGCCATGCGATGTGGCTGTTGAAGAACTACCTGTTTTTCCGCATCCCGTTGGTCAGGCCGGAAGCCTGGCTCAATCGTTTGCTGCCCTGGTGCGGATGGCTGTTCCGGCCGGCATTCTGGTGGGCGATGGCCGGCGTCGCGCTGCTGGGGCTGGCCTTGGCGTCGCGCCGCTGGGACGAGTTCACCCATACCTTCGCCGGTTACGGCGGCTGGACCGCGGCGCTGGGTGTCACGGCGTCGCTGAGCTTGGCCAAGATGTCCCACGAGCTGGGCCACGCGCTGACAGCCCGCCATTTCGGCTGCCGGGTGCCGGCGATGGGCGTGGCCTTCCTGGTGATGGTGCCGGTGTTGTACACCGACACCAACGACGCCTGGAAGCTGCCTTCGCGCCGCCAGCGGCTGCTGATCGGCGCCGCCGGCATGCTGACCGAGCTGACGCTGGCCGCCTGGGCCACGCTGGCGTGGTGCGCGCTGCCGGAGGGGCCGCTGCGCGCCGGCGTGTTTCTGCTGGCCACCACCACCTGGCTGGCGACTCTGGCCATCAACTCCAGCCCCTTCATGCGCTTCGATGGTTATTTCCTGTTGTCTGATTGGCTGGGCGTGCCCAATCTGCACGCCCGCTCCTTCGCGCTGGCGCGCTGGCAGCTGCGGCGCTGGCTGCTGGGGCTGGACGATCCGGTTCCCGAACGCTTTCCGCCGGCCCGCCATCGCGGCCTGATCCTGTTCGCCTGGGCTACCTGGCTGTACCGTCTGGTGTTGTTCACTTCGATCGCGCTGCTGGTCTACCACATGTTCTTCAAGACGCTGGGCCTGCTGCTGCTGTTCGTCGAACTGGGATGGTTCATCGCCAGGCCCATCGTCGGCGAGGTGTCTGCATGGTGGCGTCGCCGCGCCGATCTGCGCTGGCGGATGGAAACCCGGCGCAGCGCCGCCCTGCTGGCCCTGTTGCTGCTGTTTCTGATCCTGCCGTGGCAGAACGAACTATCCAGCCCGGCGGTGATGGGAGCGGCCCAGTCCCAGGGGCTGTACGCGGCGGAGGCTGGCGTGGTTGCCGGCGTGAGCGCGCGCGAAGGGCAACGCGTCAGGGCGGGGCAGGTATTGGCGCAGCTGGCTTCGCCGCAACTCGACCAGCGGCTGGCCTTGGCCCGGGTGGTGGAGGCGGATCTGGCCTGGCAGGTCGCGCAGCAGTCTTTCAACAGTGAGCTGCAGAGCAAGGGCACCGCCTTGCAACAGCAATGGCAGGCGGCGCGGCAGCAGGTGGCGGGCTTGCAGAGCCAGCGGGACCGGCTGGCTCTGACGGCGCCCTTCGCCGGCCGGGTGGCCGATGTGAGCGAGGCTTTGAGGCGAGGCACCGTGGTGGCCCAGGGCGAGCGTCTGCTGCAGGTGGTCGGCGCCGATGGAGTGAGGGGCGAGGCCTATGTCGACGAGGACGGCCTGGCGGGTCTGCGACGCGGCGATGCCGCCCGTTTCGTGCCGGACAGTGGCGAGACCTGGGCCATCGCCTGCCGGTTGGGGCCGATAGACCGTTTGAATCAGGCGGCGCTGGAGCAGCCGTTGCTGGCGTCGGTGTATGGCGGGCCGATTCCGGTCGAGTTGAGAGACCATGACCTGGTGCCCTTGCGCGCGATTTTCCGGGTCCGCCTGGAGGACTGCGACCGGCGGGCTCCGCCGCTGCGGGAGATGCCCGGCTGGGCGCGTCTGAGCGGCGAGCGTTACAGCTTGCTGCTGCTGGGCTGGCGACGGCTGGCGGCGGTGCTTGAGCGCGAGGCGGGGCTGTAGCGGTCCGGCCGGCGCGGCGCGCGCGGGATTCCGATTCCCATGAACTGGCAAGGAGACATGTGTGTCTGCCGAACTTCATTTTTCCTCGTTGTGCCCGTCCTTGTCGCTGCGCCCTGCGCGTCAGGCCGACGCGCCTTGCATCGACCGCATTTACCGCAGCGCGCGGCCCGACTTGCAGTGGATAAGCGGCGACGCCGAATTGATCGACATGGTGCAGCGCCAGCAACTGCAGGTGCTGCAGCAGGGCACGGGACAAAACTACCCGAACGCCATGCATTTCATCGTGGAAAAGGCCGGCGGCGCGGTTGGCGCGGTGATGGTCGACTTCGGGCCCAACGAAGTGCGCATCATCTTTTTGGCCATGCTGCCGGAGGCGCGCGGCCAGGGTTACGGCAAGGCCGTGCTGCAAGGACTGCAGCAGGCGGCGAAGCAGGTGGGCGCGCCGCTGGCCGCCGTGGTCTGGCATAACAACGGCGAGGCGCGCCGGGTCTACCAGTCGCTGGGTTTCGTGCTGGAAGAGGCCGGCGCGATGGCCGACAAGCTGGTGTGGCATCCGGATGGCCGGGCCATCATGGCCGGCGCGGTCTGAGGCCGCCAGCCGGTCCCGGCTGGCGAAGAGGCGCTAATTGAAAGGCAGTTGGAAATAGCAGTAGCGCCGGTCGCGGCCCATCGCGCCGGTGCGGCTGATCCATACATTGTCCAGCGTGCGCGCCGGCAGCGCCCCGGCCGCCGGCAATTGCAGTTGGCCGACGGCGTCGACCAGCTCGGTGGCCGCGGTGGCCACCAGCTCGACCACGAACGGCGTGCGTTCGCTTCCTTCCCGTCCCGGCACCTGGGACAAAGGCTTTTGCCGTATCGATTGCACCTGCAGTTCCACTTCCGGCCACGGCGCCGCGCGAAAGCGGCAGCATTGCCCCAGAAGCGGCGTGAAATCCTCGCTGCTCAGCGTGTCCAGCATGGCATTCCCCCTGGCATGGCAGGACCGGCGGAAGCGATCCGCTCCGCCGGCGGGTTTGTGTTTACTGTCGAGTCGGGAACAAGCCCTGAACCGCGATGCAGAAGTTCAGCGCCAGGAAGGGGTTGAGCACGCTGACCGGGGTGGTGCCGCCGGCCACGTCGGTGTTGCCGCTCAAACCCAGGCCCTTGACGGTGACCGGACTCTCCAGCTGCGCGTTCCAGATGGTGGCGAGGCCGGTGCCGCCGCCGGATGCGCCCAGGTAGGGATTGTTGGTGCTGGGCGAGCTGGCGGGCGGATTGGGATTGGCCACGGTGGAGGCCTGGAAGCTGACGCTGACCGCTGAGGTGCCATGGGCGTGCAGCGGCATATTGGAAGTCAGCAGCGCCACCGTCTGTTGACCGCCGAAGTTGCCGATCGCGTAGGACGGCAGATTGTAGGTGGGTTGCGCCGGGCCGATGCTGATCGGCATCCGGCCACACAAATTGGGCAGTTGGAAGTTGGTGCTGCCGTTGCCGCCGTAATGGTTGCCGATGACGGCGAACAGCGCCTGGTTTTGCGAGACTTGCAGTGTCTGGCCCTGGCATTGCGCCCAGTCGACCGGGGGGTAGTCAAAGGCAAAGGGGATAATGCTGCCGATATAAGCTTCCACGTTCGCTCCTTCGTCAGATGATCCCGTCGGCGGGGTGCCGGCAGGGGAAAAAAACCCATCCGTTGACATAGGTTTAGTCCATGGGGTTTTAAATTCAATCGACATTGCCCGTTGTTTTGCCAGGTAGTTTTACCTAGGAACCAGAGGCCGGGCAGGCGGCGGGATGCTGGCCATGGCCGGCGGGCCGCAGAGTCGGAGGAAACATGTCGCAGTGGGTGGCCTGGGTGGCCGGCATCGTCGCTTGCGCTTTCCTGCCTGCGCTGCCCGGCACATGGTGGATGGGCTTGGCGGCGGGGATGGCCGCCGCCGCGGTTGCCGGATGCCGCGGGCGGCCATGGCTGCGGCAGGGGGCTGTCTGCGCGCTGGCCTTGCTGCTGGGTCTGGGTTACGCCGCCCTGCGCGCGCAGTGGCGGCTGGAGCAATCGCTGCCGCCGGCATGGTGGCAGAAACCGGTCGAACTGGTCGCCACCGTCCGGGGCTTGCCCGATCCCGGCGAATACGGCGTCCGGCTGACGCTGGAGGTGGAGAAGACGCTGACGCCGGGCGTCGCGCTGCCGGAGCGGGTACAGCTGCACGACTACCAGCGGCGTGACTGGACGCCGGGCAGCCGTTGGCAGTTGAGCGCGCGTTTCAAGCCGCGGCGAGGCAGCGCCAATGCCTTCGGCTTCGACGCCGAGCGCTGGCTCTGGTCTGAGGGGCTGCTCGCCAGCGGATCGGCGGGCAAGCCGCGCCAACGGCTGCCGGACCGCAACGATCTGATGGCCTGGGTGGACCGTTGGCGGGGCGCTCAGGTGGCGCGCATCGAGCGTGCGCTGGGCGCTGGGCGGGAGTCGGCGTTGGTGGCGGCCTTGACCGTGGGCGCGCAGCAGCGCATCGCCAGGGAGGATTGGCAGCTGTTCGCCGCCACCGGTTTGACCCATATCGTTTCGGTGTCCGGCTTGCATATCACGATGCTGGCGGCGCTGGTCGCCTGGATGGGCGCCCGCTTGGTGCGGAGGGTGCCCGGGCTGCGGGCGCCCCGAGTGGCGACGGCGATGCTGGCGCTGTCGGCGGCGGCGTTGTATTCGCTGCTGGCGGGCTTCACGGTGCCGACCCAGCGCACGCTGTTCATGCTGGCGACGGGCAGCGCCTGCCTGCTGTGGCGGCGTCAGCTGTCGCCGTTCCAGGCCTGGTGGCTGGCTCTGGCGCTGGTATTGCTGCTGGACCCGTTCGCGGCGCTGACGCCCGGCTTGTGGCTGTCTTTCGGCCTGGTGGCGGCGTTGATGTTCAGCTCGCTGGCGCGGCGGCGGCCTCTCGTCGGCTGGCGGGCCGCGGCGTCGGGGCAGTGGGCGGCCGGCATCGCCAGCCTGGCGCCGCTGGCGGCGCTGTTCGGAGGTTTCCCGCTGCTGTCGCCGCTGGCCAATGCCGTGGCCATCCCTTATGTCTCCGTCTTGTTGACCCCCCTGTCGCTGCTGGCCGTCGCCCTGCCCTGGGATGGCTTGTTGCCGCTGGCGGGCTGGCTGGCGCGCGGATTCTACTGGGTGGTCGGCGTATTGGCGCATGGGCCGGCCTGGCACGTGGCCGGCGCGCCATGGGCGTTGCTGGCGCTGGCAGGCATCGGCAGCGTGTGGCTTATCGCGCCGCGCGGCGTGCCCGGCAAGGGGCTGGGCGGATTGCTGCTGCTGCCCTTGCTGGTCTACCGGCCGCCGGGGCCGGAATGGGGCATCGCCCGCGCCACGGTGCTGGACGTGGGGCAGGGCTTGTCGGTGCTGGTGCAGACGGCCGACCATGCGCTGTTGTTCGATACCGGCGCGGGCGAGGCCGGACGCGTGGTGCTGCCGCAGCTGCGCGGCCTGGGCGTTGATCAGCTGGACGCGTTGCTGCTGTCTCACCACGACAGCGACCACGACGGCGCGGCGGCGGGCGTGAGGGCCGCGTTGCCGGTGGGGCGGGTGCTGGCGGGGCAGCCGGAATCCGCGCCGGGCGCGGCGGGATGCGCGCAAGGGCAGGGCTGGGAATGGGACGGCGTCCGTTTCGACATGCTGGGTCCGCCGCCGGGATGGCAGGCCGACGAGGATAATGCCCGAAGCTGCGTATTGAGGGTGGCCACGCGGCGGCAGGCGCTGCTGCTGAGCGGCGACGCGCCGGCGCGGATGGAGGAGGCGCTGGCGGCCCAGCCTGGCCTGCGTCTGGCCAGCAGCGTGCTGGTCGCTGGCCATCACGGCAGCCGCACCGCCAGCAGCGAGGCCTGGCTGGCGGCGGCGAGCCCCAGGCTGGCGGTGGTCAGCGCCGGGCACTTGAACCGCTACCGCCATCCGCACCCGCTGGTATTGGAGCGCTTCCGGCGCGCGGGGGCGGCTGTCTTGCGCACCGATCTGGACGGCGCGCTGACGCTGGAGATGGGGGACGAGCTGGCCTGGCGCTGCCTGCGCCGCGAAGCGCCTCGCTACTGGCGCGATGCCGGTCCCTGCGGCGAAGAGGCCGTCATTCCCCCTGATTGACCAGCGCCACCACGCGATTGCCCTTGTCCTGGTAGCGCAGATCGTCGAACGATAGCTTGCGCGCGATCAGGATGCCGCGGCCGTGGCTGTTCATCAGCGACGACGGCTCGGCGTTCTGGTAGTACTCCCAGTCGAAGCCCGGCCCCATGTCTTCGATGACGAATTGCAACTGCTTGCCCTGCTGCGTGAACGCCACCGTGATCTCCCGGTCGCGGTAGGTCGGCGCGGACAGCCGGTTTTCCAGCTCCTGCTCCCAGGTGCCGGCGGCGATCAGCTGGCTTTTCTGTTCGTAGCTGATTTCCAGGTTGCCATGCTCGATGGCGTTGACCAGCAGCTCGAACAGGCCGGTGGCCACCCGTTCCGGCTGCGGGCAGGTCTTGGCCAGCAGCGCGGTGATCGCCTGGGCCTCGCGATGGCTGCGGCAGCGGAAGGTGGCGGCGTTCAGGTGCTTGAGCGCGTCAACATGGAGATTGGCCAGCTCCCGGAAATGGGCATAGCGGTCCCAGTGGCCGACCGCGGCGCCGACGATGGCCAGCAGCATGTCGCGGGAAAACGGCTTGGTCAGGTAGTAGAAGGCGCCCGCGGCCAGGCCCTCCTGAACGCTGGAGGCGGCGCCCATCGCGGTCTGCATGATCACAGGCAGGAATTCCAGCCGGGGCTCCGCCTTGATTTTCTTCAGCACGTCGAAGCCGCTCATGCCCGGCATCATCTTGTCCAGCAGCACGGTGGAGTACTGTTCGCCTTCGCTGGACAGGATGTCCCAGGCGATTTCCCCGTTTTCCGCCTGCCGGGTTTCATAGCCGGCGTCCTGAAGCAGCTCCGTCATCAGCTCCAGGTTGAAGGGCTCGTCGTCGACGAGCAGGAGTTTATGAGACATCGGAGTCGTCCTCCTTTAGCTGAAAATGGCAGGGAATCGCGAAAGTGAAGATGGCGCCGCCCTGGGGCAGGTTGCCGGCGGTGATCCAGCCGTGATGGGCATGCATGATCTCGCGGCTGATGGCTAGGCCCAGGCCGGTGCCGCCGGCGCCGGTCTTGGTGGTGCTGCTCTGGATGAACTTGTCGAAGATGGTTTCCAGCTCCTTCTCCGGGATGCCGGGGCCGCCGTCTTCGACGCTGGTCATGATCCAGTCGGATCCGTCTCGCTCGGTCAGGCATGCCCGCACCTGGATTTCCGAGCCGGGCGGGCTGAACTTGATCGCGTTGGACAGCAGGTTCCGTATCACCTGCCCCAGGCGGAAGGGGTCGATGTCGGCCGCCAGCATCTCCGGCTCGCAGCTCAGCTTCAGCTGGATCTGGTTGCGGCCGGCCATCGGCGTCATTTCGTCGCACGCTTCGCGCAGGCATTGCGTCAGATTGCCGCGGCCGATCGAGTATTCCATCCGCCCCACTTCCATCTTAGCCATGTCCAGCAGATCGTTGAGCAGGGTCAGCAGCCGGCTGCCGCTGGTATTGATGCGGGCGAAGTACTGCTCCGCCTTGGCGTCGCCCTGCCCCTGCGCGCGCAGCTGGCCCATCTCTGTGAAGCCTAGGATGGCGTGCAGCGGAGTGCGCAGCTCATGCGACATATTGGCCAGGAACTCGGTTTTGGCGCGGCTGGTTTCCTCGGCCAGTATCTTGGCGTGGCGCAGCGTTTCCTCCACCGCGCGCTGGGCGGAAATGTCCTGGTACACCCAGATGGTGCCCAGCTTGGGCACCGAGGGGTTGACCGCGCGGCCGTGCAGCCGGCACCAGAACAGCTGGCCCTTGCCGGTGCGCAGCCTCACTTCGGTTTGCACCACCTTGCCGTCGTTGAGCAGGCTGTATAGCGCCTTGCCGGTGCGCTCCCACTGTTCTGGGTTTTCGAAGTAAGGCATGGTGGGCTGGCCGATCACGTCCATTCCCTGTTGCTGGAACAGTTCGAGGAAGGCGTGGTTCACCTGGCGAAGGTGGCGATCGACGATGTAGGCCATCGCCAGCGGGCTGGCGTCGAGCAGGGCCGCCAGTTGCCGGCTCTGCACCTCGACTTGCTCGGCCAGGCTGTTCTTCAGCCGGATCAGCGCCTCTTCCTGCTCCTTGCGGCGCGAGATGTCGCGGCACACGGTGACGTAGAACCAGTCGTCCGGCATCACCACCCGGCTCAAGGACAGCTCCACCGGCAGGCGCTGGGCGTCGCTGCGCAGCAGGCTGGCTTCGAACGGACGGCCTTCGTGGCGCTGGGCGGTCTGTTCGAACGGGGGGCTGGGCTCTGGCGTGTACAGTTCCGGGAACAGCACGCCGACGGGCAGGTTTTCCAGCGACTGGGCGCTCTGCTCCACCAATTTGGCGGCGGCCGGATTGGCCTGGATGATGTGGCCGTCGCGGTGGATCAGGATGATGGCGTCCGAACTGGCCTGCAATATCGCGCGCTGGCGCGCCTCGCTTTGCGCCAGGGCCTGCTGTGATTGCTCGCGGTCGCTGATCTGTTCGCGCAGCGTGCGGTCGAGCTCCTGCAACTGCAGGCGCAGGCTTGCCGCGAGCCTTTCCAGCAACAAGCCGCCGCGCAGCAGTCGTTGCTGCGCCAGCAGGAGCAGGGCCAGCACCAGCGCGGACGCCGCAAGGATGATCCAGGCGATAGGGCCGAGCTGGGGGCGCACCGGTTGCAGCGCGTAGGCGCCCAGCTGCAGATCGGTGCCGCCTACCGGGCTGAGGCGGGAGAATATCGGCGAATCGGTCGGCAGCGGACGGCCTGGCACCGAGTCCAGCAAGGGCGTGTCAGGCTGGTTTTTCCCCCAGGCCAGCAGCCGCACATGGTGCAGGGGGTTGCCGCTGATCAGCTCGTTGTTGATCGGTTGTATCAGTTTGTCCTGGCGCAGGTGCAGCAGCAGCAGCGTATGGTCGTTGCCCAGGCGGGTGACGACGTCCAGGCGCGGCATGCCGGTATCCATCGGCTGGCCGGACAACAGCATGGGCTGGTCGCTGCGGCGGGCCAGGTCCAACACCCATTTGGAGTTGCCCCGGTGGCTGAGATCCAGGCCCTGCGGCAGCGCGTTGGCGTCGTCGGGCAGGTAGCTGGCCACCGGATAATATTGCAGTTGAATCGGGCTGGCCTGCAGATGCTGGTTCTGCAGGAAGCGGATGCTGGTGGCGATGCGGTTTTCAAACGCGGCGCGGCGGTTTTGCTCCACCAGCTCCACTGTGCCGATGCCGGCGAACACGCTGTCGTCGCGGACGACGCGGCGCGCCAGATCAGTCAGGCTGTGCGGGGCGTCGGCGCTGGCCAGCTGTTGCGCCAGCATGCGGGAATGCTCCAGCGCGTTTTGTATCTGCAGGACCACGATGCCGGTGCCCAGCGCGCCCCAGTGCTGCAGCTGCTGCTGGCGCTCTTCCCGGTCATGCTCCAGCAGCAGCCAGTATTCGCCCAGCAACAGGCCTAAGCCCAGCAGGCCGCACAGCAGCAGCGAGGTGAGGCGGTTCAACCTCGGCATGGGCTCCCTCGTCAGCGATCGCTCAACTCTTGGTACAACGCCTCGAATTCACGGGACAGCTTGTGGCGCGGATCCAGATAGATCATGGGCCGCGCGGCCTGGTGCGATTCGCGGATCTTGACCGAGGCCGACAGCGGGGAAGCCAGTACGGGCAGGCCCTCCGCCTTCAATTCGTCCACCAGCCGCACCGGCAGGCTGGCGCGCGGCTGGAACTGGTTGACCACGATGCCCTCGATGAACAGATCGGGATTGTGGTCGGCGCGAATCTCGTCGGCGCTTTCTTTCAGGTTATAGAGGGCGTGGCGCGAGAACGCATCGCAATCGAAGGGGATCAGGCAGCGGTCGGCCGCGATCAGCGCCGAGCGGGTATAGAAATTCAGCGCCGGCGGGGTGTCTATCCAGATCTCGTCGTATTGCGGCGCCAGCTGGTCCAGCGCCTCTTTCAGCTTGAACATCTTGTAGCGCGATTCCAGCTTGGCCATCAGCTCGGACAGTTCGGGATGCGAGGCCAATAGCGACAGGCCGTCGATGCCGGAGCCGCGGACGAATTCGCGCGGTTCCTTGGCGAACAGCGAGATGTTCAGCATCTGCTGGAACAGGTCGGCCAGGCTGGGGCCGGCTTCGCCGCCGGCGGCGCCGAGCAGGTAATGGCTGGCGTTGCCTTGCGGGTCCAGGTCGATCAACAGCACGCGCCGGCCGCGGCTGGCCGCCACCGCCGCCAGATTGACGGCGATGGTGGATTTGCCCACCCCGCCCTTCTGATTGAATACCACGCGTCGGATAGTCATGGTGACTCCTGTAGTTGGGCGGTGCGGCAGGCGAGAGGACGAGGCGCTGCGGGCTTAGGCGCCCGGTGGTTTCAGAAACCGGGCTGTCCTTTGCAAACCAGCAGCATTTGTTGATAACTGGCGGAATTCTGCACCACCGGCATGGATTTTATCTGACCGTCATTATAGGAGAAGCTGGCGATCTGGCGGCCGTTTTCGTCGAACAAGGTCATGTCCAGCAAGCGGAAGGTGTGCTGCGCGCAATCGATTTGCCAGGTGTTGAGCGAGGTCTTGTGCCGCGGGGTGGTCAGGAAATTTTCCTTCTTCAGATTGAAGATGGTCTTGCGGTCGCGGAAGGTCGTCACCGCGCCCTGGCGCTTGATCGACAGCAGATCCAGCTCGTTCAGGATATTGCCGTTGGGCGAGACGCCCAGGTTCTGCCAGTCGGCGCTGGCCTGGGCCGGCGCGGGAGCGGAAGGCTTGACGGTTTGGGTCGGCGTGGTCCGTTGCGGCGCGGCGGCGCAGCCGGCCAGCAAAATCGCGGCGGCCAGGGGGGTGAACAGGGTGCGCATGAATGTCTCCAGAAGATGGCGCCAGTGTCGCATAGCCGGGGGCGCGGGAAAACCGTTTGCGGCGCCATGGCAGATTTTTACAGAAAGTCCGGAACTTTACCGCGGCGAGGCCGGTCTTTCGTAGTGCGAGAGCATTTTTCCTCTTCGTTTCACATTGTCTCCATCCAACTTGAGGCCGTCATCACTTGGCGGCCATTTTTTTGCCCGGCTCGTCCCGGGAGCCTCCTTGCCGTACAATGGCGCTTTCCTCCGCGCCATCCCGTCCCGTCATGCACGACGCAGTCTCCATCCTCAATCATATTTTCGGCTACCCGGAATTCCGCGGGCAGCAGCAGGAGATCGTCGAGCAGGTGGCCCATGGCGGCCACGCGCTGGTGCTGATGCCCACCGGCGGTGGCAAGAGCCTGTGCTACCAGATTCCGGCGCTGCTGCGCGATGGCGTCGCCATCGTGGTGTCGCCGCTGATCGCGCTGATGCAGGACCAGGTGGCCACCTTGCAGGAACTGGGCGTCGCAGCGGCCTGCCTAAATTCGGCCACTTCGCAGGACGAGGCGCGCGATATCTCGCGCCAGGCGCGCGCCGGCACGCTGGACTTGCTCTATGTGGCGCCGGAGCGGCTGTTGACGCCGCGTTTTCAGGAGTTCATCGCCAGCCTGAAGATCGCCTTGTTCGCGATCGATGAGGCGCATTGCGTCAGCCATTGGGGCCACGATTTCCGGCCCGAGTATCAGCAGCTGGGCATGCTGGCCGAGCAATTCCCCCATGTGCCGCGCATCGCGCTGACCGCCACCGCCGACGAGCAGACCCGGCTCGACATCATCCATTATCTGAAGTTGTCCGAGGCCAGGGTGTTCCTGTCCAGCTTCGACCGGCCCAATCTGTTCTATCAGGTGGTGGAAAAGCACAACGCCAAGAAGCAGCTGCTGGATTTCATTCGCCAGGAGCACCAGGGCGCCACCGGCATCGTCTATTGCTTGTCGCGCAAGCGGGTGGAAGACACCGCGCAGTGGCTGCGGGAAAACGGCATCGAGGCGCTGGCCTACCATGCCGGCATGAGCCATGCGGAGCGCGAGGCCAACCAGCGGCTGTTCCTGCGCGAGGACGGCATCGTGATGGTGGCCACCGTCGCTTTCGGCATGGGCATAGACAAGCCGGACGTGCGCTTCGTCGCCCACATCGACATGCCCAAGAGCCCGGAAAACTTCTACCAGGAATCCGGCCGCGCCGGTCGCGACGGTCTGCCGTCCGCCAGCTGGCTGTGCTACGGTCTCAACGATGTGGTGCAGCTGCGGCAGATGATAGAAGGCGGCGAGATGGCCGAGCTGCAGAAGCAGGTGGAGCTTTCCAAGCTGGACGCGATGCTGGCCTTCTGCGAAACCGCCGGTTGCCGCCGCCAGCACATCCTGGCGCACTTCGGCGAGGCGAGCAAACCATGCGGCCATTGCGACAACTGCCTGCATCCGCCCATCACCTACGACGCCACCGAGCCGGTGCGCAAGCTGCTGTCCTGCATCTATAGAGTGGGGCAGCGCTTCCCGACCGGCCATGTCATCGACGTGCTGCTCGGGCGGCAGAATCCCAGCATCGGCCATCACCGCCACGACCAGCTCAGCACTTACGGCATCGGCAAGGACATGAACCAGCGCTGGTGGCGCTCCATCGTCCGCCAGTTGGTGGCGCGCCAGCTGGTGCAGGTGGACATCGCCCGCGGCCAGTCGCTGGTGCTGACCGACGCCTGCCGGCCGCTGCTGAAGGGTGAGCAGAGCATCTACCTGCGTCCGCTGGCTGACGAGAAGAAGTCGCGCGGCAGCGGCGGCGCCGACCGCTGGCTGCGCACCGAGCGCGAAGAGCGGCTGTGGCAGGCGCTGCGGCGCTGGCGCCGCCAGGTGGCCGACGAGCACAATGTGCCGGCCTACGCGGTGTTTTCCGACCGCACGCTGCGCGATCTGGTGGAAAAACGCCCGGACAGCCCGGCCGGCCTGCAGCGCATCTACGGTCTGGGCGAGCTGAAGCTGGCCCGCTACGGCGAGGCGCTGCTGAGCTGCCTGCGCGAGGCGCAAGAATAGGCAAAACGATTTGCCCAGCCATGAGTGGCGAAATTCTTATACAATCCGTCGCATATATGTAAATGCTGGAGAATTTCATGGCTGTGAATCTGAATCCCCCGCAAGCCGGCCAATTGCCGCCGGTCGCCGGCGTTGAATTGCTGGTGGCCGAAGCCGGCATCAAGACCCCGGGCCGCAAGGACGTGCTGGTGGTGAAGCTGGACAAGGGCAATACCGTCGCCGGCGTGTTCACCCGCAACCGTTTCTGCGCGGCGCCGGTGCGGCTGTGCCAGGAGCACCTGGCCGCCGGGGTGCAGCTCCGCGCGCTGGTGGTCAATACCGGCAACGCCAATGCTGGCACCGGCTTTGACGGACGCGAGCGCGCATTGTCCGTTTGCCGGGCGGTGGCGGAGCGGGACCAACTGCAAACCGAACAGGTGCTGCCTTTCTCCACCGGCGTGATTCTGGAGCCGCTGCCCGCTGACAAGATCATCTCTGCGCTGCCGACCCTGCGTCAGGCCAACTGGGCCGAGGCCGCGGAAGCCATCATGACCACCGATACCCTGGCCAAGGCCGCCAGCCGCAAGTTGGATATTGGCGGCAAGCCGGTGACCATCACCGGCATCGCCAAGGGTTCGGGCATGATCCATCCCAATATGGCGACCATGCTGGGTTTCGTCGCCACCGACGCGGCCGTCACCCGCCCGATGCTGAACCAACTGGTGCGCGAGGTGGCCGACCAGTCATTTAATAGCATCACGGTGGACGGCGATACTTCCACCAACGACAGCTTCATCCTGATTTCCACCGGGCAGAGCGGCGCGCTGTTGATCGACTCGGCCGAGCAGCCGGCCTATCAACTATTGAAGCAGGCGCTGCTGGATGTCGCCATCGAACTGGCCCAGGCCATCGTCCGCGATGGCGAAGGCGCCACCAAATTCATCACAGTGGAAGTGAACGGCGGCCGCTCGGTGGCCGAATGCAAGGACGTGGCTTACGCTATCGCCCGTTCACCGCTGGTGAAGACCGCCTTCTTCGCGTCCGATCCGAACCTGGGCCGCTTGCTGGCTGCCATCGGCTATGCCGGCGTCGCCGATCTGGATGTCGACCGCCTCTCCCTATATCTGGATGATGTGCTGGTGGCCTGTGAAGGCGGCCGTAATTCCCTATATAAGGAAGAGCAGGGCCAGGCGGTGATGAACCAGAGCGAGATCACGGTTCGGGTGGAGCTGGGGCGCGGCGCCGCCAGCGCAAGGGTGTGGACCTGCGACTTCTCCTATGAGTATGTGCGGATCAATGCTGACTACCGCAGCTGAGGTGGGGCTACGGCCTAGATAAGTACGAAAAACGCATCCATTAGGGAAAAGCCCCGAAATATCGGGGCTTTTTTCATTTTTCGCACGCAGTCTCTTGGGCCGAAAGCCCGATTTCTGAAGGCGGGAAGGAAATCCTGGAAAAATCCCTATTCATTAGTTTATTAAATATCAGTGGGTTGTGCGTTATTTTTATAAAACCTCTCCTTTTTCTCAAAAAACCTGTTGACCGAGGGTGAGGGCGCAGGTATAGTTCGTCTCCTCAGCTGACGCAGCGAACGAAACAGCGGAAACGAAACGGTTCCGGTGATGACGACGCAGCGGCCAGCACTGCT
>NZ_JAYFSJ010000022.1:0-39201 GCF_039708975.1 Chromobacterium indicum
CTGGCCGCTGCTCTGGATTCCTACATCCCGACTCCGGAACGCGCTGTTGACAAGCCGTTCCTGCTGCCGATCGAAGACGTGTTCTCGATCTCCGGCCGCGGCACCGTGGTGACCGGTCGTGTTGAGCGCGGCATCGTGAAAGTCGGCGAAGAGCTGGAAATCGTGGGCCTGAAGGCTACCGTGAAGACCACCTGCACCGGCGTGGAAATGTTCCGCAAGCTGCTGGACCAAGGTCAAGCCGGCGACAACGTGGGCGTGCTGCTGCGCGGCACCAAGCGTGAAGACGTGGAGCGTGGCCAGGTTCTGTCCAAGCCGGGCAGCATCACCCCGCACACCGACTTCGCTGCTTCGGTATACGTTCTGTCCAAGGATGAAGGCGGCCGTCACACTCCGTTCTTCGCGAACTACCGTCCGCAGTTCTACTTCCGCACCACCGACGTGACCGGCGCAGTTAGCCTGGCCGAGGGCGTGGAAATGGTAATGCCGGGCGACAACGTGGAAATCACCGTTGCCCTGATCGCTCCGATCGCGATGGAAGAAGGTCTGCGCTTCGCTATCCGCGAAGGCGGCCGTACCGTCGGCGCCGGCGTCGTTGCCAAGATCATCAAGTAACGGAAGCGGAGATTTCTCATGTCTAGCCAAAAGATCCGCATCCGCCTGAAGGCGTTCGATTACAATCTGATCGACCGTTCCGCTCAGGAAATCGTTGAAACCGCCAAGCGCACCGGCGCCGTTGTCAAAGGCCCGGTTCCGCTGCCGACCAAAATCGAGCGCTTCAACGTTCTGCGTTCCCCGCACGTGAACAAGACTTCCCGCGACCAGCTGGAAATCCGCACTCACCTGCGTCTGATGGACATCGTAGACCCGACCGACAAGACTGTTGATGCTCTGATGAAGCTCGACCTGCCGGCCGGTGTGGATGTGGAAATCAAGCTGCAGTAATCGCTTAAGTTCAAGGGTTTGCGGGCTAAGTGCTTGCGATTCTTGAATTTTCTGTGATACATTAGCGGACTCGCCATTTTGGCGAGTCCGTTTTTGTTTTTTATGTCGTGTTTTTTATGCCGGTCAATCGCAATCGGCGCCTGAAAAAGGAAATAAACATGAGTTTAGGTCTTGTCGGTCGCAAAGTCGGCATGACCCGCATTTTTGCCGAAGATGGCGCAACCATCCCGGTAACTGTGCTGGACATGTCCTCCAACCGCGTCACGCAAATCAAAACCGCTGAAACCGACGGCTACACTGCCGTTCAGGTTACCTATGGCTCCAAGAAGGCCAATCGTGTCAACAAGGCTACTGCCGGTCACTTCGCCAAAGCTGGCGTTGAAGCCGGTCTGGGTCTGGCTGAGTTCGCTCTGTCCGCCGACGCGCTGTCCAACTTCAAGCCGGGCGACGCTATCGCTGTCGAAATCTTCACCGTTGGTCAACTGGTTGATGTAACCGGCACCTCCAAGGGTAAGGGTTTCTCCGGCGTGATCAAGCGCCACAACTTCTCTTCCAACCGTGCTTCGCACGGTAACTCGCGTTCGCACAATACGCCGGGTTCCATCGGTCAAGCTCAAGATCCGGGTCGCGTTTTCCCGGGTAAGCGCATGGCTGGTCAATACGGCAACGTGAAGAGCACTGTTCAGTGCCTCGAGATCGTTCGTGTCGATGCCGAGCGTCAGCTGATCCTGGTCAAGGGCGCAGTCCCGGGTGCCAAGAACGGCGACGTCGTCGTGCGTCCTAGCGTGAAAGCGGGTGCGTGATGGAATTGAATGTAATCAATACCCAAGGCAAGGCTGTTGGCAGCCTGCAAGTGTCCGACGCTCTGTTCGGCCGCGAATACAACGAAGCTCTGGTGCATCAGGTTGTGACCGCGTTCCTGGCGAACGCGCGCAGCGGCAACCGCGCCCAGCTGACTCGTGCTGAAGTGAAACACTCGACCAAGAAGCCGTTCCGTCAGAAGGGCACTGGTAACGCTCGTGCCGGTATGACTTCCACCCCGAACCGTCGTGGTGGTGGCCGTGCCTTCCCGAACAAGCCGGACGAGAACTTCACTCAGAAGGTCAACCGCAAGATGTACCGTGCGGGCATCGCGACCATCCTGTCGCAGCTGGTGCGTGACGAACGCCTGATCGTGGTTGACGACCTGTCGGTTGCCAGCCCGAAGACCAAGGAATTCGTCGGCGCCGTTCAGCCGATGGGTCTGGAGCAGGCTCTGTTCATCACCAATGAACTGAGCGAAAACCTCTATCTCTCTTCGCGTAACCTGCCGAACATGCTGGTTATCGAAGCGGTTCAAGCTGACCCGTACAGCCTGCTGCGCTTCAAGAAGACCGTGATCACCCGCGACGCCGTGAAGCAACTGGAGGAGCAGTGGGCATGAACCAAGAACGTCTGTTGCAAGTAATCCTTGCGCCCATCGTTTCCGAGAAGAGCACCATGATCGCTGAGAAGAACCAGCAAGTGGCGTTCCGTGTTGCTACCAACGCAACCAAGCCGGAAATCAAGGCCGCCGTGGAAATGCTGTTCAACGTAAAAGTTGACGGCGTGTCCACTGTGAACGTCAAGGGCAAGGTTAAGCGTTTCGGCCGCAGCACGGGTCGTCGCAGTGACTGGAAAAAGGCCTATGTTAGCCTGGTCGAGGGTCAAGAACTTGACCTGACCGCTAGCCCGGCCGCGGCGGAGTAAGGAGATAGAGCATGCCTATCGTTAAGGTAAAACCGACTTCCGCGGGCCGCCGTGCTGTTGTCAAGGTGGTACACCCTGACCTGCACAAAGGTGCTCCGCACGCTGCCCTGGTTGAGAAGAAAAACTCGACCGGCGGCCGTAACAACAATGGCCACATCACCACGCGTCATCGTGGTGGCGGCCATAAGAAGCACTACCGTCTGATCGACTTCCGTCGCAACAAGGATGGCATCCCGGCAAAAGTGGAACGCATCGAATACGATCCGAACCGCACCGCCCACATCGCCCTGTTGTGCTACGCCGATGGCGAACGTCGCTACATCGTCGCTCCGCGCGGCGTGAAGGTTGGCGCCGTGCTGCTGTCCGGCTCCGAGGCTCCGATCAAGGCCGGTAACGCTCTGCCGATCCGCAACATCCCGGTGGGTACCACTATCCACTGCGTGGAAATGCAACCCGGCAAGGGCGCTCAGATGGTTCGTTCCGCTGGCGCTTCTGCAATGCTGCTGGCTCGCGAAGGCGTGTACGCTCAACTGCGTCTGCGCTCTGGCGAGATCCGCCTGGTGCACGTCGATTGCCGTGCGACCGTTGGTGAAGTGGGTAACGAAGAGCACTCCCTGCGCAAGCTGGGCAAGGCTGGCGCTTCCCGTTGGCGCGGTGTTCGCCCGACCGTTCGCGGTACGGCGATGAACCCGATCGACCACCCGCACGGTGGTGGTGAAGGCCGCACTGGCGAAGGCCGCGTACCGGTTAGCCCGTGGGGCACTCCGGCTAAGGGCTTCCGTACCCGTCGCAACAAGCGTACCGACAACATGATCGTACGCCGTCGCTATTCCACCAAAGGGTAATTGACAATGGCACGTTCGCAGAAAAAAGGCCCGTTCGTCGACCTGCATCTCCTGAAGAAGGTAGATGCGGTACGGGCAACCAGCGACAAGCGTCCGATCAAGACCTGGTCGCGTCGTTCGACCATCCTGCCGGACTTTATTGGTCTGACCATCGCTGTGCACAACGGTCGCACTCACGTTCCGGTTTATGTTTCTGAAAACATGGTCGGCCACAAACTGGGTGAATTCTCTCTGACTCGTACCTTCAAAGGCCATGCTGCCGACAAGAAGGCGAAGAAGAAGTAAGGTGAAGCGATGAGAGTATCTGCAAATCTGAAAAGTGTTCGCCTTTCGGCTCAAAAGTGCCGTCTGGTAGCCGATCTGGTCCGCGGTCAGTCCGTGGCCCAGGCGCTGAATATCCTGGCCTTCTCCCCGAAGAAGGGCGCGGTAATCATCAAGAAAGTGCTGGAATCTGCAATCGCTAACGCCGAGCACAACGAAGGCGCTGACATCGACACCCTGCGTGTCACCAGCATCTTCGTTGACAAGGGCGCTAGTCTGAAGCGTTTCACTGCCCGTGCTAAGGGTCGTGGCAATCGCATCGAAAAGCAGACCTGCCACATTTCCTTGACCGTTGGCAATTAAGGGGTAAGAAATGGGTCAGAAGATTCATCCGACGGGATTCCGTCTTGCCGTTAACAAAAACTGGTCTTCCAAGTGGTTCGCGTCCTCGCAGAACTTCCCGGAAATGCTGAAACAGGATATCGAAGTTCGCGCATTCCTGAAGAAGCGTCTGGGTCACGCTTCGGTTGGCCGCGTAACCATCGAGCGTCCGGCCAAGTCCGCCCGCATCACCATTCACAGCGCCCGTCCGGGCGTCGTGATCGGCAAGAAGGGCGAAGACATTGAAGTTCTGAAGCAAGAACTGCAAAAGCGCCTGGGCGTTCCGGTCCACGTGAACATCGAAGAAGTTCGCAAGCCGGAACTGGACGCGCAAATCATCGCCGACGGCATCGCTTCCCAGCTGGAGAAGCGCGTGATGTTCCGTCGCGCCATGAAGCGCGCCATGCAAAACGCCATGCGTCTGGGTGCCGAAGGCATCAAGATCATGTCGTCCGGCCGTCTGAACGGCATCGACATCGCTCGTAGCGAATGGTATCGCGAAGGCCGCGTGCCGCTGCATACCCTGCGCGCCGATGTGGACTACGCTACCTCCGAAGCCAAGACCACCTACGGCATCATCGGCATCAAGGTATGGGTGTACAAAGGCGAGCTGAAGCCGGGCCAGGTTGTGGCCGCGCCGGCAGCTCCCGAGAAGAAAATGAGAAAGGGTGCCCGCAATGCTGCAGCCAACTAGACTCAAGTACCGTAAACAGCACAAAGGCCGTAACACCGGTATCGCCACTCGTGGCAACAAGGTGAGCTTTGGTGATTTCGGTCTGAAGGCTATTGGTCGTGGTCGTCTGACCGCGCGTCAGATCGAAGCTGCGCGTCGTGCGATGACCCGTCACATCAAGCGTGGCGGCCGCATCTGGATCCGTATCTTCCCGGACAAGCCGATCACCTCCAAGCCTGCCGAAGTCCGTATGGGCGGGGGTAAGGGCTCTCCGGAGTACTACGTGGCTGAAATTCAGCCTGGCAAGATGCTGTACGAAATGGATGGCGTATCCGAGGAACTCGCTCGCGAAGCTTTCCGTCTGGCCGCCGCCAAGCTGCCGATCGCCACTGTGTTCGTAACCAAACAGGTAGGTCAGTAATGAAAGCGTCCGAACTGAAAGCCAAAACTGTTGACGAGCTGAAGGTGGAACTGCTGAGCCTGCTGAAGGCCCAGTTTGCGCTGCGCATGCAGCACGCTACTCAGCAACTCGCCAAGACCTCTGAACTGAAGAAAGTGCGTCGCGACATTGCTCGTGTACGTACCGTTCTGAAAGAAAAGGCAGTTTAAGATGAGCGAAACCAAAGTAGTACGTACGCTGACCGGCGTTGTGGTCAGCGACAAGATGGATAAGACTGTGACCGTTCTGGTCGAGCGCAAAGTAAAGCACCCGATCTACGGCAAGATTATCCGTCGCTCCAAGAAGTTCCACGCGCACGACGAAAACAACGAGTTCAAGGCAGGCGATCTGGTGATCATCAGCGAGTCCCGCCCGCTCTCGAAGACCAAGTCGTGGGTGGTAACTGGCCTGGTTGAGAAATCTCGTCAGGTATAAAGCTTGCAGAGGGCTGCGTCCCTCTGTATAATGGCCATCTCCTACGCGCTAACTGCGTAGGAGTTCCGCCCTTACGGGGTCCAAAACTGGCCGTTTGACACGCCACAGAATGTTCTGTGGCGTTTCCGCTGTTCGAGTCTGGCGACACATGCCCAGGCTAACGGCAGTGGAAAGTGACGGATAAAGTTGGATTAGAAAGGTAATCTCAAATGATCCAAATGCAGACCATGCTTGAGGTCGCTGACAACACTGGTGCACGTCATGTTCAGTGCATCAAAGTGCTGGGTGGCTCCAAGCGTCGCTATGCTAGCGTAGGTGACATCATCAAGGTGAGCATCAAGGATGCCGCTCCGCGTGGTCGCGTCAAAAAAGGCGACGTATACAACGCGGTCGTGGTACGCACTGCCAAAGGCGTGCGTCGTCCCGACGGCTCTTTGATCAAGTTTGACAGCAACGCTGCTGTTCTGCTCAACAACAAGCTTGAGCCGATCGGCACACGCATCTTCGGACCCGTTACGCGCGAACTGCGTACCGAGCGTTTCATGAAGATCGTATCGCTGGCTCCTGAAGTGCTGTAAGGAGAGGTCGCATGCGCAAGATTCGCAAGGGTGATGAAGTCGTAGTAATCACCGGCAAAGACAAGGGTAAGCGCGGCACTGTCCTGCGTGTTCTGGAAACCAAGCTGGTTGTGGAAGGCGTGAATGTCGCCAAGAAGCACCAGAAGCCGAACCCGGTACGTGGCGTAGCTGGCGGTATCGTCGAGAAGACCATGCCCATCGACGCTTCTAACGTCGCGATTTTCAATCCGGCAAGCCAAAAGGCTGACCGCGTAGGCTTCAAGGTTCTTGAAGACGGCCGTAAGGTGCGCGTGTTCAAGTCCAGCGGCGAAGTTATCGGCGCCTAAGGAGCAAACATGGCACGTCTCTACGATTTCTACAAAGACAGCGTAGTGCCGGAACTGATGAAACAGTTCGGCTACAAGTCGATCATGCAAGTTCCGCGTATCGAGAAGATCACCGTGAACATGGGCGTGGGTGAAGCCGTTGCCGATAAGAAGGTAATGGAATTCGCCGTGGGCGACATGGAAAAGATCGCCGGCCAGAAGCCGGTCGTCACCACCGCTCGCAAGTCCATCGCAGGCTTCAAGATTCGCGACGACTATCCGGTTGGTTGCAAGGTAACTCTGCGTCGCGAACGCATGTATGAGTTCCTGGACCGCCTGGTCACCATCGCGCTGCCGCGAGTTCGCGACTTCCGTGGTGTTTCCGCCAAGTCTTTCGACGGCCGCGGCAACTACAACATGGGCGTCAAAGAACAGATCATCTTCCCGGAAATCGAGTACGACAAGATCGATGCTCTGCGTGGTATGAACATCACTATCACTACCTCGGCGAAGACTGACGAAGAGGCCCGCGCTCTGCTGGCCGCGTTCAAGTTCCCGTTCAAGGGTTAAGCACATGGCACGACTTGCACTGATTAACCGTGAAGAGAAGCGCGTCAAGCTGGCTGAGAAGTTCTCCGCCAAGCGTGAAGCCCTGATCGCCACCATCAACAACCAGAACCTCTCGGAAGAAGAGCGTTTCGCCGCCCGCCTGCAACTGCAGCAACTGCCGCGCAACGCTTCTCCGGTTCGCCAGCGTCGCCGCTGCGCCGTGACCGGTCGTCCGCGTGGTGTGTTCCGTAAATTCGGTTTGGGTCGCAACAAGCTGCGTGAGATCGCCATGAAGGGTGAGATTCCGGGTGTTGTGAAGGCCAGCTGGTAATAGGAGACACATAAATGAGCATGCACGATCCTATTTCCGATATGTTGACCCGCATCCGCAACGGCCAACAAGCTTCCAAAACCAAGGTTTCCATGCCTTGCTCGAAGCTGAAGGTTGCGCTGGCGCAGGTGCTGAAAGAAGAAGGCTACATCGAAGACTTCGCCGTCGCCGGCGAAGAGAAGAAGCCTGTTCTCGATATCCAGCTCAAGTACTACGCTGGCCGTCCGGTGATCGAGCGCATCGAGCGCGTATCCCGTCCTGGCCTGCGCGTGTACAAGGGCTCCACCGAAATCCCGAAGGTCATGAACGGCCTGGGCGTGGCGATCCTGTCCACCTCCAGCGGCGTGATGACCGATCGCAAGGCGCGCGCTGCCGGTATCGGCGGCGAACTGCTCTGCGTCGTGGCGTAAGGGGGTCAAATGTCTCGCGTAGCTAAGAATCCGGTAGCCATTCCGGCCGGCGTCGAAGTCAAGTTCGGCGCTGCAGATGTGACTGTCAAGGGCGCCCTGGGCTCCCTGAGCACCGCTCTGTGCAACGACGTGGAAGTCAAGCTGGACAACAATCAGCTGACTTTCGCCGCCAAGAACGACAGCAAGTTCGCACGTGCCATGTCCGGCACCCTGCGCGCCCTGTTGAACAACATGGTGAACGGCGTATCCAAGGGCTTCGAGAAGAAGCTGCAGCTGGTCGGCGTGGGCTACCGTGCCCAAGCCCAAGGCGATACCCTGAACCTGTCTCTGGGTTTCTCGCACCCGGTGGCTCACAAGATGCCCGCTGGCGTCAAAGTTGAGACTCCGACTCAGACCGAGATTCTGGTCAAGGGCGCTGACAAGCAGCTCGTGGGCCAGGTCGCAGCCGAGATTCGCGCTTACCGTTCGCCGGAGCCTTACAAGGGCAAGGGCGTGCGTTATGCCGACGAGGTTGTGGTTCTGAAAGAAACCAAGAAGAAGTAACTGAGGCACTGACATGGACAAGAAACAGACTCGACTCCGCCGCGCACGTAAAACCCGTGCACGGATCGCGGAGCTCAAGATGGTGCGTCTCTCTGTACACCGCACCAATAGCCACATTTACGCCCAGATCATTGACGAGACCGGCAACAAGGTACTGGCCAGCGCTTCCTCGCTGGAAGCCGATGTTCGCTCCGCAATGGCCAATGGTGGCAACGTGGCAGCTGCAGCCGTGATCGGCCAGCGCATTGCCGAAAAGGCAAAAGCCGCTGGCATCGAGCAAGTTGCTTTCGATCGTTCCGGTTTCAAATACCACGGTCGCATGAAGGCACTGGCTGACGCCGCTCGCGAACACGGCCTCGTATTCTAATTCGGAGTAAAGAATGGCTAAGCACGAAATGGAAGATCGCGGCGACGGTCTGGTCGAGAAAATGATCAGCGTCAACCGCGTCACCAAAGTGGTTAAGGGCGGCCGTATCATGGCTTTCTCCGCTCTGACCGTGGTTGGTGATGGCGACGGCGGTATCGGCATGGGTAAGGGCCGTTCCAAGGAAGTTCCGGTCGCCGTACAAAAGGCGATGGAACAAGCCCGCCACAACATGGTGAAGATCAAGCTGTACAACGGTACCGTGAAGCACACCGTTGAAGGCCGTCACGGCGCGACTCGCGTCCTGATCCAGCCGGCAAAGGATGGTACTGGCGTTAAGGCCGGCGGTCCGATGCGCGCGATCTTCGACGCAATGGGTATTCACAATGTTTCGGCCAAGATCCACGGCTCCACGAACCCGTACAACGTGGTTCGCGCGACTCTGGACGGCCTGAGCAAGATCAATACCCCGGCTCAAATCGCCGCCAAGCGTGGCCTGAGCATCGAGGACATCCTGGGGGTGGGTCATGAGTAACGCCAAGACTGTCAAGGTCACTCTGGTAAAGAGCCTGATCGGTCGCCTGGAGTCTCACAAGGCTTGCGCCCGCGGTCTCGGTCTGAAGAAGATTCGTCAGACTGTTGAAGTGCTCGATACCCCTGAAAACCGTGGCATGATCAACAAGATCAGCTACCTGCTCAAATTCGAGGGCTAAGAGATGCTGCTGAACACCGTACAACCGGGCGTCGGCGCCAAGCATGCCAAGCGCCGTGTAGGCCGTGGCATCGGTTCCGGCCTGGGCAAGACTTGCGGCCGCGGCCACAAGGGTCAGAAGAGCCGTGCCGGTGGTTTCCACAAGGTAGGCTTCGAAGGCGGTCAAATGCCGCTGCAACGTCGTCTGCCGAAGCGCGGCTTCAAGTCTCTGACGGCTCGCTTCGTATGCGAAGTTCGCCTGTCCGAACTGAACCTGCTGCCGGTCGATGAAATCGATCTGCTGGCTCTCAAGCAAGCCGGTCTGGTGGCTGCTCAGGCACTCGTTGCCAAAGTAGTCCTGTCCGGCAAGGTTGAGCGCGCGGTCAAACTGCGTGGTATCAGCGTTACCGCTGGCGCCCGCGCTGCCATCGAGGCTGCCGGCGGCAGCATTGAATAAGGCATAAATTTGTGGCGAATACTTCTCTAGTGGCCAATGCCAATAAGTTTGGTGATCTGAAGCGTCGTATCTGGTTCCTGATTGGCGCGCTGATCGTTTATCGTATCGGCGCCCATATTCCGGTCCCGGGTATCAACCCTGCCGAACTAGCGAAGTTGTTCCACACATCGCAGACGGGCCTGCTCGACATGTTCAACATGTTCTCGGGCGGCGCCCTCTCGAGGTTTACGGTATTTGCCCTGGGCATCATGCCGTACATCTCGGCTTCCATCATTCTGCAGCTTGCGGCCGAGGTTTTGCCCAGCCTGAAGCAGTTGAAGAAGGAAGGCGATGCGGGACGTCGCAAGATAACCCAGTACACGCGTTATGCCACCGTGGCGCTCGCAACTTTCCAAAGTTTCGGCATCGCGGTGATGTTGTACAAGCAGCCTAATCTGGTGATGACTGCTCAGTGGGAGTTTTACCTGACAACCGTGGTGTCTCTGGTCACTGGAACCATGTTCCTGATGTGGTTGGGCGAACAGATCACCGAGCGCGGTATCGGCAACGGTATCTCGCTGATCATCTGCGCGGGTATCGCCGCAGGTGTTCCGGCTGCGATCGGTAAGACCCTGACTCTGACCAGCCAGGGCTCTTTGCCCATCCTGTTTGCCGTGCTGCTGTTTGTCGGAGTGATCCTGGTCACCTTCCTCGTTGTCTACGCTGAGCGTGGCCAACGCAAGGTGCTGGTGAACTACGCCAAGCGTCAAGTGGGCAATCGCGTCATGCAAGGCCAGAGCACGCATCTGCCGCTCAAGCTGAACATGGCGGGGGTGATTCCCCCGATCTTCGCCTCGAGCATCATCCTGTTCCCGGCCACCGTTCTCGGTTGGTTCGGCCAGGGCGAGCACATGGCTTGGCTGAAGGGCGTGGCTGACAAGCTGCATCCGGGTCAGCCGATCTATGTGCTGCTGTACGCGGCGGCGATCATCTTCTTCTGCTACTTCTACACGGCGTTGGTTTTCAACCCGAAAGAAACGGCTGACAACCTGAAGAAGAGCGGGGCTTTCATTCCGGGCATCCGTCCAGGTGAGCAAACTTCTCGCTATATCGAGAAGATCATCCTGCGGCTGACGCTGATCGGTGCGATCTACATCACGCTGGTCTGCTTGTTGCCGGAATTCCTGATCCTGAAGTGGAACGTGCCGTTCTATTTCGGCGGTACATCGCTGCTGATCATCGTGGTGGTGACGATGGACTTCATGGCGCAGGTGCAGTCCTATGTGTTGTCGCATCAGTACGAGAGCTTGCTGAAGAAGGCTAACTTCAAAGGCAACGCCCTTACCCGCTGACACACGAGTTGACACTGGGTTATATGGCTAAGGAAGACACTATCCAGATGCAGGGCGAGATCTTGGAAAATTTGCCCAGCGCAACTTTCAAGATCAAGCTTGAAAATGGACACGTGGTACTCGGGCATATCTCTGGGAAGATGCGGATGCATTACATCCGCATCCTGCCAGGTGACAAGGTGACTGTGGAGTTGACTCCATACGATCTGTCCAGAGCCCGTATTGTGTTCCGTGCGAAGTAACGCATTCGCTCTTTTTTGGATTTGAAAGGATCTGAACATGCGAGTACAGCCTTCTGTAAAGAAGATTTGCCGTAATTGCAAAATCATTCGTCGCAATCGCGTAGTTCGCGTGATCTGCACGGACCCGCGTCACAAGCAAAAACAAGGCTAACATTTGTTAGACCTCGATTTGCGTGATACAATCGCAAACTTTTCAAGGTCTTAAGGCTTAAGGAAAGAGTATGGCCCGTATTGCAGGGGTAAACATCCCCAATCATGCGCATGCCGTTATCGGCCTGCAGGCAATTTTCGGCGTCGGTCAGACTCGCGCTCAGCAAATTTGTGCTGCAGCTGGCGTGAATCCTTCCACCAAGGTGAAGGATCTGACTGAAGCTGAGATGGAGACTCTGCGTGATCAAGTCGCCAAGTTCACCGTTGAAGGTGATCTGCGTCGTGAAATCACCATGAGCATCAAGCGTCTGATGGACATGGGCTGCTATCGCGGCTTCCGCCATCGTCGCGGCTTGCCGTGCCGCGGTCAACGCACTCGCACCAATGCTCGTACCCGCAAGGGCCCGCGCAAGGCGATTGCCGGCAAGAAGTAAACTAAGGAACACAGAGAATGGCTAAAGCAAACACAGCTGTCCGTGTACGTAAAAAAGTGCGCAAGTCTGTTAGCGAAGGCATCGTGCACGTGCACGCTTCGTTCAACAACACCATCATCACTATCACCGACCGTCAAGGCAATGCACTGTCTTGGGCTACCTCTGGCGGCGCTGGTTTTAAGGGCTCGCGCAAGAGTACACCCTTTGCTGCTCAGGTAGCTGCAGAGCACGCTGGTAAAGTTGCCCAAGAATATGGTGTGAAGAACCTCGAAGTTCGTATCAAAGGCCCGGGCCCGGGTCGTGAATCCGCTGTTCGCGCACTCAACTCGCTGGGTTTCAAGATCACCAGCATCTCCGACGTGACGCCGGTACCGCACAACGGTTGCCGTCCGCCCAAAAAACGTCGTATCTAATTCGGAGAGTGTGAGAACATGGCACGTTATATTGGCCCGAAGTGCAAGCTCGCTCGTCGTGAAGGCACCGACCTTTTCCTGAAGAGCGCGCGTCGTGCACTGGATTCCAAATGCAAACTGGATGCTGCCCCCGGCCAGCACGGCGCCCGTCGCGGCCGTCTGTCGGACTACGGCGTCCAGCTGCGTGAAAAGCAGAAAATCCGCCGCATCTACGGCGTACTCGAGCGTCAGTTCCGCAATTACTTTGCGGAAGCTGTTCGCCGCAAGGGCTCCACTGGTGAAAACCTGCTGAAGCTGCTTGAGTCCCGCCTGGACAACGTTGTATATCGCATGGGCTTTGGCTCCACTCGCGCCGAAGCGCGCCAGCTGGTCAGCCACAAGGCTATCGTTGTGAACGGCCAGGTTGTGAACATTCCGTCCTACCAGGTTAAAGCCGGTGACGTAGTGACCGTCCGTGAGAAGGCCAAGAAGCAGGCCCGTATCGTCGAAGGCCTGGCTCTGGCCGAGCAAGGCGGCTTCCCGTCTTGGGTGTCTGTTGACTCCAAGAAAATGGAAGGCGTTTTCAAATCCACTCCGGAACGTTCCGAACTGTCTAGCGATATCAACGAACAACTCGTTGTGGAATTCTACTCCAAGTAATCGCTAGCTCTTAGGGAATGACTATGCAAAACAGCGCTTCGGAATTTCTGAAACCTCGTCTGATCGACGTACAGCCGGTTTCCGCCACTCACGCTCGCGTGTCGATGGAGCCGTTCGAGCGCGGCTATGCCCATACCCTGGGCAATTCGCTGCGTCGTATCCTGCTGTCGTCGATGCCGGGCTATGCTCCGACCGAAGTGACTATCGCTGGCGTTTTGCATGAGTATTCCGCACTTGACGGCGTGCGGGAGGATGTCGTTGACATCCTCCTCAACCTCAAGGGCGTAGTGCTTAAGCTGCATGGTCGCGACAGTGTCGTGCTGACCTTGAAAAAGGAAGGCGAGGGCGCTGTCTTGGCTAGCGATATCGAGCTGCCGCATGATGTGGAAGTGATCAATCCGGAACACGTGATTTGTCACATCTCCTCCGGCGGCAAGATCGACATGGAGGTCAAGGTGGAGAAGGGTCGCGGCTATCAGCCGGTGTCCGTTCGCACCAGCCATGACGACAACCGTTCCATCGGTACCATTCAACTGGACGCTTCCTTCTCGCCGGTTCGCCGTGTGAGCTTCGCTGTGGAAAGCGCCCGTGTGGAACAGCGTACCGACCTCGACCGCCTGGTTCTCGACATCGAGACCAACGGCGTCATCGAGCCGGAGCAGGCTGTGCGCAACGCAGCCCGCATCCTGATGGACCAGCTGTCGATCTTTGCTGACCTCCAGGGCACAGCGGTTGAAGAAGTCGTTGAAAAGGCGCCGCCGATCGATCCGATCCTGCTGCGTCCGGTAGACGATCTTGAACTGACGGTCCGTTCGGCCAACTGCCTGAAAGCAGAGAACATTTATTACATCGGCGATCTGATCCAGCGCACCGAAACCGAGCTTCTGAAGACTCCGAACCTCGGCCGCAAGTCGCTGAACGAGATCAAGGAAGTTCTCGCTTCCAAGGGCCTGACTCTCGGCATGAAGCTCGAGAACTGGCCTCCGGCTGGTCTGGAAAAGCCGTAAGTTTGAGACTAAAGGACATTAACAATGCGTCATCGTTACAGTAATCGTAAACTGAACCGCACGACCAGCCATCGTCTGGCGATGCTGCGTAACATGGCCAACTCGCTGCTGAAGCACGAAGTTATCGTGACCACGCTGCCGAAGGCCAAGGAACTGCGTCGTGTGGCCGAGCCGCTCATTACGCTCGGCAAAAAGCCGTCTCTCGCCAACCGTCGTCTGGCGTTCGACCGCACCCGTGACCGCGAAATCGTGGTTAAACTCTTCGACGTGCTCGGCTCGCGCTACGCTACCCGCAATGGCGGTTACGTGCGCATCCTGAAGTACGGTTTCCGCAAGGGCGACAACGCCCCGATGGCTCTGGTAGAGCTGGTGGACCGTCCGGAAGACGCCGTTGCCGTAGAAGACAACTCCGCCGATTAATCGACGAAGTTGAAAGAAAAAGCCAGCTCCTTGGAGCTGGCTTTTTTCATGTCTGGAAAGCCGGGTTTGCCTAGCGGCCCGGCTTTGTCGCGTCTAGAAGATGGACAGTCCGGTGCGGGTGGTGAAGCGGTCCAGCGCCTCCAGGCCCAGCACCGAGTTGCCGCGGGCATCCAGCTGCGGGCTCCATACCGCGATGCTCATCTTGCCCGGAATCACCGCCAGCAGGCCGCCGCCGACGCCGCTTTTCACCGGCAGGCCGACGCGGTAGGCGAATTCGCCGGCGGCGTCGTAAGTGCCGCAAGTCAGCATGACGGCGTTCACCTGTTTGGCCTGGCTGCGGCTCAGGTATTGTCGTCCGGTCTGCGGCGAGACGCCGTGGTTGGCCAGGAACAGGCCGGCGCGGGCCAGCTCGCGGCAGCTCATCGCGATGCTGCAGTTGTGGAAGTAATGATCCAGCACTGTCTCCACTGGATGGTCGAGGTTGCCATAGCTTTTCATGAAGTGGGCCAGCGCCGCGTTGCGGTCGCCGTGCTCGCGTTCCGAGGCGGCGATCGCCTCGTCGGCGATGAGGCCGGGGTTGCCGGCCTCATTCCTCAGCCAGGCCAGCAGCTGCAAGTGCGCGTCGCCGAAATGGCTGATCGCGCGATCGGTGACCGCCAGCGCGCCGGCGTTGATGAAGGGATTGCGCGGAATACCATGCTCGTATTCCAGCTGCACCAGCGAGTTGAACGGATTGCCGGACGGTTCCTTGCCGACGTGGCGCCACAGCGCCTCGCCGTCGGCCTGCAGCGTCAGGGCCAGCATGAAGGCTTTGCTGATGCTTTGGATGGAGAAGGGGACGTCGGCTTCGCCGCAGCCGTATTCCTGTCCATCCAGGGTGTGGATGGCGAAACCGAACTGATGCGGCGGCACTGAGGCCAGCGCCGGGATGTAGTCGGCGACCTGGCCCCGGTCGTAAAACGGCAGCACTTGCTGCCGGATATCTTCAATGAGCGCTTGCAGATTCATTGACAGATTGTAAGCACTTGCCGGCAGCCCAGTCTAGAAGCTGTAGCGCTGTTCCAGAACCTCGACCGGCGCGTCCAGCTCAAGCACGCCTTCGTTGCGGGCGCGCAGGTTCATGCCGAAGCAGACGCCTTCATCCAGGCGGCGGGTGCGGACCAGGGTCTGCAGCGGCTCGCCGTCGGCGCGTTTTTCGCCCAGGTCCGGATCCACGGTGGTCAGCACGCAGCGCGCGCAGGGCTTCATCACGTCGAATTCGACATCGCCGATGCGGATCACCTGCCAATCATCCTCCTCCCACGGGTAGGCGCCGGCCACAACCAGATTGGGGCGGAAGTGGCGCAGCGTGACGGGCTCGGGGAGCTGGCGGTTCAAATCGTCGAGCGAAGCTTGGTTGACCAGCAGGAAGGGATAGCCGTCGGCGAAGCTCATCGTCTCGGGCCCGCCCTTGAACGGACGGTTGGATTGCGCGCCCAGCCATAGCAGCCGGCATTCGCAGCCGAGGATGTCGGCGAACCAGGCGTCGACGCGCTCGTCGCCGTGCCAGGCTTGGAAGCCGTCTTTCCACACCTGGGCCGGATGAGGCCGGGTGTATACGGTGGCCATCGCGAAGATCGGCGGTTTGCCGGCGCGATGCAGCAGCACGCCGCCCGGCAACAGCTCGGCGCGGACGGTGACCAGTTGGGGATGCGTGCGCGCGGTGATCTGTTGGCCGTCCGGGCTGACCAGCAGCCATTCGCGGTCGTGAAGCAAGCCCAGCTTGCCCGCGTAGGCGCGGTCGAAGGCGATGCCGCGGCAGGACTTCACCGGATGGACGAACATGGCGCTCAGGTGCATGGGGGTCTCCATTGTCGTATAGACGGCATGCTAGCACGGAGGCGGCGGGGGACGAGCGCGGCATGCCGATTTTCAAGCATGGCGCCTGGATGGGAGCGGCAAGTTGTAACGCGGGCATTGCATATCTGCGACCAGCCATTTACATTGAGATGCCCGCCGCCAATTGTCTGACTGTCGTGCGATGGCCGGCGCTGCCGATGGAGTGGATGTTTCATGCCATCTGGAAAAATGGAGGGCAAAATTTGCGAGAAGGGAATTGTTCGTTGAGCTTTATGCTTATTCGGACTAAACCTGAGTAGAGGTTTACAAGATAACAGCGCCCGATGCCGCTAGCCGCGGTCGATGCGGCCTGGCAAGTAATTGGGGATGAGGAGGAAGTGTAATGCGCTCTTTGCGTGTCAAGCTGATTGCAGTGATTGCCCTGCTGCTGGTATTGCTGGGTATGGTGATTACCGTGCTGGTTTACGGCCAGATGCGGAATGAGATCGTCCGGGGCGTCGATAATGAGTTGGGCGGCACTTCCAAGGGCTACTCGGCCCTGGTGAGCAGCTGGTACAAGAGCAAGGTGGGCGTGGTGATCGCGGCCAATCCGCTGGTGGGCACGCCGGATCCGCGGCAGACCCTGGCCAGGATGAGCCAGGCGGGCGGCTTCGACATGACCTATATCGGCACCGCCGACCATGTGATGATACGCTCCGACATGAAGCCGCAGCCGCAAGGCTACGATCCGGTGGCGCGGCCGTGGTATCAGCAGGCGGCGGCCAGCGGCAATCCCGGTGTCTCCGATCCCTATGTCGATTTCGACACCAAGAAGCTGGTGGTGACCTTCGTGTCGCCGGTCAAGGACGGCAGCACGCTGAAGGCTGTGGTCGGCGGCGACATCTTCATCGACGACCTGGTCAAGACCGTGCTGTCGGTCAAGCTGCGCGGCAACGGTTACGCTTTCCTGGTGGACAAGAGCGGCAAGGTGATCGCCCACCCGGACGCCAGCCTGACGCTGAAGCCGCTGTCCGAGAAAGTGCCGGAGCTGACCAGCGACCGTCTGACCAAGCTGGCGACCGATACCACGATGCAAGAGGTCAGCATCGGCGGCGAGAGCAAGCTGATCGAGGTGCAGCCGGTAGAGGGCACTAATTGGCTGCTGGGCGTGGTGACCGACGAGTCGGTGGTCACCGGGCCGCTGAACACCTTGCTGCTGACCGTGATCGGCATCGGCGCGCTGTGCGTGTTGATCCTGATCCCGGTGGCGAGCGTGATGCTGAGCAAGATGCTGGCCGGCCTGGGCCGCCTGCGCAACGCGATGCTGGAAATTTCTCAGGGCGAAGGCGACCTGACCCGCCGCATCCAGGTGACCGGCCAGGATGAGATCGCCGAAACCGCCACCGCGTTCAACCGCTTCATCGGCCAATTGCAGAAGATGTTCATCGCGGTGAAGGAAGAGGCCGAACGGGTGACCGGCGGCGTCGAGAGCGTGACCGACACCGTGGACAAGGTGGCGCACGATTCGCGCCAGATTTCCGACGTGTCCAGTTCCAACGCGGCCACGCTGGAGGAGATCACCGTCAGCATCTCGCACATCGCCGACGCGGCACGCGAGGCGGACGGCCTGGTCAACCATACCGGCCAGGTTTCCAGCGAGAGCGCGCACGGCATGCAGCAGATCTCGCAGGAGATGAACAGCACCGTCGAGGCGGTGAAGGGACTGTCCACGATGCTGGGCTCGCTTGATCAGCGCTCGCAGCAGATCAGCGGCATCACCAATGTGATCAAGGACATCGCCGATCAGACCAATCTGCTGGCGCTGAACGCGGCGATCGAAGCGGCGCGCGCCGGCGAAATGGGCCGCGGCTTCGCGGTGGTGGCCGACGAAGTGCGCAAGCTGGCCGAGCGCACCGGCCAGGCCACGGTGGAGATTTCCGGCATGGTCAGCACCATCCGCGAGGAAACCAGCCAGGCGGTCAGCAATATGCAGCGCACCGTCAGCTCGGTGGATGGCGGCGTGGAGCTGACGCTGGGCGCGGTGCAGCGCATCGAACAGATCCAGCAGGCGATGCAGGAGGTCATGGCCAAGATGAACGAGATCACCTTGTCCACCAGCGAGCAGCACAAGGCCACCACGATGATCGCCCAGAGCACGGAGCAGATCAACGGCCGCATCGTCGACAGCGACGACGCCTTGCAAACCGTGCGCGACACGCTGTCCGAGCTGTCGCATTCGGCCAGCAGCATGCGGCAGCTGTTCTCCAGCTTCCGCGTCTGATCGACCCGTCCCTCAAGCCCGGCATGTCCGGGCTTTTTCATGCCTGCGAGCCTTGCGCTTGATCGGAGTGCGCAAAACGGCATGGCGGTGGGGGGCATCCGTTTCTAGAATAATTTTGTAATCGAACTATCAAAACAAGCACGAATACGTGCGGGGTTGGGGAAGGAGCGGGAAATGGCAAACGCAGGCTTGAGCCTGAAGGCCCGGCTGGTCGGCTTGATGGCGTTGGTGGTGGTGGTGGTGTGCGGCCTGGGCGTGGTATCGGTGTACAACCAGCGCCAGGTGATGCTGCAGGACAGGCAGGACAAGGTGCGCAATCTGGTGCAGAGCGCGGTGGGCCTGGTATCCAGCTACGAGAAGCTGGTGGAGAGCGGCAAGATCGGCGAGGCCGACGCCAAGCGCATGCTGTCCAAGGCGCTGAGTTCGATGCATTACGAGAAGGCGGATTATTTCTTCGCCTATGACTCGGACTGGAATTACGTCGCCCACGGCGCCAAACCGGAGCTGATCGGCAAGAACCTGGCCGGAGTGAAGGATCCGAACGGCATCGAATTGAAGACGCTGTTCCAGAACGCGATTTCATCGCCCGGCGGAGGCGGTTATGGCGAGTACGTGTGGAGCAAACCCGGCTTCGATCAGCCGCAGCCCAAAATTTCCTATGTCACCACCACGCCGAAGTGGCATTGGATCGTCGGCACTGGCATTTATCTGGACGATGTTTCAGCCGCCTTCCATCGGGAGCTATTGTGGCTAGGCGGCGTGCTGGCGGCGGCGCTGCTGGTGCTGCTGGGTATGGGCGGCATGATATTGCGCAATGTGCTGAGCCAGCTGGGCGCGGATCCGCAGGAGACGGTGGCGGTGGTCAAGCGCATCGCCGCCGGCCATCTGGACGAGGACGTGGCGGTGAGGGAGGGCGATCAGGACAGCCTGATGTCGGCGGTGGGCGCGATGCAGCGCGAGCTGGAGCGGCTGGTGCGCGACATCATAGACGGCGCCAACCAGCTGTCCCAGGTCAGCAGCAAGGTGACCGGCGAGGCCGAGGCGGTGGGGCGCGGCTCCGAGCAGCAGAGCGCGGCGGCCACCGCGATGGCGGCGTCGATCGAGCAGCTCACCGTCAGCGTCAATCACATTTCCGACCGCTCGCAGGATGCGCGCAACCTGGCCAACGAGTCCGGCACGCTGTCCAAGAGCGGCGGCGCGGTGATCGCCGAGGCGGTCAGCGAAATGCGGCGCATCAACGACGCGGTCGACCAGACCTCGGGCATCATCACCAGCCTGGCGGACAAGACCCAGACCATTTCCAGCATCATGCAGGTGATCAAGGATATCGCCGACCAGACCAATCTGCTGGCCTTGAACGCGGCGATCGAGGCGGCGCGCGCCGGGGAGATGGGGCGCGGCTTCGCGGTGGTGGCCGACGAGGTGCGCAAGCTGTCCGAGCGCACGGCGCAGGCGACGCAGGAAATCGCCTCCATGATCCAGGATGTGCAGCAGGGGGCCGAGCATTCCCGCCACAGCATGGAGGAGGCGGTGTCGCGGGTGAAGGCGGGGCTAGGGCTGGCCGAGCAGGCGGGTTCCGAGATCGCCCGCATCCAGGACAGCGCCAGCGGCGTGGTGGCGGTGATCGGCGATATTTCCCACGCGCTGCAGGAGCAGAGCGCGGCCAGCCAGACCATCGCCCAGCATGTGGAGCAGATCGCTCACAGCGCCACCAGCAACGCGTCGGCGTCGCAGTCGGCGTCGCAGGCCATCCACAATATGCACCAATTGGCGGCCAATCTGCGGCAACTGGTGTCGCGCTTCTCGGTCAGGGGCTGAGCGGCGCGGCGGCCGCGCTGGATTGGGTGGAAAAAGCCCGGTGGCGGACACCGGGCTTTTTGTTTGAGGCGCGCAGATTCGTTCTTAGTGCTGGCCGCGGCGACGCCAGCCCAGCAGCAGTGCCAGCAGCAGCAGCGCGCCGCAGCCGATGATGACCGGCAAGTTGCCGACGCGCATGTAAGGCGTCAGACCCTGGCGGCTTTGGGCGAAGCCGGTCAGCACCTGGGCGGTGAACGGGGCGGCGACTGCTGAAATCTCGCCGTCCGGTCGGATGATGGCGGTCATGCCGTTATTGGTGGCGCGCAGCATGTAGCGGCCGGTTTCCAGCGAACGCGCCTGTGACAGCTGCAGGTGCTGGCTCATCGCCTCGCTCTTGCCGAACCAGGCCAGATTGCTGACGTTGGCTAGCATGTCGGCGCGGGAGGCCGGGCCGATCAGCTCCTCGCCAAAACTGTCTTCGTAGCAGACGTTGAACGCCACCTTGTGTCCGGCCAGTGTCAGCGGCGCCTGATCCGCGCCGCCGCGGCTGAAGCCGGACAGCGGCATGTCCATGTGCTGGTAGATCCAGCCTATCAGGCCCGGCAGCGGCACGAACTCGCCGAAGGGCACCAGATGGTCCTTGGCGTAGTAGGGCATCTTGGGGTCGGACAGCGCCACCACCGAGTTCAGATAGCCGCGGCCGTCGTTGGTGCGGCGGGGGATGCCGGTGGCCAGCGCCATGCCGGAGCGGGACGCCTCGCCGCGGATCATCGACAAATAGCCGGACGGCAGGTCGTCGAGAAACAAGGGCAGCGCGGTTTCCGGCAGGATCATCAGGTCGGCGCGGGTCATCGCCACCTGGCGGTAATAGGTGAGCAGCGAGTTTTCCAGGTTCTCCGGCGACCACTTCAATTCCTGGGCGATATTGCCCTGGCCCAGCGCCACCGTGATCGGCTTGCCGACCGGATGGGTCCACTCGAGGTCGTGCAGCCACACGCCGCTGCCCCAGACCAGCGCGGCGGCGATCAGGATGCCGATGCGCTGCCGCATGCCGGCGCGCGCGAGCATGGCCAGGGCGCCGGCGGACAGCGCCACCAGGTAGCTGACCAGGTGGATGCCGCCGACCGGCGCGTAGCCGGCCAGCGGGCTTTCGGTGATCTGCGAGTAGCCGGCCGCGCCCCAGGGAAAGCCGGTCATCACCCAGCCGCGCAGCCATTCGCCCAATTCCCAGGCAGCGGGGAAGGCCAGCAGCCAGCGCACGCCCGGCCGAGGATCGATGCGGCAGGCCAGCCAGGAGGCCAGGCCCGGGTACAGCGCCAGATAGGCCGGCAGCAACAGCACCAGCGGCGCGGCGATCCAGGCCGGCAGGCCGGCCACGTCGTGTAGGCTGTCGTAGATCCAGCGGAAGTTGCTGACATAGGCGCCCAGTCCCCAGGCATAGCCTATCCAGAACGCGCGGCGCGGCTCGCGCTGTAGCAGCTCGACCAGCGCGGCCAGCGCGATCGGCATCAGCCAGAACAGCCGATAGGGGGCGAAGGCAAACAGGGTGAGGGCGCCGGCCAGCGCGGCGGCCAATAGCAGGATCAGGATTCGCATGGGGCTTGTTGCAGTTGAATACGAGAGTTACAGCCGGCGGCTGCCGGCTGCATTCAGCATAGCCTTATTCGGCCATGTCGACGGAGGCCTGGATGCGTTCCACCAGCAGGGTGTCCAGGCGGCGGCTGTCGGCGCGCAGCACGGTGAAGCGCAGGCCGGCGGCTTCGATCTTCTCGCCGCGCTTGGGCAGGTGGCCGGTCAGCGAGATCACCAGGCCGCCGACGGTGTCGACGTCGTCGTCGGCGTAGTCGGTGCCGAAGTAGTGGTTGAAGTCTTCGATCTCGGTCAGCGCCTTGACGCGGTAACGCTCGTTGCCGCGCACCGGCACGATGTCGTCCTCGTCGTCGTCGATGTCGTATTCGTCCTCGATGTCGCCGACGATCTGTTCGATCACGTCTTCGATGGTCACCAGGCCGCAGACGCCGCCGTACTCGTCCACCACCACCGCCATGTGGTTGTGGGTGGCGCGGAAGTCGCGCAGCAGCACGTTCAGCGGCTTGGACTCCGGCACGAACACCGCCGGGCGCAGCACGTTCTTCAGATTGAAGGTGGAGGGCGCATGGAAGTAACGCAGCAACTCCTTGGCCAGCAGGATGCCTTGCACGTCATCCTTGCTTTCGCCTATCACCGGGAAGCGCGAGTGGCCGGAATCGATCACGGTCGGCAGGAAGCGGGCGATGGGGTCGTCGATGTTCAGCACGTGCATCTGGCTGCGCGGAATCATCACGTCGCGCACGGTCAGCTCGCTGACCTCCAGCACGCCTTCGATCATGCCGAGGGCCTCGGCGTCGAGCAGATTGCGCTCGAAGGCGTTGTGCAACAGCTCGATCAACTCCTCGCGGTCTTCCGGCTCGCGCAAGAGCATGGTGGACAGGCGTTCAAGCCAACTGGGTCGCGGTTTACTGGGGTCTTCCATTTCTTAGATGTGCTCCTCGTGGTAGGGATCGGGATATCCTAGCTGTTTAACGATTACGGTTTCAAGCGCTTCCATCGCTTCGGCCTCTTCGTCCTCTTCGTGATCGAAGCCCTGCAGGTGCAGCATGCCGTGCACCAGCAGGTGGGCGTAGTGGGCCATCAGGTCCTTGTTCTGCTCGGCGGCTTCCTGCTCCACCACCGGCGCGCACAGCACCAGATCGCCGAACAGCGGCAGGCCGGCCACCGGTTCGCCCTCGTTCAGCGCGAAGGACAAAACGTTGGTCGCATAATCCTTGCCGCGATAGTCGTTGTTGAGCTGACGGCCTTCAGCGGCGTCGACGATGACGATGCTGATCTGCGCTTGTTTGACGTCGCGACGCAGCGCGGCCTGGCAGGCGCGGCGGATCAGCGCGGGCTCGGGCAGGAGGCCGGCGTCGCTGCGCACGTCCAGGGTCAGTTCCAGCCGCTCGGCCAGGCGGGCCAGCAGCGGGTTGCGTTTAGCTTTTTTCATCTTGCTTGCTTTGGTAATGGTCGTAGGCGTCGACGATTTTCTGCACCAGCGGATGGCGCACCACGTCGTTGCTGTTGAAATGATGGAAGTGGATGCCGCGCACATGGCCGAGGATGCGCTCCACCTCGACCAGGCCGCTCTTCTGGTGGCGGGCCAGGTCGATCTGGGTGACGTCGCCGGTGATCACCGCGCGGGAGCCGAAGCCGATCCGGGTCAGGAACATCTTCATCTGCTCCGGCGTGGTGTTCTGCGCCTCGTCCAGGATGATGAAGGCGTGGTTCAGCGTGCGGCCGCGCATATAGGCCAGCGGCGCGATCTCGATCAGGTTCTTCTCGAACAGCCGGGTCACGCGGTCGAAGCCCATCAGGTCGTACAGCGCGTCGTACAGCGGGCGCAGGTATGGGTCCACCTTCTGCGCCAGGTCGCCGGGCAGGAAGCCCAGCTTCTCGCCGGCCTCCACCGCCGGGCGCACCAGCACGATGCGCTTGACCGCGTCGCGCTCCATCGCGTCCACCGCGCAGGCCACGGCGAGGTAGGTCTTGCCGGTGCCGGCCGGGCCGATGCCGAAAGTGACGTCGTGCTGCTGGATGGCCTTGATGTAGCGCGCCTGGTTCGGGGTGCGGCCTTTCAGGTCGCCGCGGCGGGTGGCCAGCACCGGCGACTCTTCCTGCTCGGCGGCGGATTGCTGCTGGCGCAGCTCCACCAGGGTCAGCTGCACGTCGTCGACCGAGACGTCCTGTTTCTCCGCCAGCAAATAGAGCCGGGTCAGCGCTTCCACCGCCAGCTTGGCGGCCGGGCCCTGCGCGCGGAAGGCTTCGCCGCGGCGCTGGACGACGACGTCCAGGCCGGTCTCCACCTGTTTCAGGTTTTCGTCCAGCGGGCCGCACAGGCGGGCCAGCCGCTCGTTGTCCACCGGGTTGAAGCTGAGGGATTCGCTAGTGCTCATGCGTGTGCAATTGTTCGCTTAACTGTTGAAAAACGGCGGCGTGGCTGCCATGCGAAACCAGGCAGGCGGCCATGCCCAGCCGGCGGGTCGGTTCGATGTCCCGCTCAGGGTCGTCGCCCACCATCAGGCAGTGCTCGGGCGCGAGGTTTTCCAGCGCCAGCGCGTGGTGGAAGATGCGCGGGTCCGGTTTGGCGGCGCCGGCGTCCTCCACGGTGACGACGTGGCGGAAGTGGTGGGCGATGCCCAGGTGCGCCAGCTTGGCCCGCTGTTGTTCGGCGCCGCCGTTGCTGACGATGATGCGGATCAAATGACGGGTGGCGTCGAGAAAGCCTGCCGCTCCGGGCGTGAGCCGGCGGTGGCGGCGGTAGGCGTCCATATACGGCTGGAACAGACGCGCGGCTTCGTCTTCGGCGATATGCGGCAGGCCGAGAAAGTCGCGCAGCCGTTCGTGGCGCTGCTGTTCTATCGTCAGCTCGCCGGCCTCGAAGCGCCGCCAGTGGCGGTCGACGCAGGCGCGCCAGCGGCGGAACAGCTCGGTTTCGGATTCGGCGAAACGGGCGGCATACGGCCCGATGAAGGCGGAAAACGCCTGATGGGTGGCGTGGCTGTCGTCGAACAGCGTGTCGTCCAGGTCCAGCAGCAGGGCCTTGATGCCGCTCGCGTTCATGCTTCCTTCAGGCTTTCCAGTCCGGCGGCCGTCATGCCGGGCACGAATTCGATGATGTCGTAGCGGGCGACGCCGCCCCTGGCGAACGGGTCCCCGGCAAGGCGGGCTTCCAGCGCCGCGCGCTCGCCGCGCGCCAGGATCACGCCGCCCTCGCGCGGCACCTTGCGGCCGGAGGCCAGGAAGGCGCCGTCTGCGTAGGCTTGTTTCAGCCAGGCGACGTGGGCATCCAGCAGCGCGTCGACATCGGACAGCGGGGCGGTATAGGTCAGCGAGACGACGAACATCTTGAAATCCTCCGTATCGGAACCAGCCGAGCATACGCCGCGCGATGCGCATTGCATAGCAAGCCGGCTCCTCTCCCGGTCAGGCGATCTCGTTGACCACCACCTCGCCGGCCAGCGAGTGCGGGCGGGCTTCGGTGATTCTGACATCCACCGTCTGGCCCAGCAGGCGCGGATGGCCGGCGAAGTTGACCACGCGGTTGTTGGCGGTGCGCGCCGCCAGCATCGAGGCGTCTTTCTTCGAGACGTTTTCCACCAGCACGCGCTGCACCGAGCCGACCATCGCCTTATTGATTTCGAAGCCCTTGGCTTCGATCACCTCGTTCAGCGCCTCCAGGCGGCGCACTTTCTCGGCGTGGGGAGTGTCGTCCGGCAGGTTGGACGCCGGGGTGCCCGGGCGCGGGCTGTAGATGAACACGAAGCTGAAGTCGAATTCACAGTCGCGCACCAGTTTCAGCGTCTGCTCGAAGTCGGCCTCGGTTTCGCCGGGGAAGCCGACGATGAAGTCCGAGCTCAGGCACAGGTCCGGGCGGATCGCGCGCAGCTTGCGGATGATGGACTTGTACTCCAGGCCGGTGTAGCCGCGCTTCATCGCCATCAGCACGCGGTCGGAGCCGCTCTGCACCGGCAGGTGCAGGTGGGAGACCAGCTTGGGCAGCTTGGCGTAGCAGTCGATGATGCGCTGGCTGAACTCGCGCGGGTGGCTGGTGGTGAAGCGGATGCGCTCCACGCCAGGGATTTCGTGCACGTATTCCAGCAGCAGCGCGAAGTCGGCGATCTCGCCGTCGCTCATCAGGCCGCGGTAGGCGTTGACGTTCTGGCCCAAGAGCGAGATTTCCTTGACGCCCTGGGCGGCGAGGCCGGCGATTTCGGTCAGCACGTCCTCGAACGGGCGCGACACCTCCTCGCCGCGGGTATACGGCACCACGCAGAACGAGCAGTATTTGGAACAGCCTTCCATGATGGAGACGAAAGCCGCGCCGCCATCCACCTTGGCCGGCGGGATGTGGTCGAACTTTTCGATTTCCGGGAAGGAGATGTCCACCTGCGAACGGCCGCTTTGCTTGCGGCTCTCGATCAGATCCGGCAGGCGGTGCAGCGTTTGCGGGCCGAACACCACGTCGACGTAGGGCGCGCGCTTGACGATGGCGTCGCCCTCCTGGCTGGCCACGCAGCCGCCGACGCCGATGATCAGATTGGGATTGGCTTCCTTCAGCGGGCGGATGCGGCCCAGGTCGGAGAACACTTTCTCCTGAGCCTTTTCCCGCACGCTACAGGTGTTGAACAGGATGACGTCGGCTTCTTCCGGGTTGTCCGTCTTGACCATGCCTTCGGCGCTGCCCAGCACGTCCGCCATCTTGTCGGAATCGTACTCGTTCATCTGGCAGCCGAAGGTCTTGATGTATACCTTCTTCATTGCTACTCGGTTCCAGCTCGTATTCGGTTTCAGGGTTGGATCTGGGCCTGGCGCTGTTTCAGCGCCTCGATCTCGTCGTCGCCCAGCGCCCAGATGCGGTTGATATTGCCTTGCTGATCGAAGGTCACGCCTATGGTGCGGCCTTTCAGAGCGTTCAGTTGTCCGCTCAGCAGGAAGCGGTTGTGCTCATCGAAGACGCGCAGGCCGGTGGCGAGCGCGAAATGCTGCGGCTCGATGGCGATCAGCGCCGATAAGCGCTGAAGCAGCGTGCGGTCGGAGCGGACGAACTCGATGCCGGAGTCGTCGACGCCGGCCAGCCTGCCCACCACCAGGCCGTCGGGCAGCAAGCGGCCTGCCAAGGCAGGCAGGGCGAGGCAAAGCAGGCACAGCGTGGCGATGAGTTTTTTCATAGCAAATTGAACGCGTTGCGCGCGATTCTATCATAGCCGCCGGCAGGGCCGGCAAATGTTCGGTTCGGGGCCGGCTCAGGCCGCCGCCTCCGCGCGGCGGCTGTAGCGCTCGGCCAGCGCGAACATCATCGGATTGAACAGGATGGACACGATGGAGCCGGCCAGGATCAGCGCCTGGCCGCGCGCGCTGAGCAAGCCCAGCGACATGCCCAGTCCGGCCAGGATGAACGAAAATTCGCCGATTTGCGACAGGCTGGCGGCGATGCGCAGGCTTGTGTGGTGGCTGCGGCGGAACAGGCGGACGATGCCGTAGGCCGCCGCCGATTTGCCGACCACGATGATCAGCACGGTGGCCAGCAGCACCGCGGTGTCCTTCAGCAGCACTTCAGGGTTCAGCAGCATGCCCACCGACACGAAGAACAGCACGGCGAACGCCTCGCGCAGCGGCAGCGACTCTTCGGCGGCGCGGTGGCTGAACGGCGACTCGGCCATCACCATGCCAGCGAAGAAGGCGCCCAGCGCGAACGAAATCTGGAACAGCTGGGTGGCGCCGTAGGCCACGCCCAGCGCGGTGGCCAGCACGCCCAGCCGGAACAGCTCGCGGCTGCCGGTGTGGACGATGAGCTCCAGCATCCACGGAATGAAGCGGCGGCCGACGATCAGCATCAACGCGACGAAAGCCGCGACCTTGGCCACGGTCAGCGCCAGCGTCCAGCCCAGCTGGCCCCAGGACGGCGCGGCTTGCCCGCCGCCCAGCGCGCCGGCGAAGGCCGGCAACAGCACCAGGGTCAGCACCATCACCAAGTCTTCCACCACCAGCCAGCCCACCGCCACCTTGCCATCCTCGCTGTCCAGCCAGCCGTATTCCTCCAGCGCGCGCAGCAGCACCACGGTGCTGGCCACCGACAGCGCCAGGCCGAACACCACGCCCTCGCCAAGCGGCCAGCCGAGGAAGTGCGACAGTCCCACGCCCAGCAGTGTCGCCACCGTGATTTGCACCAGCGCGCCGGGGACGGCGATGGTTTTCACCGCCATCAGGTCCTTGATCGAAAAATGCTGTCCGACGCCGAACATCAGCAGGATCACCCCCAGCTCCGCCAGCTCCGGCGCCAGCGCCGTGTCCGCCTGGAAACCCGGCGTGAACGGGCCGACCAGGATGCCGGCGCAGAGATAGCCCACCAGCGGCGGCAGCCTGAGGCGCAGGGCCAGCGCGCCGAGCGCGAAGGCGAAGACCAGGCCGCCGACGATGGTGGTGATCAAGGGGGTGTCGTGGGGCATGGGCGGAATTCCGGTTGAATGGCTGGATGGTATAAAGACGGAATATCAGGAACCGAGTTCCGATAAATTTATTATTTTTATTCAACTTTCATTTTGGCACGAAGCCATCCCGCGCGCCTTGACCTGTTCGCTAGGAAGCGGTCGGCGGCGGCCGGGCGACGCGCATCGCCGTCGAACGGGAAGCCGAAGGCGAGCGGCCCGCGCGGAGCGGCGTCCGGCGGGCTGGCGCGGGCAGGGGTCAGAAGCGTTCGAACGGCTGTAGATAGCGCCATTGCCCCGGCTGCAGCCCGGCCAAGGCCAGGCGGCCGATGCGGATGCAGCGCGCGCTTTGCAGGCGGACGCCGAGCTGGTGGCTGATTTCGGCGAAGAAGCCGGCGCGCGGCGCGTAAACCGCGCAGCGCAGCTGATGGTCGCTCTGGCGGCTGATCTTGCATTGGCGCAAGGGTTTGCCGTCCAGGCGGATGGCTGCGACGCGCGCTTTCAGTTCGTCGGCCGCCGGCGCCTGCTCCACTTGCAGCAGGAACTCCATCTCGCATTCGGCCAGATGGCGGGGCAGCTTTTTATCCTGGGTCAGGACCAGCAGGCCGTGGCATCGCTCATCCACCGCGCCGAGGATGCTAAGGTGCTGACGGTGGCGCGCCAGCCAGACTTGCTCCGACGCGTCCTGAGGCGAGCGGCTGCCAGTCCCCAACAGCTGCTCCGGCGGAGCGTCCTCGTCTGCCGGCCGGTTCAGCAGCATCGTCACCGGCAGCGTCGCCAAAGCCTGCGGTTTGCCGGCCAGCGTGATTTGCTGCTCCGGCCGCACCCGCGCGCCCAGCGTATTGACGACTTTGCCGTCCACTTTCACCAAGCCCTGCTCGATGCAGGCATCGGCCTCGCGCCGCGAGCATAGCCCCAGTTCCACCATGCGCTTGGACAGGCGCACGCTCGTCTCGTCCATTGTCAGTTCCTTGTCAAACGGACGGCGATTATCCGTTGCGGCTCTCTGGCTGGCAACGACAAGCGGACTCAGGCGGGGCGGGAGGGCCTCAGACCGCGCCAGCCAGGACCGGCCGCCCGGTTGCCGAGCACGATGCCGGCGATGGCCAGCGCGCCGCCGACCGCCATTTCCAGCGACAAACGCTCGCCCAGCAAGCCGGCGCCCAGCAGCACCGCGCTGAGCGGATTGAGCGCGATGAATACGCCGGCGCGGGTGGCGCCGATCCGGCGGATGCCGTCGTAGTACCAGATATAGGCCAGCGCCGAGCCCAGCGCGCCCAGATAGAGCAACCCGCCCCATTGCGCGGCGTCCAATTTTTCGAGGGCGGCGAGGCTGGCGTCGCCGCGCAGCCATGAAGCCAGCCACAGCATCGCCGTGCCCAGCAGGATGGACCAGGTGACCGTCTGCAGCGGTCCCAGCGCCTGCGACAGGCCGCGGGAACCGACGCTGTACGCCACCCAGCAAGCGACGCAGCCCAGGATCAGCAGGTCGCCGCCGCCGCCGGCCGCGCCGGCCAGCGCGTCCGGGTTCTTGCCGACGATGACCAGCCCGGCTCCGGCCAGGCATAGCGCGACGCCGGCCAGCTTGAGCGGCGGCAGCGCCTCTTTCCGCAGCAGGAAGGACGCCAGCGCGATCATCGCCGGATTGAGCGCGACGATCAGCGAGGCGCGCGCGGCACCGACGTGCTGCAGGCCGTAGAAGAAGAACAGGTTGTAGCCGAACACGCCGCACAGGCCGAGCAGGGCCAGCCGCAGCAGCTGGCCGGACGCCGGGCGGGCCAGCGGCGTTCGCGTCAGCGCCAGAAAACCGAGCAGCGTCGCGCTGGCGATGGTGAAGCGCAGACAGGCGGCCAACAGCGGCGGCAGGCCGCCGGCAAGCTGCCGGCCGGCGATGAAGGTGCCGCCCCAGATCACCGCCACCAGCACCAGTTGCAGATACAGCCGGGGCGACGCTTCGCGCTCATGCAGGCTCATGGCGAGCCTCGAGATTGGCCAGCCGGCGCTCGCAGGCCTGCAGAGTCAGCGGCAGCAACTCGCGCTGCGCCCGGCTGCCGCCCAGCACGCTCCAGTGAGGCTGCGCAGCTTGCAGGGTGCGCAGGCTGTCCTCGATCCGGCCTTCGGCGAAATGCAGGATGCCCTTCAGCACGGTGATGCCGGTTTGGTGGGTTTGCGGATTCAGGCCGAAGCCGTCGCTTTCCGCGAGCAGTTTCTCGATCAGCACCGGTTGGCCGCTGGCGGCGAAGGCCAGCGCGGCGTGCAGGCGGTGGAAATGGGACATCGACGCGCCGATGCTGCCGCTCCACAGGAAGGCCAGTTGCTGCCAGATGTCGTCGAAGCGGGAGTCGTCGGGATGGTTGAGGCGGTAGCGCCATAGAAACGCCACCGCGTCCAGATCCTGTTTGGCGAAGCGGCTGTCCTTCAGCGCGTACATTTCGTGGAAGGTGCGCACCGATTGCTCGGTCTGCTGGCTCTTCTCATAGCCGATCGCCAAGTGCCAGTACACATGCATCCGCATGCCGGCGTTGTCTATCCACTGCGTCTTGCACTGTTCGAGGAAGGTGCATAGCTCCTGCCAGCACTCCTGCTCGTGCAGCGCGTGCGCGACGGCGTGGATGCCGTAGATGTTGTCGGCGCGATGGCGCAGCGACTCCAGCCCCAGCTTCAGCGCCTGGCTGGGGTGGCCGGCCTCGACGGTGACGAAGGCCTTGATCGCCAGATAGTAGGAGTAGAGCGGATGGTCGGCGCCGATGTGGCGGTCGCATCGGGCCAGGTCCGGCATCAGCTCCGGCGTGTGGCCGGTGCAGAAGTCCAACATGTGGGTGAAGAACAGCGCCACCACGTCGCCGGGGTAGGCGTCCAGATGCTGGCGGAACAGTTGCCTGGCCCGCGGGTAGTCGAAGCTGACCCAGGCGCGGAACGCGGCCACCAGCAGGCGCAGCTCGGGGCAATCGGTTTCTTCCGGCGCCAGCTGCTGCAGGCAGAGCGTGAATTTGTACAGATCCTTCAGTTCGCAGGAGGTGATGGCGTCGAAGCCGACCAGCAGGCGGCGGTACACCGCCTGGACGGGGGTGTTCGCCTGCAGGTGTTCCGGGATGCCGCGCAGCGACAGAAAGTGGCTGTTGATTTCCGGCCAAATCTGGGAAGCGCCGTAGGTATCGGAATAAGCGGATTGGGTCATGGTGTCGGGTTCCATGGCGGGCTGGGAGAGTTTTAGTTTAAGTAGGCATATTCTTATGCCAAATGCGAGTCATGGTAAAATGAGCGATTGCTCATGATGGAGCGGCGCGATGACGCTGACGCAACTGGAGATTTTCGCCCTGGTCGCGGAGATGCAGGGTTTCACCGTGGCGGCGGCCCGGCTGGGGATTTCGCAGTCCGGCGTATCCCACGCGGTGCGGGAGCTGGAGCGGGAGCTGGGTGTGGAGCTGCTGCTGCGGCGGCAGGGGCGCGTGGAGCTGACCGACATTGGCCGCCAGTTGCTGCCTCGGGCCAGCGGCATGCTGGGACTGGCGGAGGCGATGCGGCAGGAGGCTGCCGACGCGCGCGGCTTGCGCCGCGGCACGCTGCGCATCGGCTCGTTCGGGCCGACCTCGTCGATGCGTTTGTTGCCCGGCCTGTTGGCTCGCTACCGGGAGCAGTATCCCGGCATCGAGGTGCGGATCGACGAGGGAACGGACAGTCAGGTGCTGCAATGGCTGCTTGAGCGGCGGGTGGATGTCGGCTTCGCGGTGCTGCCCGAGCCGCGATTCGCCTGCTGCCCGCTGGTGGAGGACCAGATGGTGGCGGTGCTGCCCGCCGGCCACCCGCTGGCGGCCCGGCCGCATGTGACGCTGGGCGAGTTGTGCGGCGAGCCGTTCGCTCTGACCGGCGCCGGTTCGGCTGAGCTGGTCACCCGCTTGTTCCAGGCCGCCAGGCTGCAGCCGAACATCCGCTATCGCTGCGGACAGCTGCTCAGCACGCTGGAAACGGTGGCGCGGGGCGAAGCGGTCACTATCGTCGCCGAGCTGTCGCTGCCGCTGCGCTCCTATGTGACCGACTATGTCAGCAAGCCGCTGCATCCGGCAGTGCGGCGCCAAGTGGGATTGGTGATGCTGGATGAAGAGCAGGCCAGTCCGGCGGCGCGGTCGTTCCTGCAACTGGCGAGCCGCTTGCGGCGCGAAGGCGGTTTGGACGGCATGCTGACCGAAGCGGGGCGGCCAGCCTGATCGATGGGTCAGGTTATTAATGCTTTAATCATTTAAATTGTTCCCGGTCAAATTGTATTGAATTTCACCTGCGTAGCATGCGGCGCTTGTCCGAGCCCATACGCGGGAGAATGCAGTGCAAGCCTTGAGAATCGTTTTGCTGTCCACGGCCTTCAACGGCCTGACCCAACGCGCCTGGCTGGAGTTGCGCGAATCCGGCCACAAGCCGAGCGTGGTGCTGTTCACCGACGCCGGCGAAGTGGCGCGCCAAGTGAGGGAGGCGCGGCCGCAGCTGGTGATCTGCCCCTTCCTGAAGGACAGGGTACCGACCGAGTTGTGGCGGGACAGCCCGTTTCCGGTGGTGATCGTCCATCCGGGCATTGTCGGCGACCGCGGCGCGTCGGCGCTGGACTGGGCGATCATGAAGGGCGAGAAGCGCTGGGGCGTGACCGCGCTGCAAGCGGTGGAGGAAATGGACGCCGGGCCGGTGTGGTCCAGCCGCGAGTTCGACCTGCCGCCGGGCATCCGCAAGTCCGAGCTCTACAACGGACCGGTTAGCGACGCCGCGATGTATTGCATCCGCGATGTGGTGGAAAAGTTCGCCGACGGCTACCAGCCGCAGGCGGTCGATTACGCCGATCCACAGGTGGCCGGCCGGCTGCAGTCGAACATGAAGCAGGCTGATCGCGCTTTCGACTGGCGCCAGCCGGCGGCCGAGATCAAGCGCCGCATCGACGCCGCCGACGGCCAGCCCGGCGTGCTGGCCGATCTGGCCGGCGGCCGCTATTTCCTGTGCGATGCCCATCTCGACCACCGGACCGGCGAGCCGGGCCGCATCCTGGCGGTGCACGACGACGCGGTGCTGGTGGCCTGCGGCGACGCCAGCCTGTGGATAGGATCGGTGCGGCGGCAGCCGGCGGCGGGCGAGGAAACCTTCAAGCGGCCGGCCCGCCACGAACTGGGCCGCCTGCTGGACGGCGCGCCCCGGCTGGAGTGGGCGGTGGATACCCATCCGCACTGCGAGGAGAGCTACCAGCCCATCCGCTACCGAGAGGTGGGCCGGGTGGGCGAGCTGACTTTCGAGTTCTACAACGGCGCGCTCAGCACCGAGCACTGCCAGCGCCTGGTGCGAGCCTTGCAGTGGGCCAAGCGGCAGGATACCCGGGTGCTGCTGATACGCAGCGGCCGCGGCAGCTTCTGCAACGGCGTCCATCTCAATGTGATCCAGGCGGCGGAGCATCCGGGCGAGGAAGCGTGGCGCAACATCCAGGCGATAGACGACGTTTGCCTGGAAATCCTCACCGCGCCGCAGCTGACGGTGTCCGGCGTGGCCGGCAACGCCGGCGCCGGTGGCGTGATGATGGCGTTGGCGGCCGATGTGGTGCTGGCGCGCCAGGGCGTGGTGCTGAACCCGCATTATGCGACCATGGGCCTGTACGGCTCCGAATACTGGACCTATACCCTGCCGCGCGCGGTGGGCGGCGAGACGGCGGCCAAGCTCTGCGGCGACTGCCTGCCCATCGGCGCGCGCCAGGCCTGGCGGCTGGGCATGGTGCAGGACATCGGCCCGCGCGATCCGGAAACCTTCGGTCGCTGGCTACTGAGCATGGCCGCGGCGGCGGAGCGCAACTGGCCGGAGCTGGCCCGGCGCAAACAGGAGCTGGATCTTGCCCGGCTGCTGCAATGCCGGCGCGCGGAGCTGGACGAGATGCGGCAGGACATGCTGGAAAACCGCCGCGGCTTCGCCGAGCGCTGCCAGGGCTTCGTGTTTAAGCGCCGCGCCTGCCGCACGCCGGAGCGCCTGATCGAGGACTGGGCGCGCGCGGCAGACTGAGACGCATCCGGCACCGGGCGTAATGTATGCTGGCATGCCCGGCGCCGGTTCCGGACGCGGCGCGAATCAGAGCAATCCGCGTCAAGAAGGTTTTCACGCATTCCCGCATAGTGGCCGCCATGGAGGACGAGCATGGACAAGGCGGACCGCTACGCGCGGCGTTTCGAAAAAGTATTGGATCACATCGCCAGCCATCTGGACCAGCCCCTCAATGTAGAGCGGCTGAGCCAGCTGGCCCACTTCTCGCGCTTCCATTTCCACCGACAGTTTTCAGCGTATCTGGGTGTGGGCGTGGCCCGCTACATCCTGATGCAGCGGCTGCGCCGGGCGTCCTACTGGCTGGCTTTCCAGCCGCAACGGAAGATCACGTCCATCGCGCTGGACTGCGGTTTCGACAATCCCGAGACATTCTCGCGCGCTTTCCGGCAAGAGCTGGGCTGCTCGCCCAGCGAATTCCGGCGCGGTCCGGACTGGCCGGACTGGCACGCGCGGATGACGCCTCCCGTCAGAGAAAGAATGGAAACCATGGAAGTCAACATCGTCGATGTCCAGCCCGCCATGGTGGCGGCGCTGGAACACCTGGGGCCGCCGGAGCGGGTCAACGACAGCGCGCTGCGCTTCATCGCGTGGCGCAAGGAGAGCGGCTTGTCGCCGGTCGCCAGCAGCCGGACCTACGGCATCGCCTACGACAATCCGGAAACCGCCGAGCCGGAACGTTTTCGTTTCGACATCTGCGGCAGCGTCGCCGCGCCGGTGCCGGGCAATCCGCAAGGCGTGGTGACCAAAGAGATCCCGGGCGGCCGCTGCGCGGTGGCGCGCCACGCGGGCTCGCACCACAGTCTGGGCGATACGATCTGGTACCTGTACCGGGAGTGGCTGCCGGCCAGCGGGGAGGCGCTGCGCGATTTTCCGGTGTACTTCCATTACCTGAACCTGGCCAGCGACACGCCGGAGCATTTGTTGCTGACCGACGTGCATCTGCCCTTGCGCTGATGCGCTTTGGGCTGGCTGCGTGCCTTGCCTCGATCCGCTAAGCTGAAGCGATAGAGCAAACGTTCATTTGAGCGCCGCCGCGAGGCGGCGCAGCCATTCGGGAGCGGCGCGCATGAGCTGGCAGACCCACGAGGTGAGCAATCAGTACGACGAATTGCAGGACTACAAGCTGTTCGACACCGATCCGGCGCTGAAGGAGGCGCTGCATCGCGCCGGGGCGGATTGGGCTGCGCCCTGGCTGGCCGATTACGGCGAGAAGCTGGGGCGCGCGGAAACCTTCGAGCTGGCCGAGCGGGCCAACCGCTGCGCGCCGCAGCTGCAGGCCTTCGACCGCCGCGGCCGGCGCGTCGACCGCGTCGATTTCCACCCGTCCTGGCATGAGCTGCTGGCGCTGTACCGCGCCCAGGGGCTGGTGTCGTTGCCGTTCGACAGCGAACGCCCCGGGCGCTGGACCGCCTTTCTAGCCGGGTTCTACCTGCATGGCCAGGTGGAGGCCGGCACCCTGTGCCCGGCCACCATGACCCAGGCGGCGATTCCGCTGCTGAGGCGGGAGCCGGCGCTGTGGGCGCAGTTGGGCGACAAGCTGCTCAGCCGCGAATACGACGCGCGCGATCTGCCAGCCGAGCGGAAAAGCGCAGTCTGGCTGGGCATGGGCATGACCGAGAAGCAGGGCGGCTCCGACGTGCGCGCCAATACTACGGCGGCGACGCCGCTGGGATCGGGCGGGCGCGGCGGCGAGTACGCGCTGCGCGGCCACAAATGGTTCTACTCCGCGCCGATGAGCGACGCCCATCTGGTGGTGGCGCAGCTGCGCGACGGCGGGCCATCCTGCTTCTACGTGCCGCGCTGGCGGCCTGACGGCAGCCGCAACACGGTGGCGATCCAGCGCTTGAAGGACAAGGTGGGCAACCGCAGCAATTCCAGCAGCGAGGTGGAGTTCCAGGACGCCTGGGGCGTGCTGATCGGCGATCCCGGCCGCGGTATCCCCACCATCATCGAGATGGCCGCCTATACCCGGCTCAATTGCGTGATAGGCAGCGCGGCCCTGATCCGCCAGGGCCTGGTCCAGTCTATCGCCTACGCCCGCCAGCGCGTCGCCTTCGGCAAGCATCTGGCCGAGCAGCCGTTGATGCGCGCGGTGTTGGCCGATCTGGCGCTGGAGAGCGAGGCGGCGCTGCGGCTGGTGGCGCGGCTGGCCGAGGGTTTTGAAAACGATGAGCCGGCCTGGAAGCGCATCGTCGCGCCGGCGGCCAAGTTCTGGGTGTGCAAGCGCGCGGTGGAGCTGGCCGGCGAAACCATGGAAGTGTTCGGCGGCAACGGCTATGTCGACGCTGGGCCGATGGCGCGGCTGTTCCGCGAGGCGCCGGTCAATTCGATCTGGGAAGGCTCGGGCAATGTGATGTGCCTGGACGTGATGCGGGCGCTGCAGCGCGAGCCCGAGGCCTGGCAGCGGCTGCTGGACGAGTTGGCCGGCCTGGCCGGCGACGACCGCCGCCTGCGCGCGGCGCTGGCGGATCTCATGGCGATGGCGGCCTTGTCCGCGCCGGAGCTGGAGGCGCTCGGCCGCCGTTTCGCCCAACAACTGGCGCTGACCGTGCAGGGCTGCCTGCTGAGGGGGTGCGCGCCGGCGACGGTAGCCGACGGCTTCATCGCCAGCAGGCTGGCGGATGGGCACTGGGGGCGGGTGGCGGGCGCGCTGGACGCGCGGGCGATGGATGTCGGCTATCTGCTGGAGCGGGCGCTGCCGGGCGGCTGACGCGTTCTTCAGGCGCCGGATTGTGGATAAATCGCGTGGCGCGCTCGATGTTGTGGATAAGTTGGCCGGCTCAGCTTGCCGCCTCGGCTTCGACCCGGTTGCGGCCGCTGGCTTTGGCGCGGTATAGCGCCAGGTCGGCGCGCTTCACCGTCGCCTCCGGCTGCGCGTCTGCGGCGTTTGCGGTGGCCAGGCCTATGCTGAGCGTGGCCCGGCCGACGTCGGGCGCCTGGGATTGTTCTACGGCGGCGCGGATCTTTTCGGCCAGCACCGCCGCGCCGGCGGCGTCGGTTGCCGGCAGCAGCAGCAGGAATTCCTCGCCGCCGTAGCGCGCGACGAAGTCGGTGGCGCGCGCCGAGTCCCGCAGCGTGTCGGCGATGTGGCGCAGCACGCGGTCGCCGGCATCGTGGCCGAAGGTATCGTTGACGCGCTTGAAGTGGTCGACATCCAACAGCAGAACCGCATACGGCGCGCCGGCGCGCTTGTAGCGCAGGTGTTCCTCCTGCAGCTGCTCGTTGGCGGCCATGCGGTTGTGCAGGCCGGTCAGCGCATCCTGGCGCGCCTGTAGCGCCAGTTCCGCGGCCTTCCGCAGCAGCAGGTGGTTGGACTCGCGCAGCTGTTCGGTGCGGTCGGCCACCATTTGCTCCAGGTTGGCGTTGACGTCGGCCAGCTGTTGTTTGCGGGCCAGCAGCGAGGAGGTCATGTTGCGCATCGCTTCCGACAGCTGGCGCAGCTCCTGTGTGCCGCCGCGTATGGCCCAGTCGGCGTCCTCTTCGCCGCCACCGACGCGCTGCGCGGTGCCGGCCAGTTGTTCCAGCGGGCGGCTGAACGAGGTGGCCAGCCGATAGACCGCGGCCATCAGCAGCGCGCTGGCTGCCAGGCCCAGCAGCATCAAGGCGCCGCGCAGGCGGTTCAGCGTCGCCAGCGCCTGTTGCTTGGGTTGGCGGACGATCACGCGCCAACCCAGCCCGGCCTCCTGCACCCGGGATTCGCCGTACAGGTAGTCGCCGCCGCCGGGCCAGGGGCCGAGGCGGAAGGTCAGCGCAGCCGGCATGGGCGCCGGCGCCTGCATTTTTCCCACCGCCTCGAATGGCGACAGCAGGTTGCCGTGCCGGTCGACGATGAAGGTTTCCAGCCCGGATTGGGCGGGCAGCCGCTCCCGTATGATGTCTTCGACCCAATCCCACAGCGCGTGGGTGGCCAGCACGCCGCGCAGCTTGCCGGACGGGTCGTAGACCGGGGAGGCGAAATCGACGAAGCGCAGCGGCTCGCCCTGGGGGGAGTGGTTGGGCATCAGCTTGGCCAGCAGCACGGCCTGGTGGATGTCGCCGACGAAGGGCGCGTGCTGGCCGTGGATGAACCAAGGGCGTTTGGCGGCGCTCTGGCCGACCAGCATGCCGCCGGCGGCGGAAACGATCTTGCCTTGCGTATCGGCGATGCCGATCCAAGCGTAGTACTTGTAGGCCTGCTTGGTGCGCTCCAGGCTCTGGCGCAGGTCGTCGCCATCCAGCGGCGCCCGGATGTAGGTGGGGGTCTGCGCCAGCAGCAGCACTTCGCGGTGGCGTTCCCGCAGATTGGCTTCGATGGCTTTGGCGATGCTGCCGGCCAGGCTGCTCATGGCCTCTCCCTGGTCGCGCACGATGCGGTCGGAAAGCACCTGATCCAGGCAGACGGCGGCTAGCAAGGCTGAGACGAGGAACAGCCCGCCGAACAAGGCGGCCAGCCGTAGCCGGAAGCTGTCGAGGAGGGCGCGGCGAATCATGAATGGCCTTGGCGAATGAAGCGATGCTTGATTATAGCGTCGGGCCGAATGGTTGATATGCGCTCGCGGAGGACGGATTCAGGGAGGGCGGAAAGCAAAAAAGGCCAGCTTGCGCTGGCCTTTTTTGTATTTGGTGGCGAATCAGGGACTCGAACCCCGGACCTGCGGATTATGATTCCGTCGCTCTAACCGACTGAGCTAATTCGCCGTG
>NZ_JAYFSJ010000022.1:39297-74289 GCF_039708975.1 Chromobacterium indicum
GTGGTGGCGAATCAGGGACTCGAACCCCGGACCTGCGGATTATGATTCCGTCGCTCTAACCGACTGAGCTAATTCGCCACATTTCGATGCTGTCGCACCGAGACGCGAACTATACGCAGCGCCCAGGGGGCTGTCAAGCGGCTTTTGCGGGATTGTGGCGGAGGCTCACAGCGTATAGCAGCGGTCGCCGCGGGCGAAGCCCAGCCAGTCTATGGAAACGCCTTTGCCGAAGCCCATCGCCTTGAAGGTTTCGCCCATTTCCTGCGGCGACAGCAAGCGCTGCGCCGCCTTGGCCACCGGCAGATAGCTTTTGACGTCGTTGGCGTCCAGCGACTGCAGCCGGTCCACCAGGCCGCAGTTGACCAGAAACTGCGCCTGGCTGGTATAGCCTATCAGGTCGAGGCCGGCATCAATGCCGCTTTGGGCGACGGCGCTGAAGTCGACGTGGCAGGTCAGGTCCATCAGGCCGGGCAGGTAGAACGGGTCCTGCACCGTGTGGTGGCGGTAGTGGCCCAGCAGCGTGCCCATGCTGCGCTCCGGGTGATAGTACTCGGACGCGGCGTGGCCGTAGTCGATCATCAGAATGGCGCCGCGGGTCAGGGCGCCGGCCACGGTGGCGATGAAGCCGCGGTTGGCCAGGCTGATCTCAGTCTCGTAGCGCGGAATGTCCGGCACCAGCTGCGCGGCCAGATCCGCCAGCCGGGCGTCGGCGAAATCGCGGTCTTCATAGGCGAGGGCGCCGTCGCGAATGGTGACGCCGCGCTGGCGAAGCTGGCGGTTTTCGTCGCGGAACACCATCTCGCAGGGCATCGCGTCCAGCAATTCATTGCCGATGACGATGCCGTCTATCGAGTCCGGCAGCCGATCGGCCCATTCGATGCGGCCGGCCAGGTGCGGCAGCGCGGCGCGGATGTTGTCGCGCTGGCGTTCCACCAGGTCCGGCGACAGGTCCAGGATCACGTATTTTTGCGGCAAGCAGCCCAGCGTCTCCAGTTCGGCCAGCAGGTCTATCGCCAGCTTGCCGGTGCCGGCGCCGAATTCGTAGACGGCGCCGGCCGTCTGCGGCAGCAACTCGGCCAGCTGGCGGGCCAGCGACTGGCCGAACAGCGGCGTCAGCTCCGGCGCGGTGATGAAATCGCCGCTCTCGCCCAGCTTGCTGCTGCCGGCCGCGTAATAGCCCATGCCGGGCGCGTACAACGCCAATTCCATATAATGCGAAAAGGGTATCCAGCCGCCGGCGTCGGCGACGGCCTGGCTGATGTGGCCGCACAGGGCCTGGCTGGTGGCCAGCGCTTCTGGACTGGCGGCGGGTAAGGTGGTCATGGCTGTCGTCCTGCTACAATGTGGCGCGATTGTGGTGCAAAGCGCAGCGCCCGTGAAGGGGCGAGGAATTCGATTCGAGGAAGCAATGCTAACAGAGCGACAACAAGATGAGCGCGTGGTTCTGATCACCGGCGCCGCGCGCCGGGTGGGGGCGGGCATCGCCCGGCTGCTGCACGCGCGCGGGCTGAGGCTGGTGTTGCACTACCGCGGCTCGCGCGCCGATGCCGAGGCGCTGGCGGCGGAATTGAACGCGATTCGGCCGGACAGCGCCAAGCTGGCCCAGGCCGATCTGCTGGACGCGGCGGCGCTGCCGGAGCTGGCGGCGCGGGCGGTGGCGGCCTTTGGCCGGCTGGACGGCCTGGTCAACAACGCGTCCAGTTTCTTTCCGACGGAAGTGGGGAAGATCGACGAAGCCGCCTGGCACGACCTGATGGGCAGCAATCTGAAAGCGCCGCTGTTTCTCAGCCAGGCGCTGGCGCCGGAGCTGACGCGGCGGGGCGGTGCCATCGTCGGCATCGCCGACATCCATGTGGACCGGCCGATGGCGCGGCATGTGGTGTACAACCTGGCCAAGGCCGGCCACGCCCAGCTGATCCGCAGCCTGGCGATCGAGCTGGCGCCGGCGGTGCGCGTCAATGGCGTGGCGCCGGGGGTCAATCTGTGGCCGGAGAGCGAGGCTTCGTTCGACGCGGCGGGGCGAGAAGCAATCGAGGCGAGCATACCGCTGCGGCGCACCGGCGTGCCGGAAGACATCGCCCGGGCCGTGGCTTTTCTGCTGCTGGACGCGACTTACGTCACCGGCCAGATCCTGGCGGTGGATGGCGGCCGCGGCATCGTGTTGTGACGGTTTTCCGCCGCCATGGATTTTGGCGGCGGGAAACGGTAAAATCGCCTGTTTTTCAATTTCTTAGCCGTACCCATGTCCGAACTGAACGCCGCGCTCGACGACAAGGCCAAGAAGGCCGCGTTTGAAGGCAACAAACTGGCCAAGCGCCTGCGCCACCACGTTGGTGACGCCATCAATGATTTCAACATGATCGAAGAAGGCGACCGCGTGATGGTCTGCCTGTCGGGCGGCAAGGACAGCTATACCTTGCTGGACATCCTGCTGGGCCTGCAGAAGTCTGCGCCGATCAACTTCTCCATCGTCGCGGTCAATCTGGACCAGAAGCAGCCGGGCTTCCCCGAGCACGTGCTGCCGCAATACCTGGAATCCATCGGCGTGGAGTACCGCATCGTCGAGGAAGACACCTACTCCATCGTCAAGCGGCTGGTGCCGGAAGGCAAGACTACCTGCAGCCTGTGCTCGCGCCTGCGCCGCGGCATACTGTACCGCGTCGCCGACGAGCTGGGGGCGACCAAGATCGCGCTGGGCCACCACCGCGACGACATCCTGCATACGCTGTTCCTGAACATGTTCTACGGCGGCAAGATGAAGGCGATGCCGCCCAAGCTGGTGTCCGACGACGGCCGCCACATGGTGATCCGCCCGCTGGCCTATTGCCGCGAGAAGGACATCATCCGCTACGCTGATCTGAAGGAGTTCCCGATCATCCCGTGCAATCTGTGCGGCTCGCAGCCCAATCTGCAGCGCCAGGTGGTCAAGGAAATGGTCAATGACTGGGACAAGCGTTTCCCCGGCCGCGTCGAAAGCATGTTCCGCGCGCTGCAGAATGTGGTGCCGTCGCACCTGGCCGACACCAAGCTGTACGATTTCGCCTCGCTGAAAACCGGCGACGCGCCGTTCGCCGACGGCGACACCGCCTTCGACAAGGAAGAATTCCGCGATCCGGCGCCGGATGCGGACGACGCGGCCGAGGCCGCGCCGAAGCGCACCATCAGCATCCTGGATTCCCGCGGCAAGGAAGCCGGCTGTGGCGCGTAGGGCGCTGCACCCGTTCCGCCGCCGCGTGCGGCCGGCGGTGGAGGCGATGCCGGAGGTGGAGATCTCGGAAGAGGGCAATATCCGCTCGCTGCACCTGGGCTCGGAAACGATACAGAGCTCGATGGACCTCGACGATCCGCCGGATCTGGTGCTCAGCTACAGCCGCGCGATGATGGGCTTTCTGCTGTGGAACGACGATCCCAAGCACATCCTGCAGATCGGCCTGGGCGGCGGATCGTTCGCCCGCTTCATCGATGAGTACCTGCCGGACGCCGTCAGCGTGGCGGTGGACATCAATCCGCAGGTGATCGCGGTGGCGCGCGCCTTCTTCCAGTTGCCGGAGGAGGGCGATTTCTTCGAGATCGTCGAGGCCGACGGCGCCGACTACGTGAAGATCTTCCGCGGCTCCACCGACGCCATCCTGGTGGACGGCTTCGACGGCCTGCAGATCGTCGACGCGCTGACGACGGAAGACTTCTTTGAGGACTGCAAGCGCGCGCTGAGCCCCAAGGGCGTGTTCGTCACCAACTGGTGGAGCGGCGACAAGCGCTACCAGGCTTTCATCGAGCGGCTGTTGAACGTTTTCGAGGGGCGGGTGATCGAATTGCCTGCCGCCACCCACGGCAATGTCGCGGTGATCGCTTTTCGCCAGAGCCCGACGCTGACGCAGTGGGAGGCGCTGAAAAAGCGCGCCGACGAGCTGGAAGGACGCTTCGGGCTGGAGTTCGGCGAGTTCGTCAACCGGCTGAAGCAGACCAATCAGCAGACCGCCGGTCACCTGTTGATCTGAGCCAGGACAAATCCGCCGCGAAAAGCGCGCGGCGGTTACGTTTGCTTACCCAAAAGCCGGCGCAACGCGGCGTATAATGCCAAGTTGCGCGCGCATCGAGCGCCGGTTTCGGGCCCGAGGCCCGGGTCAGACGTGGCAGCACCTTATACCTGAGTACCGAATGACCGGGCGGCGGACGGGCGTCTGCCGCTCAAGCTTTTACATCCTGTTGGGACTTTCATCGTGATCAAGCAGCAACTGCTCAATCGTATCGCGGACAAATCCGCTGTGATCGGCATCGTGGGGCTGGGCTATGTCGGCCTGCCGCTGATGCTGCGTTTCGCCGAGGTCGGCTACAAGGTTCTGGGCTTCGACATCGACAAGAGCAAGGTCGATGCCCTGATGGCCGGCAACAGCTACATCGAGCACATTTCCGCCGACAGCATCGCCACCGCCCTGACCCGCGGCTTCGAAGCCACCACCGACTTCTCCCGCGCCGGCGAAGCCGACACGCTGATCCTGTGCGTGCCGACCCCGCTGAACAAATACCGCGAGCCGGACCTCAGCTTCGTGCTGAACACCATCGACAGCCTGGTGCCTTACCTGCGCGAAGGCCATCTGGTGTCGCTGGAGTCCACCACCTACCCGGGCACCACCGACGAAGAACTGCTGCCGCGGATGGAATCGTGCGGCCTGAAGGTGGGCGATGACGCCTTCCTGGTGTTCTCGCCGGAGCGCGAAGATCCGGGCAATCCCGACTTCACCACCCGCACCATTCCCAAGGTGTGCGGCGGCGTGACCGAAGCCTGCCAGGAAATCGGCGTCGCGCTGTACAGCGCGGTGATCGACAAGGTGGTGCCGGTGTCGTCCACCCGCGCCGCCGAAATGACCAAGCTGCTGGAGAACATCCACCGCGCGGTCAACATCGGCCTGGTCAACGAGATGAAGATCGTCGCCGACCGGATGGGCATCGACATCCACGAAGTGATCCGCGCCGCGGCCACCAAGCCCTTCGGCTTCGTGCCCTACTACCCGGGCCCGGGCCTGGGCGGCCACTGCATCCCGATCGACCCGTTCTACCTGACCTGGAAAGCGCGCGAGTACGGCGTCAACACCCGCTTCATCGAGTTGGCGGGCGAAGTGAACAGCAATATGCCGGATTACGTGGTGTCCAAGGTGGCTTCCGCGCTGAACCTGCGCAAGAAGGCCATCAACGGCAGCCGCGTGCTGGTGCTGGGCATCGCCTACAAGAAGAACGTCGACGACATGCGCGAAAGCCCGTCGGTGTTCCTGATGGAAAAACTGCGCGACCTGGGCGCCGAAGTGGCGTACAGCGATCCGCACGTGCCGGTGTTCCCGAAGATGCGCGAGCACGCGTTCGATCTGAAGAGCGTGCCGCTGACCGCCGAATCCATCGCCAGCTACGACTGCGTGCTGCTGGCCACCGACCACGACAAGTTCGACTACGAGCTGATCAAGGCCAAGGCCCAGCTGGTGGTCGACAGCCGGGGCAAGTACCTGGAGCCGGCCGAGCACATCGTCAAGGCTTAAGGCGTGCAAGGACGCTTTCCCCGGGCGGGAGCGTGGCTGGCGGCGCTGGGCGCGCTCTCGCTGCTGGCCGTGCTGGCGATGACGCCGCTGATCCGCTATTCCAAGAGCTGGCTGGTGGCCGAGGCGCCCCAGCCGCGCGCGGACTGGATCGTGGTGCTGGGCGGGGAGAGCGGCGAGCGGGTGATAGGCGCGGCGGAACTGTACCATCAGGGCCGCGCGCCTTTCGTCTTCGTCAGCGGCGAAGGCGATTGCCTGTTGATTGTGAAGCGGCTGCAGATGGCCGGCGTGCCGCGCGGGAAGATAGGCTATGAGTGCCAGTCCAGAAACACGCGGCAGAACGCCGAGTTCACCCGGCAGGCGCTGGCCTCGCATCAGCCGCGGCGCGTGACGCTGGTGACCTCGTGGTTCCACTCGCGGCGGGCGCTGGAGACTTTCCGCCAGGCCTGGCCGGAAGTGGACTGGGGCATGCACATCGTGTACCCGGGCAACGACCTGTACCACAGCCTGGCCTGGTATGAGGCGGGCGCGGTGCTGACCGAATATTTGAAGATACTGGTGTATTCAGTACGTTACTGGACGTTCAAATGATAGTGATTCCTCCGATTGCCGATCGCAAGATCCGCTTCGCCTTGGTCGGCTGCGGCCGCATCGCCAACAACCACTTCGGCGCGCTGGAGAAACATGCCGACCGCGCCGAGCTGGTCGACGTCTGCGACATCGATCCGGCCGCGCTGCAGTCGGCTGTCGAGCGCACCGGCGCCCGCGGCCACGCCAGCCTGACCGACATGCTGGCGCAAACCAACGCCGACATCGTCATCCTGACCACGCCGTCCGGCCTGCATCCGAGCCAGAGCATCCAATGTTCCGAGGCCGGCTTCCACGTGATGACCGAAAAGCCGATGGCCACCCGCTGGGAAGACGGCCTGGAGATGGTCAAGGCCGCCGACAAGGCGAACCGGCACTTGTTCGTGGTCAAGCAGAACCGCCGCAACGACACGCTGCAGCTGTTGAAGCGCGCGATGACGGAAAAGCGCTTCGGCCGCATCTACATGGTCAACGTCAATGTGTTCTGGACCCGTCCGCAGGAGTATTACGACGCGGCCGGCTGGCGCGGCACCTGGGAATTCGACGGCGGCGCCTTCATGAATCAGGCCAGCCACTACGTCGACCTGCTGGACTGGCTGATCGGCCCGGTGGAGAGCGTGCAGGCCTACACCGCCACGCTGGCGCGCAATATCGAGGTGGAAGACACCGGCACCGTCAGCGTCAAATGGCGCTCCGGCGCGCTCGGCAGCATGAACGTCACCATGCTGACCTATCCGAAGAATCTGGAAGGCAGCATCACCATCCTGGGCGAAAAGGGCTCGGTTCGCGTCGGCGGCATGGCCGTCAACGAGATCCAGCACTGGGAATTCGCCGAGCCGCACGCGATGGATGAGGATATCAAAGCCGCCAGCTACGCGACCACCAGCGTCTACGGCTTCGGCCATCCGCTGTACTACGACAACGTGATCAAGACCATGCGCGGCGAAGCCACGCCGGAGACCGACGGCCGCGAGGGTCTGAAGTCGCTGGAGCTGCTGATCGCGATGTATCTGTCGGCTCGCGACGGACGCCGCGTCAGCTTGCCGCTGGATTATTAAGGCGGACAGCATGTTCAGAAAAATAGTGGACGGCGCGCTGTGGGGCCTGGGGTTCTGGCTGGTCGGCGGTGTTTTTATGTTGATATTTTCTTCTTTCGGGAACCACGTCGAAGCCCAGAAGCGAGCTTCAGCGGCATCGGCGCAGCAGCGGGACGCCGATCGCCAACATGCCCGCTATGAGGACTTGATGAGCCGTCAGGAAAAGGCGATGGCTCGTTCCGAGCAGCAATTGACTCGCTTGGACAAGCTTTTGGAAAAATGGGAGCGGCAGAAATGAGTCAGGTTCACATCCACCCCAGCGCCATCGTCGACGAAGGCGCCTCCCTGGGCGAAGGCACCCGCGTCTGGCACTGGGTGCACATCTGCGGCGGGGCGAAGATCGGCAAGGGCTGCTCCTTCGGCCAGAACGTGTTCGTCGGCAATGACGTGCAGATTGGCGACAACGTCAAGGTGCAGAACAACGTGTCGATCTACGACGCGGTGACGCTGGAGGATGACGTGTTCTGCGGCCCGTCCATGGTGTTCACCAACGTCAACAATCCGCGCAGCCACGTCAACCGCAAGAACGAATACCGCCGCACGGTAGTGAAGAAGGGCGCGTCCATCGGTGCCAACGCCACCATCGTCTGCGGCCATACCGTCGGCGAGTACGCCTTCATCGGCGCTGGCGCGGTGGTGACGCGCGACGTGCCGGCCTATGCGTTGATGGTGGGCACGCCGGCCAAGCGCATCGGCTGGATGTGCTCCTGCGGCGAGCGCCTGTCCAATGACATCGGCACGCACTCCTGCCCAGTATGCGGCATCCATTACGAGGTCGGCGGCAACCACTGCACGCCGATCAAGAGCGGCGAGTAAGCGCCGCCCGCGCGGCTTGTCCTGGGCGGCTCCCCATTGTTGGGGATGGGCCGCTGCCGCGCGATTTTCCAAAATATTGATTCGGGGTTGATCCTCTTATGTCCATCCAGTTCATCGATCTGAAAGCGCAATACCAGCATCTGAAAGCCGACATCGACGCCCGCATCCATGCGGTGCTGGATCACGGCCAGTACATCATGGGGCCGGAGGTGAAGGAGGTGGAGGAGCAACTGGCGGCCTACATCGGCGCCAAGCACGCCATCGGCGTCTGCGACGGCACCAAGGCACTGCTGATCGCGATGATGGCCTTGGGCATCGGCCCCGGCGATGAGGTGGTCACCACGCCGTTCACCTTCATCGCCACCGGCGAGATGATCGCGCTGTTGGGCGCCAAGCCGGTGTTCGTCGACATCGACCCCGTCAGCTATAACCTGGACCCGAACCTGCTGGAAGCGGCGATCACGCCGCGCACCCGCGCGATCATGCCGGTCAGCCTGTACGGCCAGGCGGCCGATTTCGCCGCCATCAACGCCATCGCCGACAAGCACGGCATTCCGGTGATCGAGGACGGCGCGCAAAGCTTCGGCGCCAGCCAGCACGGCAACAAGTCCGGCAACCTGTCCACCATCGGCTGCACCAGCTTCTTCCCCAGCAAGCCCTTGGGCTGCTACGGCGACGGCGGCGCGGTGTTCACCAGCGACGACGCGCTGGCCAAGAAGATCCGCGAGATCCGCGTGCACGGCCAGGACCGCCGCTACCACCATCCGGTCATCGGCCTGAACGGCCGGCTGGACACCATCCAGGCTGCGGTGCTGCTGGCCAAGCTGCCCAGCTTCGCCGACGAGGTGGCCGCCCGCGAGCGCATCGGCGCCCGCTACAGCGAGTTGCTGAAGGATGTGGCCCGGGTGCCGGTGATCGGCGCCGGCAACACCCACGTCTACGCGCAATACACCATCGAGGTGGACGAGCGCGAAGCGGTGCAGGCTAAGCTCAAGGAGCTGGGCGTGCCGACCGCCGTCCACTACCCGATCCCGTTGCACCTGCAGCCGGCCTTCTCCCACCTGGGCCAGGGCGAGGGTAGCTTCCCGCTGTCCGAGGCCGCCGGCCGCCGGGTGATGAGCCTGCCTATGCATCCCTTCCTGACGGAAGAGGCGCAGGACGCCATCGTCGCCGCGGTGAAGAAGGCGCTGGGCTGAGCGGATGGTGTCGTTGTCGTCGCTGCGCGTCCCTAAAAGCGGTTTCATCCGCCACATCATCACCCTGGTGACCGGGGCGGCGGTGGCCCAGGTGGTGCCGCTCTTGGCCTCGCCGCTGATCACCCGCCTGTACGACCCGCACGAGGTGGGCATCCAGGCGGTGTACGTGTCGTGGATGTCGACGCTGGCGGTGCTGGCCACCGCCCGCTACGAGATGGCCATCGTGCTGCCGGCCGAGGAAAGCCGTGCGGACAACCTGATGGGCCTGTCTCTGCTGTGCGCCAGCGCGCTGGCCTTGTTGATCGGCCTGGTGGTGTTGATGGGCGGCCATTCGCACATCGCCGCCCGTCTGGGCGCGCCAGAGCTGGAGTCCTGGCTGGTGCTGCTGCCGCTGTCGGTGTGGCTGGCGGGCCTGATGCAGGCCTGGACCAACTGGAACAACCGCCACCGCCGCTACCAGGCCAACGCCAACGGCCGTATGACCCAGTCTTTCGGCATGGCCGGCACCCAGGTGCTGGCCGGCTGGCTGGGCGCCGGCGCCGGCGGCCTGATCCTGGGCCAGTTGGCTGGCCAGATCGGCTCGCTGCTGGCGCAAAGCTGGCAGGACCTGAAGGCCCGCTTCGGCTGGCGGCGCGGCGTCAGCCGCCAGGGCATGCGCGAGGCGGCGATCGCCTATATCGAATTTCCCAAGATCAACGCGCCGCACGCCTTGAGCACGGCGCTACTGGACTCCGCCACGCTGGCGGTGTTGGCCGTGCTGGCCAGCACCTCGGCGGTCGGTTTCTACGGCTTGATGATGCGGGTGTTGAAACTGCCGGCGGCCTTGATCGGCCAGGCGGTGGCCCAGGTGGCCTACCGCGAGCTGGCCGAGGCGCGCAATCTGGGCAAGCCGCTGCGCCCCATCCTGCGCAAGATGATGCTGACGCTGTTCGGCATGTCGCTGTTTCCCTTCCTGGTGATCCAGATTTTCGGCGAGCCGCTGTTCACGCTGGTGTTCGGCCGCAACTGGGCCGAGGCAGGCCGCTACGCCGAGGCGATGTCGCTGTACATCCTGTTCCATTTCGTCGCCTCGCCGCTGGGCATGGTGCCGCCGGTGATCAATCGCCAGCGCTTCGCGTTTTTCCTGTCCCTGGTGCAGGCCGTGCTGTTCCTGGGCTCGTTGTGGCTGGGCTTCCATCTCTGGCAGGATGCGGTAGCCACGTTCCAACTGGTGTCGGTCGTGATGGCCGGCTATTTCCTTGCTTACTTCACCTGGCTTTATAAGGCGGCACGATGAACTGGAATGGACTCTTCAGCCGCATCCGCTTTCGGCTGTCGGCATGGGTGCGGCCGCGCATGGTATACGGCTTCCAGCGCGGCGACGGCGTGTTCCTGAAGCGCACCCGCGTCTCCAACATGACGCGCATCGAACACATAGACAAATTGATGGTCGAGGACAATGTCTACATCGGCCATTTCAATCTGATCGACGCCTCCGGCGGCCTCTACATAGGCGAGGGCTGCCAGGTCACCAACTACGTGTCGGTGCTGACCCACTCCAGCCATGTGGCGATTCGTTTGTATGGCCGCGAGTACCTGACGCGCGACAACCATGTCGGCTATCTGAAGAAATCCACCCGGCTGGGGGCGTACAGCTTCATCGGCCCGCACTCGGTGCTGATGCCGGGCGTGGAGCTGGGCAAGGGCAGCATCGTGTCGGCCTACAGCTTCGTGCCGGCCGGCGAGTATCCGGATTTCGCCATCCTGGCCGGCAATCCGGCGCGGGTGGTCGGCGATACCCGCGACGGCGACGCCGAGTGGCTGGCGCAGAGCCCGGAGCTGCACCGTCTGTACGAGGCCTGGGCCAATGACTGACAAGATCGCCCGCCTGCTGGTGGCGGGCTCGGCTTCCATCCACACCTGGCGCTTTCTGGCCGGCATCGCGCCCCATGTCGACGAGCTGTACCTGGCCTGCAACGGCGAGGTCCCCGCCGACAGGCGGCCGGCCAATCTGAAGGGCGAGCTGCGCGTCGATTTCAGCCTGAAGGCCTGGTCCACCGCCGGCCGGCTCAAGGCCTGGATCGCCGAGGTGAAGCCCGACGTGGTCCACGTTCATCAGGCCAATAGCGTGGCCTGGCACGCCCGCCGCGCGCTGGCTGGTTCGCGGATACCGATGTTGCTGACGGCCTGGGGCTCCGACGTGCTGCTGCTGCCGGACCAGAACCCGCTGCTGCGGGCGATGGTGCGCGGCAACCTCAACGCCGCCGCCGCGATCACGTCCGACTCGCTGTACATGGCGGCGAAGATTCGCGAGCTGGCCGGGGATTGCCGCATTTCTCTGCTGAGTTACGGCATCGACGCCTTGCCGCCGGAGCCGGAGATCGGCGCCAAGAAAAAACAGGTATTGTCCTGCCGGCTGCACAAGCCGCTGTACCGCATCGACGCCATCCTCAAGGGCTGGGCCGAGGTGGAGAACAGCGGCTGTTGCGCCGACTGGAACCTGGTCGTGGCCGCCAGCGGCGGCGAGACCGAGAATCTGAAACGGCTGGCGGCGTCGCTGGGCCTGCAGCGCGTCGAGTTCGCCGGCTTCGTCGACAGCGCCGCGCTGGGCAAGCTGTACGCCGAGTCGCGCGTTTTCGTCAGCGTGCCGCGCTCCGATGCCACCAGCGTCAGCCTGATGGAGGCGATGGGCCATGGCTGCCTGCCGCTGCTGTCCAATCTGCCGGCCAACGGCGAATGGGTGATCGACGGCCTCAACGGCATGATCGCCGAGGACGTCGAGCGCCTGGGACCGGAGCTGTGCCGCGCGATGATCAAGGCCGAGGATGACGCGGCGCTGGGCGCCGCCGCCGAGATCAACCGCGGCCTGGTGGCGGCCAAAGCGCTGCACCAGGCCAATATGGCCGGCTTCGCCGACGTGATCCGCGAGCTGGCCGCCAACAAGGTTTGAAAAATGAAAATAGCCCACCTGACCTCCGCCCATCCGCGCCACGACATCCGCATCTTCGTCAAGGAGTGCAGCTCGCTGGCGGCGGCCGGTCATGAGGTGACGCTGATCGTCGCCGACGGCCAGGGCGAGGAAATCCGCAACGGCGTCCGCATCCACGACGTCGGCCCCAAGACCGGCGGCCGCCTGTCGCGGATGACCGGCACCGTCAAGCGCGTCTACCAGGCGGCATTGAAGCTGCGCCCGGACGTGGTGCATTTCCACGACCCGGAGCTGATCCCCGCCGGCGTGCGCCTGAAGCAGGCCGGCATCAAGGTGGTGTATGACGTGCACGAGGACGTGCCGCGCCAGATCCTGGCCAAGCACTGGATACCGGGCGCGGTGCGGCCGCTGGTGTCCGGTGGCTTCGAGACGCTGGAGGACTGGGCGGCGCGACGTTTCGACGCCATCGTCACCTCCACCCCGCATATCCGCAAGCGCTTCGAGAAGCTGGGCGCCAACGCGCTGGACGTGTGCAACTTCCCGATTCTGGAAGAGCTGGTGCGCGACACGCCGTGGGCAAGCCGCCGCAACGAGGTGTGCTACATCGGCGGCATCAGCCGCATCCGCGGCATCGAGCCCATCGTCGCCGCGCTGCCGGGCACCTCCACCCGGCTGAACCTGGCCGGGCCGTGGAGCGAGAGCGATCTGCGCGCCAAGGTGACGGCACAGCCGGGCTGGGCGCGGGTCAACGACCTGGGCGTGCTGGACCGCAAGGGCGTGGCCGAGGTATTGGCCCGCAGCAAGATCGGCCTGGTGACGCTGTTCCCCACGCCCAATTACGTCGACGCGCTGCCGATCAAACTGTTTGAATACATGGCCGCCGGCATGCCGGTGATCGCCAGCGATTTCCCGGTCTGGCGCGAGATCGTCGACGACGCGGGCTGCGGCGTGCTGGTCGATCCGCAGGACGCGGCCGCCATCTCCGCCGCCATCAACGAGTTGTTGGGTGACGAGACGCGGATGCGCGCGCTCGGCGAGTCCGGCAAGCGGGCGGTGCTCAATAAATACAGCTGGGCGGCGGAGGCCGACAAGCTGATCAAGCTGTACGCGACGCTGTAAACCATGAAAATTCTCTACATCAACCATTACGCCGGCAGCCCGCGCCACGGCATGGAATTCCGCCCCTATTACCTAGCGCGCGAATGGGTGCAGGCCGGGCACGAAGTGAACATGCTGGCGGCCGACGTGTCGCACCTGCGCCAGACCCATCCGCAGGTGGACGGCAAGTACCGCGACGAGGACATCGACGGCATCCGCTACACCTGGTGCAAGACGCGCCCTTACGAGGGCAACGGCGTCGGCCGGGTGCTGAACATCTTCAGCTTCCTGGCCAAGGTGATGAGCCTGTCGCGCCGCTACCTGAAGGAATGGAAGCCGGACGTGGTGATCGCCTCGTCCACCTATCCGCTGGACACGGTGCCGGCGGCGTGGATCGCCGGCAAGACCGGCGCCCGGCTGGTGTACGAGGTGCACGACCTGTGGCCGCTGACGCCGGTGGAGGTGGGCGGCATGTCGCCCAAGCACCCGTTCATCCGCCTGCTGCAGTGGGCCGAGGATTTCGGCTACCGGCGCGCCGACACCGTGGTGTCGATGCTGCCCTGCGCCAGGGACTATATGATGGCGCACGGCATGGCGCCGGAAAAATACGCGGTGATTCCCAATGGCGTGGACGTGGGCGAGTGGCAGGGCGAGGCGCAGCCTTTGTCCGCCGAGCACCGGATGCGGCTGGCGGAACTGAAGGCCCAGGGCCGTTTTCTTGTCGGCTACGCTGGCGGCCACGGCCTGGCCAACGCGCTGGATTATCTGCTGGAAGCCGCCGCCTTGATGCGCGACGCGCCGGTGACTTTCGTGCTGGTAGGCGACGGCCCGGACAAGCAGGCGCTGGTCGCCCGCGCCGCCGAATTGAAGCTGGATAATGTGATGTTCCTGCCTTCCATCGCCAAGCGCAGCGTGCCCGCCTTTCTGGCCGAGTGCGACGCGCTGTACATCGGCTGGCGCAAGCTGCCCATCTACCGCTTCGGCATCAACCCGAACAAGCTGTTCGACTACATGATGGCGGGCAAGCCGGTGATCCACTCGGTGGAGGCCGGCAACGATATGGTCAAGGATGCCGGCGCGGGCTTGAGCATAGGCGTGGAGGACCCGGCCGTCATCGCCGACGCGGTCAAGCGCATGGCGGTGCTGCCGCTGGCCGAGCGCGATGCGATGGGCGCGGCCGGCAAGGCCTATGTGCTGGCCAACCACGATTACGCGGTGCTGGCGCGGCGCTTTCTGGCCGCCGTGAAACTGCAAGGTTAGCGAGGAGGCCCGTCTGCGGGCGTTCCCCGTCGAATGTGCTTGGAAACAGGCAACCGTGATGTAAGCGATAGAAGAAAGAGAACAAGATGATGGAGAAAATCTGGATGGCGGCCGCGGCCGCTTGCTTGAGCCTCGCCGCTGCGCCGGCACAGTCCGCCGGCTTCAACTGCGCTTACGCCAAGCTGAAGGTGGAAAAAATGATTTGCGCCGACGCCGAGCTGTCGGCCCTGGACTCGGAACTGGCCAAGCGCTTCACCGCGATTCAGGATGAGACCAAAGGCATCGACGGCGATACCGGCAAACGGCTGGATCCCTATGGCAAGGAGCAGGTGCGCTGGCTGAAGGAAGTGCGCAACAAGTGCGAGGATGCCTTGTGTGTGCGCGACGCCTACAAGAAGCGGCTGAAGTACTTCGGCAAGGTGGAAAAGGATCTGGGCTTGTGACCGCGAAGCGCGTCTGGCAGCTCAGGTGAAGGGCTAGGCGCGTGGCGCTTTGACCGGTTTTGTGCCGCAGCCGGCGTTGCTGGCCGCGAATGAGTGAGTGGCATGTTGACGGCTGGCGAGAAGCTGGCCGGACCCGATAGCGAAAGATACAGAAATGAGCGAACAAAAATTCCTGCCGTTCGCCTTGCCGGACATCGGCGAGGAAGAGATCAACGAAGTGGTCGATGCATTGCGTTCCGGCTGGGTGACCACCGGTCCCAAGACCAAGCAGTTCGAGGCTGATTTCGCGGCATTCTTGGGCGACGGCGTGGAGGCCATCGCTGTCAATTCCGCCACCGCCGGCCTGCACCTGGCGCTGGAAGCCATCGGCGTCCGCGAAGGCGACGAGGTGATCGTGCCGTCCTACACCTTCACCGCCACCGCCGAAGTGGTGCGCTATCTGGGCGCGCACCCGGTGTGCGTGGACGTGGACGCGGCCACCTTCAATATCCGCCCGGACGCGATCCGCGCGGCGATCACCGACAAGACCAAAGCCATTATCCCGGTCCACTTCGCCGGCCTCGCTTGCGAGATGGACGAAATCATCGCCATCGCCCGCGAGCACGGTCTGAAGATCGTCGAGGACGCCGCCCATGCGATGCCCACCTATTACAAGGGCAAGCTGATCGGCACGCTGGATTCCGACGTGACGGTATTCAGCTTCTACGCCAACAAGACCATGACCACCGGCGAAGGCGGCATGGTGGTGTCCAAGCACAAGGACATCATCGCCCGCTGCAAGGTGATGCGCCTGCACGGCATCAGCCGCGATGCCTTCGATCGCTACGTGTCCAAAACCCCGGCCTGGTACTACGAAGTGGTGGCGCCGGGCTACAAGTACAATATGCCGGACACCGCCGCGGCGATGGGCATCCATCAGTTGAAGAAGATCCGCGGCTTCTACGAAAAACGCGAAGTCATGGCCCAGCGTTTCGACCGCGAGTTGGCCGATCTGCCGCTGATCCTGCCGGCGCGCGCCAAGGAAGAGGGCAGCAACCACGCCTGGCACCTGTACCCGGTGCGGATCAAGCCGGAAGCCGGCATCAGCCGCGACGATTTCATCGCCAGGATGGCGGAGAAGGGCATCGGCTGCTCGGTGCACTTCATCCCGCTGCACCGACAGCCGGTATGGCGCGACGGCTACCAGCTGACCCGCGAGCAATTCCCGGTGGCCGACGCGGCGTTTGAAGCCGAAGTGACGCTGCCGCTGTACACCCGGATGACCGATGACGACCAGACCCGCGTCATCGCCGCGGTGCGCGAGATTCTCGGCGCATGAGCGAGCGGTTGGAAAAAAAGGGCGGCGAGCTGCTGCCGCCCTGCTGCCGGCCGCGCCGCCACGGCTCGCGGTTGGTAAAGCGCTTGTTCGACATCGTCGCTTCCGGCCTGGGGCTTGCCGTGCTGGCGCTGCCGCTGCTGGCGGTGGCGCTGTGGGTGAAGCTGGATTCGCCGGGGCCGGTGTTTTTCCGCCAGGTGCGGGTGGGACGAGGCGGCGCGCTGTTCCGCATCCACAAATTCCGCACCATGCAGGTGGATACCGAGCGCCATGGCCAATTGACGGTGGGCGCGGACAGCCGCGTCACCGGCGCCGGCCGCGTGCTGCGCAAGACCAAGCTGGACGAGCTGCCGCAGCTGATCGACGTGCTGTTCGGCGACATGAGCCTGGTCGGTCCGCGGCCGGAAGTGCCGAAGTACGTGGCTCATTATCCGGCCGAGGCGAAGGACATCGTATTGTCGGTTCGCCCTGGCATCACCGACTGGGCGTCGATCCGCATGATCGATGAAAACGAGATACTGGGCCGCGCCGCCGATCCGGAGCGCGCCTACATCGACGAGGTGTTGCCGGAGAAGCTGGGCTATTACATCCGCTACGCCGAGACCCACAGTTTGTGGGAAGACATCCGCATCATCGTCGCCACGCTGATGAAGATCGTTAGCCGATGACCTTATCCATCCGCGCGGCCGAGGCCGCCGACGCCGAAGCGCTGGCGGAGATTTATCTGGCTTGCCGCCGGGAAATGCCGTATGCGCCGCTGGCGCATGGCGACGCGGCGGTGCATGCCTGGTTCGCCAATGCGCTGTTGCCGGCGGGCGGCGTCTGGCTGGCGGAGCGGAATGGCGGGATCGCCGGCTTCGCCGCCTGTTCGGAGCAAGACGGCGCGCTGTGGCTGGACCAGCTGTATGTCGGCGCAGGCCATCGGAATGCCGGCATCGGCCGAGCGCTGCTGGAGCGGGTGGTATTGCGGCAGACGCGGGCCTGCCGGCTGCATGTGTTTCAAGCCAATGCCGGCGCGCGGCGCTTTTACGAGGCGCATGGCTTCAAATTACTGAGCCTGGGCGACGGCCAGGATAACGAGGAACGCTGTCCGGACGCGCTGTACCAATGGCGGCCGGATATGAAAGAACGACCATGTTTGAAAAACTGCTAGCCTTCTCCCGCCACAACAAGATGGCGATGCTGGCGCTGATGGACGCGCTGCTGCTGCCGCTGGCGCTGTGGAGCGCGGTGTTCCTGCGCCTGGGCGGCTATTGGGACCCGAAGCTCAACCCGCACCTGTGGATCTTCATCGTGCCGCCGCTGTGGGCCATCCCCATCTTCATCAAGCTGGGCCTGTACCGCGCGGTGCTGAAGTATCTGGACGACAAGATCATATTCACCGTGTTCAGCGGCGTGACGTTGTCGGTGCTGGTGTTGCAGGCGGTGATCCAGATGGCCCACGTCTGGGTGATGCCGCGCGCGTCGGTGGTCATTTTCTGGGTGTTCGCCATGGCCTATATCGGCGGCAGCCGCTTCCTGCTGCGCGGCCTGGTGCGGCGCATCGACGCCACCGAAGCGCCGCGCGATCCGGTGATCATCTACGGCGCGGGCCAGGCGGGACTGCAACTGATGCTGGCCTTGCAGGCCGGCCGCGAATACCGGCCGATGGCCTTCGTCGACGACAATCCCGACCTGCATCGCCGCACCTACCGCGGCGTGGCGGTGCACGCGCCGGAGGCGCTGCCGGCGCTGATCAAGGACACCCAGGCCAAGTGCATCCTGCTGGCGATGCCGTCGGTGGGACGCGGCCGCCAGCGCGAGGTGCTGGAATCGCTGGAAAAGCTCAGAGTGCCGATCAAGCGTCTGCCCGGCATGGCCGACCTAGTGTCCGGCGAGGCGCGGGTGGAGGAACTGAAGGAAGTCGATATCGAGGATTTGCTGGGCCGCGAGCCGGTGCCGCCCAAGGCTGAGCTCCTGGCGCGCAATATCCGCGACAAGGTTGTGATGGTCACCGGCGCCGGCGGGTCCATCGGCTCCGAGCTGGCGCGCCAGATTGTCAAGAACCGCCCGGCGCGCATCGTGCTGTTCGAGCTGTCCGAGTTCGCGCTGTACAGCATCGACCAAGAGCTGGCGCAAATCGCGCCGCGCATCCCGCGCACGCCGCTGCTGGGCTCGGTCACCGACTACGCGCGGCTGACCCAGGCGATGCGCGCGTTCCAGGTGGAAACCGTCTACCACGCCGCCGCTTACAAGCACGTGCCGATGGTGGAGCACAACCCGGTGGCCGGCATCGTCAACAACGCCTTCGGCACCGACACCACCGCCCGCGCGGCGGAGGACTGCGGCGTCGACACCTTCGTGCTGATCTCCACCGACAAGGCGGTGCGCCCGACCAATGTTATGGGCGCCACCAAGCGCCTGGCCGAGCTGACCCTGCAGACCCGCCACGCGCGCGGCAGCCGCACCCGTTTCGTGATGGTGCGCTTCGGCAATGTGCTGGGCAGCTCGGGCTCCGTCGTGCCGCTGTTCCGTCGCCAGATCAAGGCCGGCGGCCCGATCACGCTGACCCACGCCGACATCACGCGTTACTTCATGACCATACCGGAAGCGGCGCAGCTGGTGATCCAGGCCGGCGCGATGGGCGACGGCGGCGACGTGTTCGTGCTGGACATGGGCGAGCCGGTGAAGATCATCGAACTGGCGCGGCGCATGGTTCATTTGTCCGGACTGGAAGTGAAGGATGAAAGCCAGCCGGGCGGCGACATCGAAATCCGCGTCACCGGCCTGCGTCCGGGCGAGAAGCTGTACGAAGAGTTGCTGATCGGCGACAACGTGCTGGCCACCGATCACGCCCGCATCATGCGCGCTCAGGAATACCATCTGGCCGAAGACGAGATGGCGTCGCTGCTGGCGCGCCTGTCGGATGCCTGCAACCGGCTGGACGCGCCGGCGGCGTTCGCGCTGATGCGGGAGGCGGTGCATGAGTTCCAGGCCGCCGAGGCCACCCAGGACTGGGTGACGCTGCAGGGCTGAGCCTGCTCGTCACCGGTTTTTAAAGCGGCTGCAAGCTACCACTTGCAGCCGTTGTCTTTATCCAGCGCGTCTTTCAACAGCATGGGCGCGGCCAAAAGGCCCAGGCCGGCGTAGGCGTTCTTGCAATCGGCGCGCTGCGCCCGGTCGATGCCGCGCGCCAACCGTGCTTTTTCCGGATTTTCCGGCAGGGGCTTGGCGTCCGGGTTCTCCGGCGTGAACTGCCGTACTTGCTGGCGCAAGCCTTCCAGCGTCATCCGGGCTTCGCTCTTGCCGGCGCTGGCCGCCGCCTTGCCTGGGAGGCCGTGCGCGGATGCAGGCGCGGCGCGCGAGGAGGATGCGCTGTTGCGCGGCTCGGTGTGGCGCGGTTCTGCCGGTACGGGGGGCGGCGTTTGCGCTTGGCGCTCCGGCGCCGGGGCCGGCAGCAGGCGGGCGTGGATGGCCTGGATGCTTACCCTGAGCGGCGGCGCAGGGGCCGGCTGCGGCGTGGAGCGCATCGAGGGCAGCGCCAGCAGTGCGAGCAGATGCAGGCAGGCGCTGGCGGCGAAGGCCAACGCGCGCCCGGACCAGCGGGCAGGCGGGGGAGAGAGGACGGCGTTCATTTCGGCGTGGCGGAGGTCTGCGTCATCGGCAAGGCGGTTGTCATGGCATGAATAGTCCGATGATAGAGCGCCGTCGCGCCGGAAAGTGCCGCGCCGGTGTAACATCGGGCATCCCGCATCTGGACTCCCGTGATGGAAACCCGCTGGCTGGAAGACTTCCTGGTATTGGCCGACACCGGCAGCTTCACCCGCTCCGCCGAGCTGCGCCACCTGACGCAGCCGGCGTTCTCGCGCCGCATCCGCGCGCTGGAGAGCTGGCTGGGCGCGGACCTGATAGACCGCACCACCTATCCCACCAAGCTCACCGCCGCCGGCAAGCTGCTGCGGGAGCAGGCGGTGCCGCTGCTGGCCCAGCTCAACACCACCCGCACCATGCTGCGCGGCCTGCAGCCCTTGCCGCAGGGCACGCTGGAATTCGCGGTGCCGCACACGCTGTCCTTCTCCTATTTTCCCAAGTGGCTGACCGAGGTCGAGGCCGGCTTCGGCAAGCTGTCCTGCCGGCTGCAGGCCAGCAACGTCCACGACGCGGTGCTGGCCTTCGTCGAAGGCGGTAGCGACCTGTTGATGTGCTACCACCATCCCAAGCAGCCGGTGGAGCTGCACGACGCGCGCTACGGCGGCCTGCGGCTGGGCGTGGAGCGGCTGCGGCCGTACGCGCTGGCGGATGGCGGCGCGGCGCGCTATGTCTTGCCCGGCAGCGCCGACGCGCCGCTGCCTTTTCTCGGCTACGCCAGCAACGCCTATTTCCGCCTGATGAGCGATCTGCTGCTGGTCGGCGGACCCGAGCCGGCCCATCTGTCGCTGCGCTACGAAACCGATATGGCCGAGGGCTTGAAGCAGATGGCGCTGGCCGGACACGGCCTGGCCTTCCTGCCGGAGAGTTCGGTGGCGGCCGAGCGCGAGGCCGGCCGGCTGGCGGCGGCCGGCGGCGACGCGTGGAGCGTGGAGATGGAGGTGAGGCTGTACTGCGACCACCGCCGCGGCCGGGCGGCGCTGGAAGACTTGTGGGATTACCTGGCCGAACGCTATCCGGCGGTGTAGCGCCAAACCGCGCCGGACAAGGGCGGCGCAAGGTTATGCATTTCTTGCATGACCCCATCGCCATTCGGAATTGGCCAAGCTTCCGGGGCGGGCATACAGTGCGGGGCATTCCAGGCCGCGCATGACGGCCGCCCTGAGGAGAACCTCCAGATGACCACCCGTATCGAACACGACCTGCTCGGCAACCGCGACGTGCCGGCCGACGCCTACTGGGGCGTGCACACGCTGCGCGCCATCGAGAACTTCCCGATCACCGGCCAGACCATCGCCGGCTACGGCGACCTGATCCGCGCGCTGGCCTGCATCAAGCAGGCGGCCGCTCAGGCCAACCGCGACCTCGGCATCCTCGACCCCAAGCTGGCCCAGGCCATCGTCGACGCTTGCGAGGAGATCCGCGCCGGCAAGCTGCACGACCAGTTCGTCGTCGACGTGATCCAGGGCGGGGCGGGCACCTCCACCAATATGAACGCCAACGAGGTGATCGCCAACCGCGCGCTGGAGCTGCTGGGCCACGCCAAGGGCGAGTATCAGCACCTGCACCCGAATGAGCACGTCAACCTGTGCCAGAGCACCAACGACGTCTACCCGACCGCGCTGCGCCTGGCCGCCTTCTGGGGCGTGTTGAAGCTGGTGTCGCGGATGGAAACGCTGCGCAAGGCTTTTGCCGACAAGGCCGAGGAGTTCAAGGACATCCTGAAGATGGGCCGCACCCAGTTGCAGGACGCTGTTCCGATGACGCTGGGCCAGGAATTCCAGACTTATTCCGTGATGCTGGGCGAAGACGAGCAGCGGCTGAAGGAAGCCAGCGCGCTGATGCTGGAGATCAACCTCGGCGCCACCGCGATCGGCACCGGCATCACCGCCCATCCGGACTACGCCAAGCTGGTGTGCCTGCATCTGTCCGAGCTGATCGGCAGCCAGCTGATCACCGCGCCCAACCTGATCGAAGCCACCCAGGACTGCGGCGCCTTCGTCCAGCTGTCCGGCGTGATCAAGCGCGCGGCGGTCAAGCTGTCCAAGACCTGCAATGACCTGCGCCTGCTGTCGTCCGGCCCGCGCGCCGGCTTCGGCGAGATCAATCTGCCGGCGCGCCAGGCCGGCTCGTCCATCATGCCGGGCAAGGTCAATCCGGTGATTCCGGAGGTGGTGAGCCAGGTGGCTTACGAGGTGATCGGCAACGACGTCACCATCACCATGGCCGCCGAGGCAGGCCAGCTGCAGCTGAACGCCTTCGAGCCGGTGATCGCCTACAGCCTGTTCCGCAGCGCCGGCCATCTGGCCAATGCCTGCGACACGCTGACCGAGCACTGCGTCAAGGGCATCACCGCCAACCGCGAGCGGCTGCGCCTGAGCGTGGAAAGCTCGATCGGCCTGGTCACCGCGCTCAATCCGGTGATCGGCTATGAAGCCGCCACCCGCGTCGCGGCCGAGGCCCACGCCAACGGCAGCAGCGTCGCCGAAGTGGTGCTGGCCCACGGCCTGCTCACCCGCGAGCAGCTGGACGATATCCTGCAGCCCGACATGCTGACCCGACCGCGCTGGGTGACGCTGTAAACCGTTTTCTCCTTTGTTTGACTCGTGATTCCCGGCGCCGTGAGCGCCGGTTTTTTTATGCGCGTCACAAGCGGCTGGCAGCGGCGTTCCGATGGGGGTATAACATTTATTGTGCACTGCACAAATCGGAGCGCGCGATGAATCATCCTGTCTGGTGGTGGAGTATCGAGTTTCCTGCCCGGACCTGGTCCTGCCTGCTGGACGACTGGCGTTGCCAGCAGCGCTTCTGGCGTTCCAGCCTGTTCCATGGCGCCCGGGTTTGCCTGAGCCAGGCACCGTTGCAGGACAAGCTGGCGCGTTTGGCCAGACGGGGCTGCGCCGATGGCATCGCATTGTGCTACGACAGCTGTCCGCCGCATTTCGAGCTGCTTGAACAGGTTTGCCGGCATTGGCCGCGGCGCGCCGGCGCGCAGGATGAATGGCGGGACTGCCTGCTGCGCAATCAAAGCGCCATGCAGCAAGGCTTGTTGAAACTGGGGAGGGCGTGGTCGCGGCTGTAGCATTGCCAGGCCGCTGTTGGCGCTTTCCAGGCCATGGTTGCGAGCTGCGCATCCATATTGACGCGCCGGCCATGCCATAATCGCTTCCTTCCCACTTCTTGCCGGATGCGACGATGGCCACCCAATTCCTCCTCAGCGAGCAGCAGCTGCAACAGCTGGCGCCGCAATTGCAGCAATACCTGTCCGACCAGCTGGGGCTGGAGGTCGGCAGTTTCGACGCCCGCTTCCTGCTGGATTTCCTGGCTGACAAGATGGGACGGGACATTTACAACAAGGCCTTGCAGGATGCCCAGACCGCGCTGGCGGCGCGGATGGAAACCCTGCAGGCGGCGATCTGGGAACTGGAACGTTAGCCTGGGGCTGCCCGCGGCGGCGGCATTGAGGTTACAATCGCTTATCCCTTTCCTTTTGACTTGCGGTGCCGATGCTCTACTTGCGCTTGATGATAAGAGGCTTCCTGCTGGCGGTTCTGCTGGTGGTGCTGGGCTTCGCCTATGTCGCGTGGAGCATTGTCGACTACGGCAGCGGCGACGACGTGCCGGCTGCCGACGCCGCGCTGGTGCTGGGCGCTGCCGCCTGGGGCAGCAAGCCTTCGCCGGTGTTTCGCGAGCGCATCAACCACGCGGTCAAGCTGTACCAGAGCGGCAAGGTGCGCTGGATCGTGTTCACCGGCGGCACGCCTGAGCCGGGCTATCCGGCCGAGGCCGACGTCGGGCGCGAGTTCGCAGCCCGTCAGGGTGTGCCGATGACGGCGATGCTGGTGGAAAACCAGTCGCGCACCACCTGGCAGAACCTGTCCAATGCCCGGGACCTGGGCAATCAGTTCGGCATCCGCTCCTATCTTTTGGTCAGCGATCCGCTGCATATGCGGCGCGCGGTGCTGATGGCCGGCGATCTGGGCCTGCGCGCCTATCCGGCGCCCACCCAGTCCAGCCGTTTCCGCACGCTGGCCAGCTGGTCCCGCTTTCTCGCGCGCGAGACCTGGCTTTACGTCGGCTACCGGGTATTCCGGCAGCTGTCATGAATCCTGTGGATAAAAACGAGTTCCGGCTGATCTTGTGAATAAGTCGGGTGGGCAAGAAAAAAGCCGGCGATCGCCGGCTTTTTCACGTCTGGAGCAAGCCTCAGGCGGCGTGCCACAGATCGATCAGCTCGCTGGCTTCCAGCGACTTCACTTCGGGGCGGGCCTGCAGCCAGGTCACCAGATCGCCGCGCAGCGCTTCGTCGATCTGCACGCCGCTGATCGGGAAGGCCACGCCTTCCAGGCGGTTCTTGCCGTCGAAATGGCCGCCGAAGCTGATGCCGGCCTCATCGAAGCGGGTCAGCCAGCCGTCCAGCAGCGCGTCGGCATCCGCGCCGTCGTGCAGTTCGGCCACCAGGTGGAAACCCAGCTCGCGGAACTCGCCTACGCGCATTTTCTTGCGCTGGCGGGCGTTCAACCGTTTCAGACGTTGAGCGGAGTTGGGGTTGCGCAGGAATGCCATGGTAGATCCTTGTTCGGAAAATGCGCTGAATGATAGCAGGTTTGCCGGATCGAGACGCTTCGGCCACCTAGGCGACGGCATTTGTCTGACGATTAATTGTAATAAATTGACATTGTGTTGATTTATGTCGTGTGGCTAATATCAAGATTGTATTCAGAAATTAACCACAAAAAGACGACAAAGTGATGAAAGAGATCAAAAAGACAGTCCTGGCTTCCGTGATCCTGAGCGCAATGGTGACCGCATGCGGCGGCGGCGGGAGCTCGTCCGCCGACAGCGGATCGGGCGGCGCGCTTTCGGTCGCTTTTTACCAGCGCAGCGCCAGCGGCGTCGAGGTCGGCACGCTGGATTGCGCGGGCGGCAGCTGCAAGTTGCCGGCCAGCGCCGGCGGGGCGGCATCGGGCTCGGTCTACCGTTACAGCAACACCACCGGCCGCGACCAGACGCTGCAAGTCGCCGGTCCGGTGACCTCGGCCTGGCAGGCCGAGCTGGTCCGCGTTAGCGGCGGCGATACCTCCACCCAGTTCAAGCTTTCCGGCAGCGGCCTGCGCGGCGCCGACCGTGAAGTGGCGGACCGGCTGGAAGCCGAAAGCCAGGCGGTGTTGAACGCGGTGGCGAAGAACAGCAGCAACGGCGCGTTGCAACGGTTGCAATTGCAGCATTCGGCCAAGCTGAGCGGCGCGCAGGCCGCGCTGCAGCAGCAAGCCTACGCGCTGGGCGACGCGCGCACCTGGCACGACATGGACGGCGACAGCCCCTCCACGCTGAAAGCGGTGCGCGATCTGCCCAATGGCGGCGGCAAGGTCTATGTCTGGGGCCAGGGCGGCCTGGACGTGAGCGTCGACAATGCCCAGGCCGACGCGCTGGCAGAGCGTTTCGCAAACAGCGTCTATCCGCTGGAAGCCAGCGTGGTCAGCGAGCCCTGGGGCAACGACATCCACCCGAGCTGGCGCAGCCTGGCCCTGCCCGGCGACACCAAGGACGTGCACCTGGTGCTGAGCCGGCTCAACGATCCGGCCAAGACCAGCGGCGGCCGCCTGCTCGGCTACGTGCGCTGGACCAACGCGCTGCTGGCTTCGGCCGCGGCCAGCATGTGCCAGGGCGACGCCGACTGCGCCGACGTGATCGGCAAGAGCAACCAGGCGCTGGTGACCTTCATCGATCTGGACACCTTCGCCAAGGCCGACAACCCGGACAACTGGTCGATGAAGGACAACGGCCCGAGCCTGGCGTTGTCGACGATGGCGCACGAATACCTGCACGTGCTGTACGCTTACAACAAGATTCTGCGCCAGAAGCCGGGCTCGACGCCGACCACGGTATGGGAGAACGAGCTGGCGGCCCAGACCATGGGCTACCTAGTGTCGGCCGATACCTACACCGGCGGCCGCGGCCGCGACGCCAACTCGCATCCGGATCTGCGTCCGCGCGGCGATTTCGAGCAGTTCCTGGCCAAGCCGGCATGCAATCTGAAGGGCTGGAGTGTCGCCGCCGACGATTACACTTGCTATCCGAAGGCGCTGGCGCTGGGCATGCAAATGTTGCACCAGTTCGGCCCCGGCGTGATGAAGCCGTGGGTGACTGGCCCCAGCAAGGGAGAGAGCGCTTTGAACGACGGATTGCGAGCGGTGGGCGGCGGCGATTACAGCAGCCTGCTGCAGCGGCTGACCACCACGCTGGGGCTGGGCGCCTACAGCCAGGACGTGGCGGGCTTCGGCTTCCCGGCCAAGACCATTACCCTGCCGGCCAACCAGTACTTCCCGACCGGCAAGACGCTGGCGCTGCCGGCGGTGCGCTTCCAGGCATCCGACGTGGGTTGGCGCAACGACAGCAGCAAGGAAACCTGGCGCCAGGCCTTGTCGGTATCGCGCGGCGCGGCCCGGATCACCGTGCCGGCGAATAGCCATCTGTTGCTGGTGAAGCCGTGACGCGGCGCGCGCTGTGGCTGCTGGCCCTGCTGCCCTCGCTGCTGGCGATGGGCGGCCAGCCCTGGGAACGCGGCGTGCTGGTGGAAGTGGGCGCCTATCCGCTGGTGACGCTGGGGATAGAGCGCAGCGATGGCGCGGTGCTGGCGATACGGCCGGCGGAGCCGGGCAAGGGACTGGATCAGGCGGCGTTGAAACAGTTGCGCCGCCAGCTGGGCCATTCCATCCGCTACCGGGCGGCAGGCTATGCCGAAAGCCCGGTGTACGGCAGGGAAGTGATTTTGCAAGGCGCTGAAGCCGAGCGCTGAGCGCGGCTGTTCAGCGGAACGCCCATCCGGCATCATGCTGGATGGGCGTTCATTTTTTCAGGAGTCGGCATGCGCGTATTGACCCCGCAGAGTTTTCTGGACATGCCGTGGGCCAATGGCGGCGGCCGCACCCGCGAGCTGTTCCGGCTGCCGCATCCGCAGCGGCGCGACGCGTTCGCGCTGCGGATGTCCATCGCCGAAGTGGCTGAGGGCGGGCCGTTTTCCCATTTCGCCGGCGTGGACCGCTTGCTGGGCCTGCTGGAAGGCGAGGGCATGGAGCTGAGCCTGGCCGATGGCCGCCATCTGACATTGGACGCGCCAGGACAGGTGGTGGCTTTCACCGGGGAGATCGGCATCCAGTGCCGCCTGCTGGGCGGCCCCTTGCGCGATTGCAATCTGATGTTGGCGCGCGATTGGGGCCGCGGCGACTTGGAGCGGCTGTCGCCGGCCGATGGAGAGACGGTGCGGCTGGAGGCGGCCGACCTGGTCCTGCTGTATTTGCAGCGCGGCGCGTGGCGCTGCGGCGGCGAGGCGCTGCCGGATGGAGGCCTGCTGCTGCTGCTGGAGAACGAGGCCGTTGCCCTGAGCGCAAGCGGTGGGGCCGTCGGCTGGCTGGCCATCGTCCATCGCCTGCCGGCGTGACGCCGCGCGGGCATGAAAAAAAGCCGGGCAAGCCCGGCTTTTGCTTGGCGGCGGGCGTTACAGCCCCAGTTCGCTCCACAAGGCGTCGACGCGCGCCTTGACCGCGTCGTCCATCACGATGGGCGTGCCCCACTCGCGGTTGGTTTCGCCCGGCATCTTGTTGGTGGCGTCCAGGCCCATCTTGCCGCCCAGGCCGGAGATCGGGCTGGCGAAGTCCAGATAGTCGATCGGGGTGTGGTCGATCAGCGTGGTGTCGCGCACCGGGTCCATCCGGGTGGTGATCGCCCAGATCACTTCCTTCCAGTCGCGGGTATTCACGTCGTCGTCCACCACCACGATGAACTTGGTGTACATGAACTGGCGCAAGAAGCTCCAGCAACCCATCATCACCCGCTTGGCGTGGCCGGGGTACTGCTTCTTGATGCTGACGATGGCCATGCGGTAGCTGCAGCCTTCCGGCGGCAGGTAGAAATCGACGATCTCCGGAAACTGCTTCTGCAGGATGGGCACGAACACCTCGTTCAGCGCCACGCCCAGGATGGCGGGCTCGTCCGGCGGCTTGCCGGTGTAGGTGCTGTGGTAGATCGGATTTTCGCGCGTCGTGATCCGGTCTATGGTCAGCACCGGGAAGCTGTCCTGCTCGTTGTAGTAGCCGGTGTGGTCGCCGTACGGGCCTTCCATCGCCATATCGTTCGGGTGGATGTGGCCTTCCAGCACGATCTCCGCGCGGGCCGGCACCTGCAGGTCCGAGCCGATGCACTGGACCAGCTCGGTGCGGCTGCCGCGCAGGAGGCCGGCGAATTGGTATTCGGAGAGCGTGTCCGGCACCGGCGTCACCGCGCCCAGTATCGTCGCCGGGTCGCAGCCCAGCACCACCGCCACCGGATAGGGCTTGTCCGGGTTTTGCTGGCGGAACTCGCGATAGTCCAGCGCGCCGCCGCGATGAGCCAGCCAGCGCATGATCACGCGGTTCTTGCCGATGACTTGCTGACGGTAGATGCCGAGGTTCTGCCGCTTCTTGTTGGGGCCGCGAGTGACGGTCAGGCCCCAGGTGATCAGCGGCGCGGCGTCTCCGGGCCAGCAATGCTGGATCGGCAGCTTGCCGAGATCGACCGCCTCGCCTTCCCAGACGATGTCCTGGCAGGGCGCTTTCTTCACTTCCTTGGGCGCCATCGACAGCACCTGCTTCAGCAGCGGCAGCTTGTCCCAGGCGTCCTTCAGGCCCTTGGGCGGCTCCGGCTCCTTCAGATAGGCCAGCGTCTTGCCTATCTCCCTGAGCTGCATCACGTCTTCGGCGCCCATGCCCATCGCCACGCGCTCGGGCGTGCCGAACAGGTTGGCCAGCACCGGGAAGTCGTAGCGGTGGCCGTCATGGACCGGTTGTTCGAACAGCAGCGCCGGGCCGTTGGCCTTCAGCACCCGGTCGCCGATTTCGGTCATTTCCAGGTGGGGAGATACCGGAGCATTGATGCGCTTCAGCAGCTGCTTTTGTTCAAGTTGGGCGATGAATTCCCGTAGATCGGCATATTTCATGACTTTTTCATGATCTGACGCAAAGTGTGAGAGGGAGGGCTTGGATAATCTGCCTGCGGACGTCGCACGCTACTGCCGGCGTGCATGGCTGTCAACGCCGGCATGGTTCATGGCGGCATTACCTAGTCATTGGAGAACATAAATGAAGAAGCTCGCACTCGCCGCCATGGTCGGCATGCTGTCCGCCGGCGCGTTCGCCGCCCAAGGCGACATTCTGGCACGTTTCCGCGTGATCAACGTCGCGCCGTCCAGCAGCTGGAGCAATTCCGGCCTGGTGCCGGGCCTGAATGTCGAAGCCAAGAGCTCGACGGTGCCGGAAATCGACTTCACCTACATGATCACCAACAATATCGGCGCCGAGCTGATCCTGGGCACTTCCCGCCACAAGATCACCGCCAACGGCGCGGATATCGGCAAAGTATCCGTGCTGCCGCCGACGCTGACTGCCCAATACCACTTTGCGCCGGACGCGACCTTCCGTCCGTATGTGGGCGCCGGCATCAACTACACCCGCTTCTACAGCACGGGGCTGAATGCCTTGGGCACGCCGCTGAGCGTGAAGAACAACAGCTTCGGCCCGGCGCTGCAGATCGGCGCCGACTACGCGATCAACAAGAGCTGGTTCGTCAACGTGGACGTGAAGAAGCTGTGGATCCAGACCGACGTGACCGCCGACAAGCTCGGCGGCGCCAAGCTGGGCACGCTGCATGTCGATCCGTGGGTGTTCGGCATCGGCGTCGGCACCAAGTTCTGATCCAGCCAGACCATCGGTCATGCGAGGACGCCTGCGGGCGTCCTTTTGCATTGTGGTCAAATGTAAACGATTGATGATATTGACATCGCGGGGGAAGTCGCCAATGCTGGCCGCTGGCTGATCCACGGAATCGGCATGCCCGCTTGGAAAAGGGTGGGGCATTTGTCGCGGCGGCGACATGAAAAGCGGCTCTTGGCGACATGAATCGCATGTTTCAGACAAGTTTGTTGTCAAAATGCATCATTTCAATGAGAACCATTCGAAGTTTTCCGCGTCATCCGGAAGAGGGGACGCGCGGGTTTTTTTCAGTGAAAAGAGCAACTTATCCCGCCGGCTTGACTTGTTGGGCGCGCCAGGCGGTAAAGTGAGCTGAGGTCTTGAATTTACAAGGGATTTTCGCGGCCCCGTAAACCGATTTTTTGTTAAAATGGCGCCCTTTTTCGTGGCGGGGAAGATAGATGGCTCTCCTGGAAATCAAAAACGTGGTCAAACGCTTCGGCGACTACACGGCTGTCAATGACGTCAGCCTATCGGTCGAGGCGGGCGAGTTCTTCACCCTGCTGGGACCCTCCGGCTGCGGCAAGACCACCTTGCTGCGCATGCTGGCCGGTTTCGAACAACCGGACGCCGGCCAGATTCTGCTGGATGGCCAGGACATGTCGCAGGTGGCGCCGGAGAAGCGCCCGGTGCATACCGTGTTCCAGAGCTACGCGCTGTTCCCGCACATGACGGTGCGCGAGAACATCGCCTTCCCGCTGAAAATGGCCAAATGGGACAAGCGCAAGATCGCCGCCCAGGTGGACGAATTGCTGGAAGACGTGCGCCTGACCCAGTTCGGCGACCGCTACCCGCACGAGATGTCCGGCGGCCAGCGCCAGCGCGTGGCCATCGCCCGCGCGTTGGTGGACCGTCCGCGCCTGTTGCTGCTGGACGAGCCGTTGTCCGCGCTCGACGCCAAGCTGCGCGAGGAAATGCAGATCGAACTGATCAATCTGCAGAAGGAGGTGGGCATCACCTTCGTCTACGTCACCCACGACCAGGGCGAGGCGCTGGCGCTGTCGCACCGCATCGCGGTGATGAGCCACGGCAAGGTTGAGCAGCTGGATGCGCCGGAGAAGCTGTACAGCTATCCGAAGAACCGTTTCGTCGCCGACTTCCTCGGCCAGTGCAATGTGCTGGAAGGCACGATCAAGGCCTTGCACGGCGACGCCATGACCGTGGCGCTGAAGGGCTGCGGAGACGTCAAGTGCCAGGCGGTGCCGGGCGTGAAGGAAGGCCAGCAGGGTTGGCTGGCGCTGCGGCCGGAGAAGGTGAAGCTCGACAAGGAGCTGCCGGAACTGCCGGACGAGGCCTATTTCAAGGGCCGCGTCCATGATTGCCTGTACCTGGGCGACGTCACCCTCTACGTGGTGGAGGTGGCCGACGGCGTGTTGGTGGAGGCGATGCAGCCCAACAATATTCCCGGCGTGGCCAAGTTCTTCGACGACGGCGACGTGGTCGAAGTGGCCTGGCGTTTCGACGCCGGCAGTTTCCTGACGGAGTAAGCGATGGCGATGCGTGATCGTTTCGGCAAGTGGGCGCTGTCCTGGCCCCCCTTGCTGTACCTGGTATTGTTCTTCCTGATCCCGTCGCTGATCATGCTGGTGGCCGCGTTCCGCCAGCCCGGCGACTACGGCGGCCTGGCGCCGCTGTTCACCATCGAGGACGGCCAGCGCGTCTGGGAACTGACGCTCGATAATTTCCACCGCCTGGTGGAGGAGCCGCTGTACATCGAGCTGTTCATCAAGTCGGCCGGCTATGCGCTGACCACCACCGTGGTCTGCCTGCTGATGGCCTACCCGCTGGCCTGGCTGATCGCCCGCTCCGGCAAGAAGTACCGCGATCTGCTGCTGCTGTTGGTGATCTTGCCGTTCTGGTCCAACTTCCTGATCCGCATTTACGCGTGGATGATCATCCTCGGCCCGCAGTCGGCGTTCACCAAGGCGCTGAACCTGGTGCTGACCACGCTGGGCTTTGAGCCGGTGCGGCTGCTGTTCACCTCGTTCGCGGTGATCGTCGGCCTGGTATACGTGCATCTGCCCTTCATGGTGTTGCCGCTGTACGCCAATCTGGAAAAGCACGACATGGCGCTGTTGGACGCCGCGCAAGACTTGGGCGCCAACGCTTGGCAGCGCTTCTGGCGCGTGACCTGGCCGTTGAGCCTGCCGGGCGTGTTCGCTGGCTCGGCGCTGGTGTTCATCCCGGCGCTGGGCATGTTCGCCATCCCGGACATCCTGGGCGGCACCGAATCCATCATGATAGGCAACCTGATCAAGCAGCAGATCCTGGACACCCGCGACTGGCCGTTCGGCTCCGTGCTGTCCATCATGCTGACCGGCGGCGTGCTGCTGATCGCCGTGCTAGGGGCCGCGGTGGCCAGAAAGGGGAAGGCGCGTGGCTAAGAAACAATCCAAATGGCTGTGGGCTTCGGCCGGCTTGACCTATCTGTTCCTCTACCTGCCGCTGGTCATCGTGGTGCTGTATTCGTTCAACGATTCGCGCCTGAACGCCGAATGGGTGGGCTTCACGCTGAAGTGGTACCAGAAGCTGTTCCACAACGAGAAGATGCTGACCGCGGCCGGCAACTCGCTGCTGATCGGCATCATCGCCAGTTTCTTCGCCACCATCCTGGGCACGCTGGCCGGCATCGCGCTGCATAAGTACAAGCTCAGGCTGCTGCCCTTCCTGGTGTTGACGCCGATCGCCATCCCCGAGCTGCTGATGGGGGTGTCGCTGGTGATCTTCTTTGTCATCGTCAACCAGCTGATCGGCATCCTGGAGCTGGGCTTCGTCACCATCCTGCTGTCTCACATCGCCTTCTGCATCGGCTTTGTCGCCATTGTGGTGCGGGCGCGGATGCAGGGCATGGACGACAGCCTGGTGGAGGCGGCGCGCGATCTGGGCGCCACGCCGTTCCAGGCTTTTCGCCTGATCACGCTGCCGGTGATCAAGCCCGGCATCATCGCTGGCGCGCTGATGGCGTTCACGTTGTCGATCGACGACTTCGTGATCACCTTCTTCACCGCCGGCGCCGGCGCCAGCATGCTGCCGCTGGAGATCTACTCGATGATCAAGATCGCGGTGACGCCGGAAGTGAATGCGGTGTCCAGTTTGCTGATGCTGCTGACGCTGGCGTTGATCGTCATCGCGTCCAAGGTTTCGCCGAGCGCCTTGCGCGCCAACGGCTGAGCCGCCAGGCCGAAAGGCCGATTCGGCGGCAAGGCGTTTTGCGTTGCAGCATAATGCCTTGCCGTCGCCGCCTCACCCGGGCGACGCGAGGGGGTGTCTCCCGGTTAACTCGTAGTACCACCAAGCTGTGCAATACAAAGGAAACGAAATGAAGAAGATCCTCGCGCTGCTGGCGCTGGCGGCCTCCACCCAGGCGTTCGCCGCCGAAGAGCTGCATCTGTACAACTGGAACAACTACCTGTCCGAGAGCGCGGCCAAGAGTTTCGAGGCCTACTGCAAGTGCAAGCTGGTGCAGGACTACTACGGCGACAACGAAGAGCTGCTGGCCAAGCTGGCCGCTGGCGCCAAGGGCTACGACATCGTGGTGCCGACCGGTTTCGCCGTCGACGCGCTGATCAAGCAGGGCAAGGCCCAGCCGCTGGACAAAGCCCAGCTGCCCAATTTCAAGAATCTGAATCCGGGCTACCTGAACAGCTTCTTCGACAAGGGCAACAAGTACTCCGCCCCGTACGCATTCACCACCACCCTGATCGGCTACAACGAGACCAAGCTGAAGCAGCTGGGCCTGAGCGACAAGGTCAACAGCTGGGCGCTGATCTTCGATCCGGCGCTGCTGGCCAAGATCAAGGGCAAGGTCACCGTGCTGGATTCGCAGCGCGAACTGGTCTCCGCCGCGCTGATGTATCTGGGCAAACCGGCCAATTCCACCAATCCGGCCGACTGGAAAGCCGCCCGCGACGTGATCCTGAAGGCCAAGCCGTATTGGGCCGCCTTCAACAACCAGTCCTATATCAAGGAACTGACCGTCGGCAACATCTATGTCGCCTTCGGCTACTCCAACGATATGTTCCAGGCCCAGCAGGACGCCAAGAAGGCCAAGCGCGCTTTCGCGCTGAACTTCAGCCTGCAGAAGGAAGGCAACACCCTGTCGCTGGACAACTTCGTAGTGTTGAAGGATGCGCCGCGAAAGGATCTGGCCTACAAGTTCATCAACTTCATGCTGGATGGCAAGAACGCCGCCGGGCTGACCAACGAAATGGGCAACGGCAATCCGAACGCCGCCGCCGGCAAGTTCGTTAAGACCGAACTGACCAAGATCCCGGCGATCTTCCCGACCACCACCGACCTGCCGCGTCTGCAGCAGTTGCACGATCTGAACACCAAGGATCGCCGCGAGCTGAACAAGGTGTGGTCCGAAATCAAGCTGAAGTAAGCGTATCCGCGTTGTCCAATAAAAAGGCCGGGAAGTTTCCCGGCCTTTTTCTATATATATGCGCTGGCTTAATCCAGATGCAGCCGCAGCAGCTGGCTGATCTTCTCGACGCGGTGATCGACGTGGGCGGGTTTGCGCGGCTCATGGCTGACCCAGATGGTGGTCATGCCCAGCTCCTTCGCCGTCAGCAGATTGGGCAGGGAGTCTTCCACCATGATGCAATGCGCGGGATTCAGGCCTTCGCGGGCCAGCACGGCATGGAAGGCGTCAAGGTGGGGTTTGGGGATATAGTTCAGCCGCTCCACGCCGTATACCGATTCGAAATGATGTTGAATCCGCATCCGCTGCAGAATGCCTTCCACATAGTGCTGCGGGCCGTTGGACAGAATGATCTTGCGGCCGGGAAGGGCGCTGAGGTTTTCCGCCAGCCGGTCTTCGAATTGCAGCCACTGTTCCAATACCTCCACCGGATGGGTTTCGATCAGGAACTGCTGCGGGTCGATGCCGTGATGAGTGGACAAGCCGTGCATGGTGGCGCCGTATTGCGCCCAGTAGCGGGAGCGCAGCGCGCAGGCCTCCGTCTCGTCCACGCCGAGGTGGCGCATCATGTATTCGGTCATCAGCTTGTTGATATGGTCGAAGATGCCGCCGCTGGCGTGATGGAGGGTGTCGTCGAGGTCGAAGATCCAGGTCTTGTGGTTCACGTTCGAAACTGCATGAAAAGAGGGACCGAAGATTATCCATTCATGGCGGCCGGCAGGCTAGTGGAAGCGGTTCAGAAGGCTCGCGAAGCCTGTTTCTATTGTTATCAGTGGTTTACAGTGTTTTGACCAGATTTTTTCAATTTCTTTGCAGAAAGGTGTTGACGGGTGTGGGGCCCGGGCGTATAGTTCGCCTCCTCAGCTGACGCAGCGAACGAAACAGCGGAAACGAAACGGTTCCGGTGATGA
>NZ_JAYFSJ010000023.1:0-69705 GCF_039708975.1 Chromobacterium indicum
GCGTCGCCGCCCTGGCCCTGGCTGTTGTAGGTGCGGATCAGGCCCAGCGGCAGGCCGCCGGCCAGGAACTCGTCCTGATGCTGCAGGATCAGGTTGCCGTTGCCGGCGTTGACGTAGACTCGCTCGCCGCCGCGGCCGAACGCCGCCGCGCCCAGCTGGCCTGGCGCGCCCAGCGCCGCCAGCGAACCGTTGTGCAAACCCAGCCCCGCGCCTGTCACCACTGCAACCATACCGCCACCCCATCAAAAGTCTGTTATCTCGAACAGCCTTATCCTGAGTTTGCGGCGAAAGTTTAGCCAAAAACGAAAATATTTTATTCGCATTTGAGCAAAAAATTACACTTCAATTTGAAATCAGTACCTTAAAGCGCCAATTGACAATGAACTATCTACATAAAAAATGGCGCGACCCTTAACCGGATCGCGCCACGCGCGTCAATCAGCGGACAAACAGCGTCACATCGCCGCCACCACCGCGTCGCCCATGCCAGAGCAGCTGACTTTCTCGCAGCCGGCTTCGTAGATGTCGGCGGTGCGGTAGCCCTGGGCCAGCACCTTTTTCACCGCGCTCTCGACGCGCAAGGCGGCCGCTTCCTGGCCGAAGCTGTAGCGCAGCATCATTGCGGCGGACAGAATGGTGGCCAGCGGGTTGGCCAGGTTCTGGCCGGCGATGTCCGGCGCGGAGCCGTGGCTGGGCTCGTACAAACCCTTGTTGTTCTGGTCCAGCGATGCCGACGGCAGCATGCCGATGGAACCGGTCAGCATCGAGGCTTCGTCGGACAGGATGTCGCCGAAGATGTTGCCGGTGACCATCACGTCGAATTGCTTGGGGTTGCGCACCAGTTGCATCGCCGCGTTGTCGACGTACATGTGGCTGAGCTCCACTTGCGGATACTCCTTGGCCACCTCGATCATGATCTCCTTCCAGAACTCGGTGGTTTCCAGCACATTGGCCTTGTCCACCGAGCACAGCTTGCGGTTGCGCTTCATGGCGATGCCGAAGGCGACATGGGCGATGCGGCGCACTTCGCTCTCGCTGTAGCGCATGGTGTTGAAGGCTTCGCGCTCGCCCTGGGCATTGACTCCCAACCCGCGCGGCTGGCCGAAGTAGATGTCGCCGGTCAGCTCGCGCACGATCATGATGTCCAGCCCGGCCACCACTTCCGGCTTCAGCGTGGACGCGTTGGCCAGCTCGGGGTACAGGATGGCCGGCCGCAGGTTGGCAAACAGGTTCAGGTCCTTGCGGATGGCCAGCAGGCCACGCTCGGGACGCAGCGGCCGGTCCAGCTTGTCGTAAGCCGGGCCGCCCACCGCGCCCAGCAGCACCGCGTCGGCTTCGCGCGCCAGCTTCTGCGTGGCTTCCGGATACGGCGCGCCGTACTGGTCGTAGGCTGCGCCGCCCAGCGGCGCGTGTTCGGTTTCCATCTTCAAACCGTCGCGGCGCAACACGTCCAGCACGCGCTCCGCCTGGGCGATGATTTCAGGACCGATGCCGTCTCCCGGCAGAATGGCGATCTTCATGAATGCTCCTTTATTTCCGCTTGTCGTCGTCGCCCCGGGTCAGTCTCTCCACCAATACCCGTTCGCAACATTTGAATACGATATAGGCCGCCATCGCGGCGTAGCCGGACAGCAACAGTTCTCCCAACTGGCGCAGCGCGCCGTCCATCGCCGCCTGCCAGCCCACATCCAGCCACAGTCTGAGATTCAGCTGCAGCAGCAAAGCCAGGTTGACGGTGGCGGCGCCGAACAGCAGAAAGCTCAGGCCGAGCAACAGAAAGGCCGCCAGCGGGCGGCGATGCAGCCAGGCCAGCCAGCCGCGGCCGCTCATGGCGATCTCACCCCTGTTTTCATGCCTGCTCCGCCTCGCCCAGCGAGACCATGCCGCTTTTCTCGACGATGCCGGTCGGCAAACCGTCCAGGCTCACGCTGTTCCGGCTTCGCCAGTAGTCGCGGATACCCTGCTCGCCCTTGGCGCGGGCCCACTCGTTCAACTGCTCCCGCTCGCCCAAGTACTGATAGCAAGGCACCGACATGCCACAGGAAGCTTGCACCAGCTCCACGTCCAACAGAAAGATTTGGCGCGCGCCAGGCAGCGGTTCGAACAAGCCATAACAGCTGTCCCAATCGGCATCGCCGGGATGAACCGCGCGAGCTTGGCCATAAAGACGCAGGATCAGCGGTTTGCCCTCAAACGCGCAGAACATCACGGTCATGCGCGGGCTATGCTCGACATGGCAGGCGGTTTCATTGCCGCTGCCGGTGACGTTCAGCCAAGCCACCCGGTCCGGCCCCAGCACCCGCAGCGAGTCCATGCCCTTGGGAGACAGGTTGACATGGCCATCCGGCAGAGCGGTAGCGACGAAAAACAGCTTTTGCCCGGCGATGAACTCACGGTGCGAGTCTTGTAGTTCCTGGTAACGCTGCCCCATGCCGGGCCTCCCTCAACAATGAATTGCCCTCTTGGCGGACAGGTTTGCCCTACGCAAAATGCTCCGCGTTCTCCGGCGCCGCCACCCAGCCATGCTTCCTATCCTCATAAACCGACACGCTGGGCGGAGGAAAACCGGGGTCGGCAAACGCGCCCACCGGTATCGCCACAAACTCTTCCAGCCCTTCCGGTTCGTAGTACACGGTGGCGCCGCAAGTTGGACAGAAATGGAATTTGACGCGGGAGCCTTCGTCGCCCACGCGGACGTAGACGGTGGACTGACCAGCGATGGCGACGTCCTTGCGGTAAAAGCGGGCCTGCTGGCCAAAGACGCTGCCGGTGCGGCGCTGACAGGCAAGGCAGTGGCAGATGGAGACACGTACCGGGTCGCCTGAGACTTGGGCGGTAAGCTGGCCGCAGCTGCATGCGGCAAGGCGGTTGGACATGGGGCGCTCTCTTCCAGTAACGGATGTTGGGTGGAACGGCGCCCTCGCCAGGCACCCTTCGCGTGGGCGCTTGCCCGCGCTCATACCGCAGGCAGGCAAGCGAACCGTTGCGCGCCTGTCAGGAAAACAGCCAGGGCTGCGCCGCGCGGCGTTGCGCCTCGAAAGCCTTGATCTCGTCAGCATGCTGCAAGGTCAGGCCGATTTCGTCCAGGCCGCCCAGCAGGCAGTGCTTGCGATGCTCGGTGATGTCGAACAGGAAAGCTTGTCCTGACGGGGCGAACACCGTCTGCGCCGCCAGATCCACCTTCAGGCTATAGCCCGGCGCCGCCTCGCACTCGCGGAACAACAGGTCCACGATGTCCGCCGCAAGCACGATGGGCAACAGGCCGTTCTTGTAGCAGTTGTTGAAGAAAATATCGGCGAAGCTGGGCGCGATCACCACCCGGAAACCCTGGTCGTCCAACGCCCACGGCGCGTGCTCGCGGCTGGAGCCGCAGCCGAAGTTCTCCCGCGCCAACAGGATCTGCGCGCCCTGGTAGCGCGGCTGGTTCAGCACGAAGTCCGGGTTCAGCGGACGCTGGCTGTTGTCCATGCCCGGCTCGCCGTGATCTAGATAACGCCACTCGTCGAACAGATTGGGGCCAAAACCGGACCGCTTGATCGACTTCAAAAACTGCTTGGGGATGATGGCGTCGGTATCGACGTTTGCCCTGTCCAAAGGACAGACCAGGCCCTGCAAGGTGGTGAATGCTTTCATGCTGCGCTCCTGTTCAGGATGGCGGGGTGTTACTCGGCAGTGCGCTTGATCGCTTCACCGCTCTTCTCCACCGCGTTGCCGATCGCCTGTCCAGCCTTCTGCAGTCCGTGGCCCACCGCCTGCCCGCCTTCCTTGGCGTCGGTCTTGATGCCTTGCACGGTGTTGCAGCCGCCCAGCAGCAGGGCCAGGCTCAGACAAACCATCTCTTTTTTCATGTGATGCGCTCCATTCGGGTAGCGGCCGGGCCGCCGGTCTGACAAAGGGACATTCTAAGCAATCCCGGCATTTTCGTCAGACCTCTGCCCCGAACGGGCTTCCAATTGCGCTCAGTTGGCGGCCAGGCCGCGCACGTCGACGAAATGGCCGGCCACCGCCGCCGCCGCCGCCATCGCCGGACTCACCAGGTGGGTGCGTCCGCCCTGGCCCTGGCGGCCTTCGAAATTGCGGTTGGAGGTGGAGGCGCAACGCTCGCCCGGCAACAGCCGGTCGGCGTTCATCGCCAAGCACATCGAACATCCCGGCTCGCGCCACTCGAAACCAGCGGCGACGAAGATCTTGTCCAGCCCCTCGGCCTCGGCCTGCGCCTTGACTAGGCCCGAACCCGGCACCACCAGCACCTGCTTGACGTTGCCGGCCTTGCTGCGGCCCTTGGCCACCGCGGCGGCTTCGCGCAGGTCTTCGATGCGGCTGTTGGTACAGGAGCCGATGAACACCACGTCCACCGGAATTTCATCGATGGGCGTATCCGCCGCGAGGCCCATGTAAGCCAGCGCGCGCTCGATGCCGGCCCTCTTCACCGGGTCGTTCTCATTGGCGGGGTTCGGCACCTTGCCGCCCACCGCCGTCACCATCTCCGGCGAGGTGCCCCAGGTGACCTGCGGCTGGATGTCGGCGGCCTGCAGGACGACCACTTCGTCGAAATGCGCGCCGTCGTCGGAATGCAGCGTGCGCCAGTGAGCCGCGGCCGCCTCCCATTGTTCGGCCCTGGGCGCGAACGGACGCCCCTTGACGTACTCGATGGTCTTCTCGTCCACTGCCACCAGGCCGGAGCGGGCGCCGCCCTCGATCGCCATATTGCACAGCGTCATGCGGCCTTCCATCGATAACTCGCGAATCGCTTCGCCGCCGAATTCGATCGCGTAGCCGGTGCCGCCAGCGGTGCCGATCTTGCCGATGATCGCCAGCGCCACATCCTTGGCGGTCACTCCGGCTCCCAACTGGCCATCCACCCGCACCAGCATGTTTTTCGATTTTTTGGCCGTCAGGCACTGGGTGGCCATCACGTGCTCCACCTCAGAGGTGCCGATGCCGTGCGCCAGCGCGCCGAAAGCGCCGTGGGTGGAGGTGTGGCTGTCGCCGCACACCACGGTCATGCCGGGCAGCGTGGCGCCCTGCTCCGGGCCCATCACATGGACGATGCCCTGGCCCTTGTCCTTGAACGGGAAATAAGCCAACGCGCCGAAAGCCTTGATATTGGCGTCCAGCGTTTCCACCTGCTGGCGCGAGATCGGGTCCTTGATGCCTTCATCCCAATGGTCGGTCGGCGTGTTGTGGTCGGCGGTGGACACCACTGAGTCGACGCGCCACAGCTTGCGGCCGGCCAGCTTCAGACCTTCGAAAGCCTGCGGGCTGGTCACTTCGTGCACCAAGTGGCGGTCGATGTACAGCAGCGCGGTGCCATCGGCCTCCTGGCGCACCACGTGGCTGTTCCAGAGTTTGTCGTACAAGGTTTGCGCGGTCATGTTGCGGTTCCTCGGGTCATCGTTGACTGCATATTCGAACAGCTTTGATCCTGTTACAAGATAAGCAGTTATACTGGTATAAAAACCAACAGGATAAGACCATGGACACCGCCGCCACGCCATTAGGTGCCTTCCTGCGCGCCCACCGCGAACGACTGACGCCTCAGCAGGCCGGCCTGCCTGCCGGCTTGCGCCGCCGCGCCAAGGGCTTGCGCCGCGAGGAGGTGGCGCAGCTGGCCGGCATCAGCGCCACCTGGCTGACCTGGCTGGAACAGGGCCGCAGCGAATCGGTGTCCGCGCATACGCTGAGCCGCCTGGCCGCCGCGCTGCTGCTGTCCGGCGCGGAAACCGACTACCTGTTCGATCTGGCCGGCTTGAAGAATCCGCAGGAGAAGCGCGCCGACGCCAATCCGCAGGCGCGGGAGATATTGGAGGCGATGTTGCCGCGCATCGACATGCCGGCCTATGTGCTGGACCGCCGCTGGCGGGCGGTGGCCTGGAATGCGGCGGCGGAGGAGTTATTCTGCGACTGGCTGGGCAAGCCCGACGCCAGCCGCAATCAGCTGGACTTCATTTTCCTGATGCCGGAAGCCCGCGGCTTCATCGACAACTGGCCGGAGCGCGCCCGCCGCGTCGTCGCGGAATTGCGGGCCGATTTAGGCCAGCAACTGGATGACGCGGAAACCGCCGGCATGCTGGAGCGGCTGAGGCGCGACAGTCCCGAGTTCGACCGCCTGTGGCAGCAGCAGGATGTGCTGGAACGGGAAGGCGGCGAGCGCGGCTTCCACCACCCCCGGCTCGGGCCGCTTCAGAAACAGCAGATCACGCTGCGGCCCGCCAACGCGCCGGAATTCAAGCTGGTGATGCTGCTCTGAGCTTGCCGGCCGGCCGCAGCCAGCGCAGGCAGACGAACACGCCGATCAGCGCCGCCGTCGCCGACATCGCGAAGGTCGGCATCACGCCGCCATGCGGCCACACCAGCCCGCCTATCAGCCCCCCGCCGCTGCCGCCGACGCCGAAAGACGCGACGATGTACAAACCCTGCGCGCGGCCGTGGTGTTGCTCGGCGAACATGCGATTGATCAAGCCAATGGCCGACGCGTGGTGCAAGGCGTAAGTGAGCGCGTGCAAGGCCTGGGCAAAAGCGGCCACCGCCGGCGAGGCCAGGCAGGTGGCGATCAGGCCGAAGCGCAGCACCGCCGCCAACAAGGACGCCTGCATCAACGCTTCCAGCCCGAAGCGGCGCATGATGCGCGGCATCAGCATGAACACCCCCACCTCGAACACCACGCCCAGCGCCCACAGCACGCCGACGGCGGCCTTGTCGTAGCCGAAAGCCTTCAGGCCCAGAGAATAAAAGGTGTAATACGGTCCATGGGCGAAGGCTTGCAGAAAGCAGCAGGCGAACAAGGCCATCACCGCCGGCTTCTTCAGCGTGTCCCAGATCGGCCCGGCTGGCTTCGGCTTGCCCTGCGGCACCACCTCCGGCACCTTGAACGCGGCCAGCGCCACGCCGATCAACAGCGCCGAGACGATCCACGGCGTCGCCGCGATGCCCAGCCAGTCCAGCAGGTAGCCGCCGCTCATCGCCAGGCAGACGAAGCCTATCGACCCCCATACCCGCACCCGGCTGTAGCGTCCGGGATTGTCGCGTGTCAGGTAGGCGGTGCTGGCCTCCACCAGCGGCAGCGCCGCCGCCCAGAAGAAATGCGACACCGCCAAACTGACGAAAATCCACCAGAAGCCCTTATGCAGACCGACCAGGCAAAAGCTGGCGGCGGACAGGATGGAGGTGGTGACGATGATGTTGCGGCGGCGGCCGCTCTTGTCGGCCAGCCAGCCCCAGAAGCCCGGCGCGACGATCCGCGCCAGCGTGGACAGCGCCATCAGCACCGAGATCTGCCAGGCGCTGAACGACAGCGACTGCAGATACAGGCCCCAGAACGGACTGAACATGCCCTGAAAGGTGAAGTAGGTGAAATAGAACGAAGCGAACGGCCACAACGACTGCATTGTCATCTTTCTGAAGGTTCGATGCCGGGCGCCATCCGGCGCCGGGCCGGACCGATGCCGCGATGGCGGCTAAAACGACGATTTGAAGCGGGATATCTCGCGCCGGGCCTTCTTGGTGGGCCGGCCGTCGCCATGCGGGAAGCTGGCGTGCTCGGCCTTCAGCAACAGCGACCGCTCCTCGCGGGCGGCGATGGACGCCTCGTCCTCGCGGTACATCAGCACCGCCTCCTTGGCCGGGCGGCGCTGGGTAGAGAGCTGCAGCACCTCCACGTTGTATTCCAGCTGATTCAAGCGCAGGAACAGCCTGTCGCCCTCCTTCACCACGCGCGAGGCCTTGACCCGATCGCCGTTGACCAGCACCCGGCCCAGCTCCAGCGCCTCATGCGCCAGTTGGCGCGTCTTGAAGAAACGCGCCGCCCACAACCACTTGTCGAGACGAACCTTGTCGTCGTCCCGTTCATCCTGCCTTGCCATCATTCCACCTTCCAATGCGCCGACACCTGCCCGTGCAGGCTGAGGTCCAGTTGATCGCCGGACACGATGCGCGCCACGCCTTCCGGCGTGCCGGTGAAAATAAGGTCGCCGTCGGACAGGCCGTAAAGCCTGGACAGATAACTGATCTGTTCGGCCAGCGTGAGCAGCATCAGGCTGGCGTCGCCGCTCTGGCGCAGCTGGCCATTGACCCGCAATTCGAACTTCAATTGCTGCGGATCCGCTACTCGGGCGGCCGGCACCAGCGTGGACACGCAGGCCGCGCCGCGGAAGCCCTTGGCCTTGGTCCATGGATGGCCTTTGCGCTTGGCCTCCGCCTGCGCATCGCGCGCGGTCAGGTCCAGGCCGATGCCGTAACCCGCTACATGGCTCAGCGCCGCGTCCGGCGGAATATCGTTCCCGCCCTTGCCTATCAACGCCACCAGCTCGCACTCGTGATGGACGTCGTCGGAATAGGCCGGCAGACAAATGGGCGAGGACTCGTCCAGCAGCGCCGAGGTCGGCTTCAAAAACACCAGCGGCTCGTCTTCCACCTTGTTGCCCAGCTCGGCGGCGTGCGCGGCGTAATTGCGGCCGATGCAGAAAATATTGCCGACGCGGATGGCATGTAAGCCAAGTTTTACACTCGACATTGCAATTCCCCCTGGATTTCGAAGTCGATTATCCCACAAGCGATGTCAAACCCATACCGCGAAACGCTTTGTGTTTTATGACGCTTTGTGCATCGCAGCAACAAACTGCGGCCAATGCCAGCCTTATGGCGGATTTCGCCGCCGGACGGCGTGAAAATGTCATGCAACCCTGTTAAAGTCGCAGGGACATCCGCTTGACCATGCAGTCCAGACATTCAGACAGGCTTCGACAACGATTTGCACGTTTCAGGAGATTCATCTTGTCCCAGAATAGTACCGCCGCGCTGGAAGGTTTCTTCACCAGCCTCTCCGAGGCCAACCAGCAATGGATGCAGCAGTTCGTCAATTCACTGTCGCCGGCCTATGCCCCCGACGCCGAAACCCATCCGTTCTCCGGCGCCTGGTCCCAGCTGATGAACCAGACCAATCAGCTGTTCGCCCTGCAGTCCTCGCTATACCAGCAGCAGATCAACCTGTGGTCGCAGTTCCTCGGCCAGACTGCCGGCCAGCAAGCGCCGGCCGAGCCGGGCGCCAAGCCCGCCGACCGCCGCTTCGCGTCGCCGGAGTGGAACGAGCACCCGTTCTACAACTTCCTCAAGCAGAGCTATCTGCAAACTTCCAAATGGATGATGGAGCTGGTGGACAAGACCCAGCTCGACGAGGACGCCAAGGACAAGCTGGCCTTCGCTACCCGCCAGTATCTGGACGCGATGTCGCCCAGCAATTTCATGCTGACCAACCCGGACGTGGTCAAACGCGCGATCGAGACCAAGGGCGAAAGCCTGGTCGAAGGCATGAAGAACATGCTGGACGACATCCAGAAGGGCCACATCTCGATGTCGGATGAAAGCAAGTTCGAGATCGGCAAAAACCTGGTGGTCACGCCCGGCCAGGTGGTGTTCCGCAACGAGCTGATCGAACTGATCCAGTACACCCCCACCACCGACAAGGTGTACGAGAAGCCGTTGCTGTTCATTCCACCCTGCATCAACAAGTACTACCTGATGGACCTGCAGCCAGACAACTCCATGGTGCGCCACTTCGTCGCCCAGGGTTACCGCGTGTTCCTGATCAGCTGGCGCTCGGCCGTGTCCGAGATGAGGCACTTCACCTGGGAAACCTATATCGAGAAAGGCGTGTTCGAGGCGGCGGAAGCGGTGCAGAAGATCACCAAGCAGCCGACGATGAACGTACTCGGCTTCTGTGTGGGCGGCGTCATCCTTACCACCGCGCTGTGCGTGGCCCAGGCCAAGGGGCTGAAATACTTCGACTCCGCCACCTTCATGACCTCGCTGATCGACCACGCCGAGCCGGGCGAGATCTCGTTCTTCATCGACGAAAACGTGATCGCCGGCCGCGAAGCCAAGATGGCCGCCGGCGGCATCATCAGCGGCAAGGAGATCGGCCGCACCTTCGCCAGCCTGCGCGCCAACGATCTGGTATGGAACTACGTGGTCAACAACTATCTGCTGGGCAAGACTCCGGCGCCGTTCGACCTCCTGTTCTGGAACAACGACGCGGTGGACCTGCCGCTGCCGATGCACACCTTCCTGCTGCGCCAGTTCTACATGAACAACGCGCTGGTGCGCCCGGGCGCGATCACCCTGTGCGGCGTGCCGATCGACATTTCCAAGATCGACGTGCCGGTCTACATGTTCGCCGCGCGCGACGACCACATCGTGCTGTGGAGCTCAGCCTTCTCCGGCCTGAAATACCTGGGCGGCGCGCCTAGCCGCCGCTTCGTGCTGGGAGCGTCCGGCCATATCGCCGGCTCCATCAACCCAGTCACCAAGGACAAGCGCAACTACTGGGCCAACGACAAGCTGCCGCTGCACGCCGAGGAATGGCTGGAAGGCGCCGAAAGCCGCCCCGGCAGCTGGTGGAAGGACTGGGACGCCTGGCTGGCGCCGCAGTCCGGCAAGCAGGTGGCCGCGCCCAAGAGCCTGGGCAACAAGGACTTGCCGCCGCTGCAGGCGGCGCCCGGCGAATACGTGCTGGCCAAAGCCATGCCCGCCGTCGCCGCCAGCCTGCAATAACCCCATTCAAACGCCCCTCAGGGCGGCATGGCCCGCCGCCGCGCGGGCCGCAAGCAAAAGGAGAAAGACATGGAAGTAGCGATCGTAGCCGCGCAACGCACCGCAATCGGCAGTTTCGGCGGCGGATTGGCCAAAATCCCGGCGCCGGAACTGGGCGCCACCGTGATCAAGGCGCTGCTGGAACAGACCGGCGTCAAGCCGGAAGACGTGAGCGAAGTGATCCTGGGCCAGGTGCTCACCGCCGGCAGCGGCCAGAACCCGGCGCGCCAGGCGCTGATCAAGGCCGGCCTGCCGGTCACCACGCCAGCCACCACGCTGAACGTGGTCTGCGGCTCCGGCCTGCGCGCCGTGCATCTGGCGGCCCAGGCCATCCTGGCCGGCGACGCCGACATCGTCATCGCCGGCGGCCAGGAAAGCATGTCTCTATCCCCGCACATTCTGCCGGGATCGCGCGACGGCTTCCGCATGGGCAATGCCCAACTGGTGGACACCATGGTCAACGACGGCCTGACCGACGCCTACAACGCCTACCACATGGGCATCACCGCCGAGAACGTGGCCGCCAAATACGGCATCGGCCGCGAGGAGCAGGACGCGTTCTCCCTGCAATCGCAGCAGCGCGCCGCCGCCGCCCAGAAGGCCGGCAAGTTCAAGGACGAGATCGTCCCGGTTCTGGTGCCGCAGCGCAAGGGCGACCCGCTGGCCTTCGACGCCGACGAGTTCATCAAGCATGACGCCAGCGCCGAAGGCCTGGCCAAGCTGCGCGCGGCCTTCAAGAAAGACGGCACCGTCACCGCCGGCAACGCCTCCGGCATCAATGACGGCGCCGCCGCGGTGTTGCTGATGTCCACCCAGAAGGCCGATCAGTTGGGCCTGAAGCCGTTGGCCATCATCAAGGGCTACGCGCTGACCGGCTGCGAGCCGGAAATCATGGGCATCGGCCCGGTGTCCGCCACCCGCAAGACGCTCGCCAAAGCCGGCTGGAAAGTGGAAGACCTGGATCTGGTGGAAGCCAACGAAGCCTTCGCCGCCCAGGCGCTGGGCGTGGCCAAGGAGCTGGGCTGGGGGTCGGACAAGGTCAACGTCAACGGCGGCGCGATCGCGCTGGGCCACCCGATCGGCGCGTCCGGTTGCCGCGTGCTGGTGACGCTGCTGCACGAAATGCAGCGCCGCGGCGCTAAGAAGGGCCTGGCCACGCTGTGCATCGGCGGCGGCATGGGCGTGGCGCTGGCGGTCGAACGCCCCTAAGCGTCTCCCTCCGCGCAAACAAAAACCGCCGGCTCTTTTGCCGGCGGTTTTTCTTATCCGCTCACCTGCCGCCGCCATCCCTGCGCCGCCCCCGTTCGCGCAGATAGGCGATGTCCAAATCCAGCGGCTGTCCCAGCCACATCGCGAAATCGCTGTGATCCTCGACATCGTCGCCGCTGAGCGGATGCACCAGAATATCCAGCTCGCCGCGGTTCAACATCAGCCACGGCACCAGTTCGCCGAACTGCGCGGCACCGAACGCCAGCTGGTACGCCCCGCAAGGATGCGGTCCGTACGCCTGGTCGCGCCACCGTCCAACCCTGACATCGAAGCGCTGCTGCACCGCCTCCCTGAGCCAGCTTGCGCGCGTCTTGCTGTTTTCGTCGAAATACACATGGGCGTGGTAGCCCGTCACTGTTATCGCCTGTTGCATGCTTATTCTCCCTTGCGGATGCTGCCCAATGCCCTACGTGCGAACTGATCCATCCTCGCAAGCCATGACAGCGACGAGGATAGAGGCTCTGGGCTTCCATGCTATTGTACTGCCGCTTGACCGTTCAGCGGGCCGCAAACGAGGCTAGGGCATCCAGCCCATCGAGGCATGAAGGCCCATCAGCTTGTCGCCATCTCTCCAGGCAGCAATGATCCGTCGCGAGATCTGGCGAGCAGGGCCTCGGACAACCATTTCTTGGGGCGAGCGCTTTCAGTTTCCAGGCCTCAGGCGCGCTGGAACTCGATGACATTTCGGCACGCCGAGCACGGCGCGCTTGAGAAAGCCGATGACCTGCCCCTCAGCGGATCCGCTCATTTTCATATCCGCCATTCTCCTACAGCAACGGGCCTCTCTCTACTTTTGATTGGCATGGACATGCGCCAAGGAGAGCAGATCGCAACATCGCCTATTTGACAATAGGTCCTTTACGCTATTCCAAGGCTTGCTTATTAACAGGCACACAAATGTGCAGGGCCTATCAGCACTCAGTACAACCCTATCAAGTCAGGTTGGTTTAACTACTGGAATTTTCCTAGATTAAAAAAGAATAGCGCCGCTTGAACTGAAGGCTGCCGCCTCAAGCAAGCGCTATCGCTTGGCATATCAGCAAAGCCAACACCACCTATAAGGTTTTCAAGCGGGGACTGGGAGGGAGGGACGCATGCTTGCGGGCAACCGGCATCATATAACAACAATAACTTTGACTTATATTCTTGTTGCGCTTGCCTGGCTTGTCATTCCGGACATCCTGTTCAATGGGCAAGCAGGTGAGCTTGTATTTGGCGGGCTCGCATGGGATATATTCTTTATTTTCGTGTCAGCTAGCTTGTTGTACTTTTCTCTGCTCAGAGTGCACCCCAATAATTTTGCCAGGCTCCTCCACTATGAAAAGCTATCGAGTTGGGCATGTGCCCACCCTCACCGTTTGGTGCTCTCCATCATCACAATTTACACCCTGCTAGCTCTTCTTTGGCTGGTCATTCCAGACTGGCTGCTTGACAGTCAAGGAGTGGGCATATGGATAGCCAGTGGCAAAGATGCATTATTTACTTTCGTAACGGCGACGCTTTTATTTTGGAGTCTACGCTCCCTTCGTGAAGAAAAATCAGCCGCGCCGATTTCGTTTATATTGCCTAGTGACAAATGGAAAAGTTATATTTTTTCCATCATCGGCTCCATCTTGGTTGTAATGGTTCGCATCAATATTCCTCCAGAGTTCACCCAACGCCCACTATTAATACTATTTCTGATTCCAATTGGTCTAAGCGCCATTCTTGGTGGCCTGGGACCTGGTTTACTTGCAACAGCAATTTCGACAGGAAGCATAGCACTGCTTTTTTCTATGTCAGCGGGTAGCGTCAGCTATCTAGGAATTGATTTGTTACAAACTAGCCTGCTAGTGCTCAATGGTGTTGTGCTGAGCATGCTGGGGGAGCATCAGTCTCACGCTCGCTCACGCTTAGTCGCATCATTACGCGCATTAGAGGCCAAATCTGCTGAATTGCGACAAAGTGAAGAGCGCTTTCGCACCATTTTTGAAGGTAGTCCAGTTGCAATGGGGCTATCACGCAAGGAAGATGGTCGGCTGATCGAAATCAATCAAGCTTTCAGACAATTATTTCATGTTGATATGCATCAAGCTATTGGACGCACCACTCAGGATCTAGCAATCTGGTTCAATCCAGATGATAGAACGAGGCTGATAGCCGAAATGCAGAATTGCCAACGCATAAGCGGAGCCCCCGTTCAGTTGCGAAAAGTTAATGGCGAGACTTTCCATGCTCTTCTCTCATGGCAGTTGATCCAGTTTGGCGGAGATGTCTATATCCATGGAGCAGTATTGGATGTCAGCAAGGAGCACGCATACAAGAATCATTACGCCGCAGTGAACATGAATTTCGTCTACTAATGGACGCCATCACGGATTACGCCTTCTTCCTGCTTGATCCGAACGGGATGGTAAAAAGCTGGAGCATCGGCTCCCAAGGCATTAAAGGCTACTCTGCCGATGAAATCATCGGCCGATCTTTTACTTGTTTCTATACCAAGGAAGACCAAGATGCAGGCATTCCAGATTCATTATTAACTCACGCAACAGAAAATGGCCGAGCGGAGCATGAGGGTTGGCGTATTCGACGCGATGGCAGCCGTTTCTGCGCTAAAGCGGTTGTATATTCCATTCGAGATGAGGCTGGTTTGCTCGTAGGTTTTGCCAAAGTCACTCAGGACCTGACTACACATAAAGCAGCTGAACAAGAATTGCGAGACAGCGAAAAGCGCTACGCCAGCATTGTCAACTCCGCAATGGATGGCATCATTACAATTGACGCTGTACAGGATATTACGTTTTTCAATCCGGCGGCTGAAATCATGTTTGGTAGAAAAGCTTGTGATACTGTTGGGCAACCTTTGGATATCCTCTTGCCTCCAGCTTTTCGCACTGCACATATCCAACGTGTCAAAGCTTTCAATCAGAGCACCGTAACCAGTCGTCGCACAGGGAGCCAGGATGGAAAAATTCTAGGCATCAGAGCGGATGGTTCTGTCTTTCCCGTGGAGACATCATTTTCCAAGCTAGAATTGGATGGCAAGCGTTTTATTACGGTAGTCATACGAGATATCAGCGACAGAGTGCAAGCTCGTACCGAATTGGAAACGCATTTGCAGCATTTGGAGCCACTGAATGAGCTAGGAAGGGTAATTTTAGCTGCTCAAACGCCACATCAGGTGGCACAACTAGGCTTACGTTACCTGCGTAAACTTGTACCATTCTGGGGCGCGACAGCCATGATTATCGATTGGGAAGAGCATCAGGCGCAAGTATTGGCCATGGAGCGCGCGCCAGGCTCAAGCTATAACCCAGGACAACGACTATCCCTTTTCAGCTATGGCTTGGATGACTTAAGGCACTTAGAAAAAGGAGAGGTTTGCCGAGTGGATGAGCTTGGCTCGATACCCAAACGATCAACTATCCTGGAACGCCTATATCAACAAGGCATGCAGTCTTACATCCGGATTCCGTTTCTGGCCGAAGGCAAATTATTGGGCGTCATGAACCTCGCGTCAAAAGAACCGGGCGCTTTCACCGCGATACAGCAAGATCTTGCGGAAGGTTATGCACGTCAACTAGCCATTGCCTTGCAGCAATCATTGCTACGTCAGCATATAGAACATCTAAGCAGGGTATATGAGGTATTAAGCCGCATAAATGCCTTGATTGTACGCTGCCATAGCCGCAATGAGCTTTTTGACGATGCCTGCCGCATCGCCGTAGAAGTAGGTGCGTATCAGATGGCGTGGCTTGGCATTATTGACCCTTCCAGCCAAGAAGCACACGTTGCCGCCTATTACGGCAAGAATGATGGCACCCCTCAACAGATTAATTTCAGTACTGGGGAAGATACTATCATTCGAGATGACGCAGTTTATCGTGCCGTGCAATCTGCGAAAATGGTAGTTTGCAATGATGTGCAGTCTACGACAATCTCCTCCCAGTCCGACACAAGCCTTTCCATCCATCCTCCCCAGGCCGCAGCTTATTTACCGATTATCGTAAATGGCGAGACAACCGCGATTCTGGCTCTATATGCAAGAGAGGTTGGGGTATTCGATAAACAAGAAACCGCACTTCTGCAAGAACTATCAGATGACATCGCTTTCGCGCTCGACCATATCTTAAAAGAAGAAAAACTGGATTACCTTTCTTATTATGATAGCCTAACAGGCCTTGCCAATCGCTCCCTGCTTAGTGAGCGTTTGACGTTGAAAACGATAGACGCAGAACGTGAAGTCAGCAAGCTAGCAGTCGCACTCCTGGATATTGAGCATTTCAGAACCATCAATGATGTATTTGGCCGTCGGGTTGGAGATCACCTTCTTCATGAATTGGCCTCCAGTCTGACGGAACATCTAGGCGATGCCAATCTGTTAGCCAGATATGGCTCAGATCAATTCGTAATGATGCTGCCTGACACACAAAATGAAGAGGAGGTTGCTCGACGAATTGACTACTTGCAGCAAAACTGCCTAGGAGGCACATTTGCCGTTATTGACGATATCGAGCTGAGGCTTTCCGCCAAGTTTGGGGTTGCCATGTACCCAGACGATGGACTGGACTCCAATACCTTGCTGGAGCGTGCTGAGTCGGCGCTGAACCGTTCAAAAGCAGAAGCGAAACCATTTTTATTTTATCGCCAGGAAATGACTGAGCGCGCGCTTGTCTCGCTGGCCTTGGCAGCCAAACTGCGGCAGGCCATCGAACGTGAGCAGTTCGTACTTCACTATCAACCCAAGTACAATGCTCGTACTCACCGTTTGGTAAGTGTGGAAGCCTTGATCCGCTGGGAAAGCCCAGACTTCGGGCTCGTTCCGCCGGCCGAATTTGTCCCAATCCTGGAAGAGCTTGGTTTGATAGGTCAAGTTGGCATCTGGGTATTGCAGAGGGCTGTCGAAGATTTTCATGAATGGAAGAGCGCAGGCCTGCACACTCCACGCATTGCGGTTAATGTCTCCCCGTGGCAACTCAAACAAACTGATTTTATTTCAACACTGTCATCCATACTGCAGCGCTACCCAAGTGAAAATGGCATCGATCTTGAAATTACTGAAACCCAGATTATGGAAAATATCGACAACAGCATTGAAACACTGCATCAATTACGGAAATTTGATCTCGCCATTGCTATCGATGATTTTGGCACAGGCTATTCCTCTCTTGCCTACCTGGCAAAGCTACCAGTACAGGCGCTGAAAATCGACCGCGCCTTTATTAGCTCCATGCTGGATCAAAGCGAAACCATGACGCTGGTTGAGATGATCATTTCCATGGCGCACGCCATGAGTCTTGAAGTCATTGCCGAGGGGGTAGAGAACCAGGAGCAAGCTGAAGTTTTAAATAATTTGGGCTGCGATGTGCTTCAGGGTTTTTGGCTGAGTCCGCCGCTTTCCAAGGTCGAATTAACAAAAAAATTACAGCTCGCGCACTAAGCGCTGCCGACGCCCCTCTCCCACCATATTGAATAGCACCTGACTTTAGCGTCCAGCTCGCCACAATATGGCGAGCGGGCATGAAGAAGCAACTCACCGAAGAACAGATCCTCCGGATTTCTGCGCCAAGCGGAAACAGGCATGCCCTCTGCCGAGCCATGCTGATCGCCAACCGCTAGTGGTTTGACCCGCGAACCCGCCGGCGACGAGCTGCTGGGCGGCGCCTTCGGTCGCAGTACGCGAGGCCTGCTGATTTGGACCTGCTCGATTTGCCCAAGTCAACACGGCGACACGGCTCACGCTTTCTTATCCAGCAAAAAGCGCGGCCCGCTGCCCTTTTCCCCCGCCTCATCGTCAGGGTTGTACAGCTTGCAGCGCTCCAGCGACAGGCAGCCGCAACCGATGCAGCTGTCCAGCTGGTCGCGCAGCCGGCACAGCGCGTCTATCCGCGCCTGCAGCAACGGGCGCCAGGCCTGCGAGATCTTGGCCCAGTCGTCGGCCGTCGGCGTGCGCTGCGACGGCAGCTCAGCCAGCGCCGCGCCAATGTCCTGCAGGCTCATGCCCATCGCCTGGGCCACCCGGATGAACGACACCCGGCGTATCGCATCGCGGCGATAGCGCCGGGTCTTGCCCGCCTCGCCCACGCTATGGATCAGCCCTCTCGCCTCATAAAAACGCAAGGCGCTGGCCGCCACGCCGGTGCGTTTGGCCAATCGGCCTATGGTGATGGCGCTGTCTTCCATATTCGCATTGACTTAAAGTTAACTTTAACTTTGATACTAGCATGGCAATCATTCATTACGCGAACGACATGAGCCATATCCAGATCGTCTATTATTCCAGCGGCGACAGCACCCACCAGCTGGCCGAGGCCATCCAGGAAGGCGCGGCCGAATACGGCCACGCCCGCCTGCTGCGCATCCTGCCACAACATATCCAGCACGGCCGCTACCCCATCCAGGCCTTTGTCGACGAGCTGCAGGACGCCAGCGCCATTATTTTCGGCAGCCCCACCTTCATGGGCGGGCCCGCCGCGCAGTTCAAGGCCTTCGCCGACGCCAGCAGCGCCAACTGGTGCCGCCAGGCCTGGGCAGACAAGATCGCCGCCGGCTTCACCATAGGCGGCAACCTGAACGGCGACCAGCAATGCACGCTGGCCTACTTCTCCACGCTGGCCGCCCAGCACGGCATGCTGTGGTGCGGGCTGGACATCGCCGCCGGCTACAGCCCTGAGGGGCTCAACCGTCTGGGTTGTCAGCTGGGCGCCACCGCGCACAGCCCGGATGGCAAGCTGCACCCATCCGATCTGGCCACCGCCCGCCACCTGGGGCGCCGCGTCGCCGGACTGGCCAACCGCATGCGCGCCGCCGCGCTCAAAAAGGAGCAACAGACATGACACCCGACATCCATGGCATAGACCACATCCACGTCTACACGCGCGACCGCGCCGCCGCCGAAGCCTGGTACCGCCGCGTGCTGGGCCTCATCCGCGTGCCCGAGCTGGAATCCTGGAGCCCCGGTCGCGGGCCGCTGACCGTCGCCAATGCGGCCGGCACGCTCAAGCTGGCGCTGTTCGAGCGGCCCGAAGTCGTTCCGGGGGCCGTGATCGCGCTGGGCGTGGACGCCGACGGCTTCCTGCTATGGAGCGCCCATCTGCGGAAAGAGCTGGGCACGCAGCCGGAAGCGGTGGACCACGAGCTTTCTTGGTCGATGTATTTCCTCGATCCGGACGGCAACGGCTACGAAATCACCAGCTACGATTACGCGGCCCTGAAGATCCGGCTGGCGCAAGACTGAAGGCCCAATGAAAAACCTCCCGCAGCGCCATGCTCGGGAGGCTTGTCCTCTTGTCCGGCCAAGCGGCCGGAAATATCCGCCCATGCCGGGCGGTCGGGTTCGGCGATGGCGCCGCTCAGGCGCGGCCGCCTAGTGAGGAACGATGACGGGGGCTTCCGGCGCATGCTTCTTCTGATGCTTGGCGGCCCGTTTCTCCTTCGGCGTCATCAACGGCTGTTTCTTCGACTCTTTGCTGGTGTGTCTGGATTTGCTCATGATTCGCTCCTGATTTAGTCGAGCGTCGGCATGACCGACACCGGCCTCAGTATAGTAAGAATCGACAGGAATGCCGGAAACGCAACAAAAATGCGCGCAACATCTTGCCTTGCATCAAATAACTTGCCAAATCAATAAATGCCATTATCATTCATATTCACGCCAAACAAAGCTCTTGCCAAGCCAAGAGCGGCGACAAAACGACAAAGGAATCCATGATGAAGCATTTTCTGTCCACGCTCGTCCAGCTTTGCAACGTAGCAGGCCGCCCTGGCCACCGCCGCGTCAAGCACCGCTGAACCCCGCTCGGTTCCACAGCCGCCGCGCCGGCGGATGAGCATGCCAGCCATGAGCCGCGCTCATCCACTTGCGCGGCGTTTCCTTTGCTTACAGAATGCATGCAACCACCCTCCCGGAGCCGGCATGAACACTGTAGCAACCCCGCAATTGGACACCATTCCGCAACGCATCGCCTCGCTGCGCGCCGCGATGAAGAACGCCGGCGTCGACGCCTGTCTGGTGCCCTCGTCCGATCCGCATATTTCCGAATACCTGCCCAAGCGTTGGCAGGCGCGCCAATGGCTGTCCGGCTTCACCGGATCGATGGGCACACTGATCGTCAGCGCCGACTTCGCCGGCGTCTGGGCCGACGGCCGCTACTGGGTCCAGGCCGAACAGGAACTGGCCGGCACCGGCGTTCAATTGATGAAAATCGACACCGCCGCCAGCAGCTTGCACCTGCAATGGCTGGCGGACACGCTGAAGCCTGGCCAGACGCTGGCGGTGGACGGCGATGTACTGGGCCTGGCCGCGGCCAAGGCGCTGCAAGCCGCGCTGGAGCCGAGCGGCGTCGCCCTGCGCACCGACATCGACCTGATCGACGCGATCTACCCCGGCCGCCCGGCGCTGCCCGCCGCCGCCGTCTACCAGCATGACGCCGCCTACGCGCCGGAAAGCCGCGCCGCCAAACTGGCCCGCGTGCGCGAAGCGATGCGCGCGGCCGGCGCCGAGCGCCACTTCATCTCCACGCTGGACGACATCGCCTGGCTGTTCAATCTGCGCGGCGCCGACGTCAGCTACAACCCCGTATTCATCGCCCACGCGCTGGTCGAGGCCGGCTCGGCCACGCTGTTCGTCGCGCCGGGCAAGATAGACGCCGCCCTCGACGCCCAGTTGGCCGCCGATGGCGTCCGGGTGAGCGATTACGCCGAAGCCAAGCCTGCTCTGTCCGCGTTGCCCGGCGGCGCGCTGCTGATCGATCCCCGCCGCGTCACGCTGGGCCTGCGCCAGGCAGTGGCGGACGGCGTCAAGGTGATCGAGGCGATCAACCCCAGCACCCTGATGAAATCGCGCAAGAGCGCGGCCGAAGCCGAACACGTGCGCCGCGCGATGGAGCAGGACGGCGCGGCGCTGGCCGAGTTCTTCGCCTGGTTCGAAGCCAACGTCAACCAGGCCCGCATCACCGAACTGACGATAGACGAAGAAATCACCGCCGCCCGCGCGCGCCGCCCGGGCTTCGTCTCGCCCAGCTTCGGCACCATCGCCGGCTTCAACGCCAACGGCGCGCTGCCGCACTATCACGCCACCCCGGAAGCGCACAGCGAGATCAAGGGCGATGGCCTGCTGCTGATCGATTCCGGCGGCCAGTATCTGGGCGGCACCACCGACATCACCCGCGTGCTGGCTGTCGGCAGCCCTTCCGCGGAGCAAAAGCGCGATTTCACGCTGGTGCTGAAAGGCACGATGGCGCTGTCGATGGCCCATTTCCCGCGCGGCACGCTGTCGCCGATGCTGGACGCGCTGGCGCGCGCGCCGCTGTGGCAGCACGACATCGACTTCGGCCACGGCACCGGCCACGGCGTCGGCTATTTCCTCAACGTGCATGAAGGCCCGCAGAGCATCTCGCGCGCGGTTCCGGAACCGCACATGGCGATGCAGGAAGGCATGATCACCTCGATCGAGCCGGGCGTGTACCGCGCCGGCCAGTGGGGCGTGCGCATCGAAAATCTGGTGCTGAACGTGGCGTCGGAGCAGAACCAGTTCGGCGACTTCCTGAAATTCGAGACGCTTACGCTGTGCCCGATCGACCGCCGCTGCATCGACCACTCCCTGCTGACCCGGCCGGAGATCGCCTGGCTGAACGGCTATCACGCCGAAGTGCGCGCGCGGCTGCTGCCGCTGGTGAACGGCGCGGCGCGCGACTGGCTGCTGGCCAACACCGAAACGCTGTAAACTGCGGCGACACCCGTCGACAGGCCATGCCCCGCGGCATGGCCTGTTTCGTTTTTGCAAGGAAAGATAGATGCCGTTCGACCGCCTGGCCGACCTGCGCCTGTTCCAGGACGCCTCCCAGCTTGGCAGTTTCTCCGCCGCCGGCCGCAAGCACGGCCTGTCCCCCGCGGCCGCCAGCGCCTGCATCCAGCGCATGGAAGCCGCGCTGGGCGCCCGCCTGTTCCAGCGCACCACCCGCCGGCTGCGGCTGACCGAAGCCGGCGAAACCTATCTAACCTACTGCCGGCAAGCGCTGGAGCTGCTGGAGGAAGGCGAGCACCGGCTGCAGCAGGAGCAGCGGGAACTAAGCGGCGTGATCCGCCTGTCCGCGCCGTCCGACCTGGGTCGCAATCAGTTGCTGGGCTGCCTGGACCGCTTCGGCGCCGAACACCCCGCCGTGCATTTCTCGCTGTCGCTCAGCGACACGCCGGCCGACCTGATCGGCGACGACATAGACCTCGCCATCCGCTATGGCCAGCCCGCGGACAGCAGCCTGGTGGCGCGGCAGCTGGCCGCCAGCCGCCGCGTGGTCTGCGCCGCGCCGGCGCTGCTGGAAAGACTGGGACAGCCCAGCCACCCGCAGGATCTGGCCGCGCTCCCCACCCTGACGCTGATGACCGGCCACGGGCCGATGAACGAATGGCGCTATCGCGACATGGGGGAGGCCAGAACGCTGCGGCTGGAGCGCACGCGCCAGAGCAACGACGGCGAGGTGCTGCGCCGCTGGGCGGTACAGGGCCTCGGCTTCGCCTATAAGTCGCAGTTGGACATCGCCGCCGATCTCGCCGCCGGCCGGCTGGCGACAGTGCTGGACGACTACTTCACCGAGCCCGCGCCGCTTCATCTGCTCTACCCCGGCCATCGCCTGCAGCCGGCGCGGATACGGCGGCTGGTCGACTTCCTGTTGGCGGAATTCTCACGATAAGGCCAAGTTACGGGCATGAGGCCGTCGCGCCGCACGCGCTTGTAAAGCAAATGTCAGGCCAGCGCGCCGGGCCGCAATCACGCGACGCGCAATCTAGCCGATATCGCCGAACGCGGCCCCAAGGCTGATAGGTTGCGAACCCATAGCAACCCCGGCCGGCCGCCGAGCGCGCCTAACCGCGCTCCACGGCCAAGCCCGCGGCCTTCCAGTCCGGATAACCATCCATCAGCCGTCGCGCCGGCCGCCCGGCAGCCCGCAGCATCTCCACCGCCTGCGCCGACAGCGCGCAATACGGCCCGCGGCAGTAGGCGACGATCTCCAGCGCCGGCGGAAGCTCGGCCAATCCGCGCTCCAGTTGCTCCAGCGGCAGGCTCATGGCGCCGGGCAGATGGCCCTGGAGATACTCCTCTCTCGGACGCACATCCAGCAGCAGCACATCGCCATCGCGCAGTCGCGCCAATAAAGCCTCGCGTGTCATGCCCTCAGCGCCGCCGGCCAGGCCTGCGGCCAGCCGTCCCAATTCCGCCCGCCGGTGCTCCACGCATTGACGCAGCGCCGCCAGCAACGGGATCACCGGTCCCTCGCCCAGCCGATAGCGCACATGCTTGCCATCCCGGCGCGACAACACGAAGCCGGCGCGCTTGAGTTGCTGCAGATGCTGCGAGGCATTGGCCACGCTCAAGCCCGCCTGCTCGGCCAGAGCCTCCACGCTCCACTCGCCCTGCGCCGCCAGGCTTCGCAGCCTGTCCGCGCACGCGGCGTTCGGCCTGGGCTTGCATCTCGCGGCGCAGCCTTTGGCGATCTTGCGTTTTTGACGCCGAAAAAATCGCTCCGCGACCTCCGGTTAGCAGGTATTAGCAATCTTTCCGTACCGTTCGGGCCAAAGCGGCAATACAATGCAGCGCAAAGATTCATCGGCGCCGTCCGCGCCCAACAGCAACACGGAACAATAATGAGAATTATCCCCCTGCTAAGCCTCGGCCTGCCTCTGTTTTCCACCCTGGCCCAGGCCGCCGCGCAACCCGCCGAATCCCCGATAGACCGTTACGGCCAGCAGATTTTCAAGAACAGCAGGGCCATCGGCATGACCATGGTGGTCATCGACAAGAATCAAACCCAGATGCGCTTCTACGGCGAAACCCGGTCCGGCAGCCGCCAGACGCCGGATGCGGACTCGCTGCTCCGCATCGCCAGCATCAGCAAGGCCATGACCGGCGAAGTGTTGAGCGCGCTGACGCTGGACAAAAAAGTGAAGCTGGACGACCCGCTGCAGAAATACGCGCCGGCCGGCGTAGCGCTGCCGCCGGCGGGACAATCGATCACCCTGCTCAACCTCGCTACCCACACCAGCGGCGTGCCGCGCGAAATGCCGGGCGAAAAGCCCAAGGACACGCCGGTTTTCGTCTGGCCCAATGTCCAGCAACGCTGGAGCTGGCTGTCCGGCACCAAGAACAAGCTTGCGCCAGGACAGCGCGCCCAATACTCCAACCTGGGCTTCGATCTGCTGGCCGACGCGCTGTCGCGCGCCTCCGGCAAGCCCTATCCGGTTCTGTTCCGGGAAAAAATCACTGTCCCGCTGGGCATGAAGGACACCACCTTCAGCCCCAGTCCCGCCCAGTGCGCGCGGCTGATGGAAGGCTACGGCGCCAGCCCCTGCGTGGACACCACGGCGGCGATAGGCAGCGGCGGGATTTATTCCACTCCCCGCGACATGCAGCGCTGGCTGCAGGAGCTGCTCCGCCCGCAGAACGAGGCCCGCCGCCAGCTGCGCGACCAGACGCTGCGCATGCATTTGCAGCGGGCCGACCTGAGCAGCCTGCGCGGCATGGACGTAGCCGGCCAGGCGGACCAGCTGGGCCTGGCGTGGATACGGATGGAGCCCAGCCCCAACTCGCCGGAAATCATCCAGAAAACAGCGGGCGGCGGCGGCTTCCTCGGCTACGCGGCGCTGGCGCCGCACAACGACGTGGCGGTATGGGTGGGCCTCACCCGCAGCGGCGGCACCCGCTACCAACACCTGAGCAACGGCGTGAACAAGCTGGTGGCCGAGCTGAGCGGCTACAAGCCGGTTGCCGCGCCGATGCCCAAGCCCACGCTGGCGAAACCCAAGGCCGCCCGCGGCAAGGCGGCGATCGCCCAGGCGGCTCCGGCCAAGCCGCGCGCGAAAAAGGCCGCGCGGAAAGCCGCCGGCCCCAAGGCTGCCGTCGCGAAGAACGGCGCCAAGAAGAAAACCCACTTGGTCAAGACGTCGGCACACCGGGCGCAGTAAGCGCGAAGCGGGCGATTTCGTCCTTGCGCATGAAGCGCACGCCGGGATGCCCCTGCGCGTAGCGGATGAAGGCCTCCAGCGCCTTCACCCGCGCCGGCGTGCCGGAGATGCGGTCATGAGTGCTGATCGACATCATCCGGCGCCGATGGCCGGCCTCTTGGTACAGCAGGTCGAACTCGGCTTTCAGATCGGCCAGATAGCCGTCAACAGTCAGCGCCGGCGAGTCATAACGGACGATGTCGTTGTTGCGCAGCGTGTACGGCACCACCATGAACGGCTTGCCGTTCACCGGCACCGTGAACGGCTCGTCGCGGCTGATGTCGTCGATGTGGTAGACGAAGCCCAGCTCTTGCAGGATTCCCAGCGTGTTGGGCGTGCCGCGCAGCCAGAAGGCGTTGAAGCCGATCGGCCGCGTGCCGGTGGCGCGCTCGATGCTGGCGATGCTGGCCAGGTAGCCCGCGCGCTCCTGCGCCGGCGTCATCGAGTACTGCGGCTCCCAGGTCTGGCCGTGGCCGGCCGCCTCGTGGCCGCGCTCGACGATTTCCCGCGCCAGATGCGGATTGCGGTCAACCGCCTGCCCCACCATGTGCGAGGTCACTTTCACGCCGGTGCGGTCCCACAGGTCCAGCATGCGCGGGATGCCTTCCTTCACGCCGTAGTCGTACCAGGTCTGCATCGGCAGATCCGGATACTTCGGATCCAGCGGCGGAAACGGCCCGCCGGCGCCGCGCTCCGGCTGCGCGCCAGCCTCGAACTGCATGGAGATGGAAATCACCAGCCGGGTGTCTTCCGGCCAGAATCCGGTTTGCTCATGCTTGCTTTGCGTCATTTTTCCTGCCCTTCCCGTTGCCGCCCAGGCCTGCCCTTGCCCCATGGCCAGGCTCGCGCCTCCGGCCGTGGCGCTGGCCAGAAACTGGCGGCGGTTGATTGCTAGCGTTCTCTTCATCGCATCCTCCGGCTACAGCAAACCGCCGCCATCCACATCCAGCACCGCGCCGGTGAGAAAGACGTTGCCCATCGCGAACAGATAGGCCTGAGCCAGATCCTGCGGCCTGCCCACCCTGCCCAGCGGCAGGCCGGACGCGATCCGCGCCATCGCCGCCCCGCGCCCTTCCGCGCCGGCTTCGCCCCACAGCTCGGTGTCCACCACGCCGGGACTCACCGCGTTGACCCGGCGCGGAGCCAGCTCCTTGGCCAGATTCCTGGCCGCCGCCTCCAGCGCCGCGTTGACCGTGCTCTTGAGCAGGCCGCCGGCGCCGTATTTGCGCGACAGCAGGCCTGACGTGAAAGTGATGGAGGCATCCGCGGCCAGATAGGGCAAAGCCTGCTGCGCCGCCAGAAGATTGCCGAACAACTTCACCTCGAAGGTCTGGCTCAGATCGTCGCTCGTCATGTCCTCCAACCTCGGCGAGCCGACCCGCGCGCCGGCGGTCAGAATCAGATGGTCGATGCGGCCGATGCCGGCGAAGGCGTTGCGCAGGCTGTGCAGATCGGTGACATCGGCCCGCAGGCTCTGCCAGGGGCCCGGCTGGGCGACGGAACGGCCCAGCACGTAAACCTGGGCACCGGCGTCAGCCGCGGCCTGCGCCACAGCCCGCCCGATGCCGGAGGTGCCGCCCAGCACCGCCACCGTTTTTTGCCGCAGAAAATCCGTGGCCGCGCTCATGGCTTCAGCGCTCCCAATTGCTTCAACAGGGTCAGGTTGTCTTCCAGATGCCAGTTTTCGGCGATGCGGCCGTTTTTTACCCGGTAAAGGTCGAAAGCCTGGAAATCCACTGCCTGGCCTGCGCCCTGGACATCGCCGAACTTGCCGCTGAAATGGCCGGTGAAATGCAGGCGCAGCGCCACCCGGTCGGCGGCCAGCACCATATCGGTGACTTCCACCTTCAGATCAGGCACCGCGGCGCGGAAGGTTTGCGAAGCCTGCAACGGCCCGGCCGTACCCTGGCGCCGCCCCTCGGGCAGCGTGCGGTCAAGAAAGTCCGGGTCCAGCGCCAGCTCGGCGTAGCGCGGATCGCCGGTATTCCAGAAGGCGGCGTAACGCAAGGCCGCCAGTTTCACCGCGGCGGCATTTCCGCCGTTGCGTTCGGAAAACACCCGCGCCGGTTGCGGCAACGCATCGGCGGCCATCGCGGCGCAGGAAACGAACGCCAGCAGGCTGGCGCTTATCAGATTGGGAAGACGGTTCATATCGACTCCTGGTTGCTGGTTTGCTTGGGAGTCGATTATTGTCCTGCCAGTGTCAATTGATAATTAGCCTGGAGATTGGATGATTTTACCGTAAAATTTGAAAATCAACCCAGACCAACGCAAGGAGACGGTCTAGCCGGCTGGAACGGCATACGCTCAGGCGCCGCACCGCTCCCGAAGAAAAGGCTTGCCATGCTTCAGCGCCGTCAAATCGGAAACAAAAAAAGCGACCCGAAGGTCGCTTCTTCATGCGCTGCGCCGGTTCAGGCGCGCACGTCGAGATTCTGCCCCAGATGGGCGGGATTGGAAGCCTGGATCTGCTGTGCGGACTGTTCCGCGCCCTGCAGCAGGGTCATGGCCGCCTGCGATTGCGCCTGCATCGCCTTTTTCAGCACCAGCGCCTGCGCATTGGTGCTGACATTCGCGCTCACTTGACTTAATCCATCCATACCCCAACCTCCACGTTTGACATGCTGCCATTACTTGCAGTGTAGCGGCCCGCAGGCCTGCTGTCACAACAAAACTGCTAGAATGTCAGCCAATCCACCCCTTTTGACGACAGGAAAACACACATGAGCGCACCCCGTCACAGCCCTCTGCTGATTCTTGGCTCCGGCCCGGCCGGCTACACCGCAGCCGTCTACGCCGCCCGCGCCAACCTGAAGCCGGTGGTCATCACCGGCATGGCCCAGGGCGGCCAGCTGATGACCACCACCGACGTGGACAACTGGCCCGCCGACGCGGAAGGCGTGCAGGGTCCGGAGCTGATGCAGCGCTTCCAGCAGCACGCCGAGCGCTTCGGCACTGAAATCCTGTTCGACCACATCCACACCACCCATCTGAGCGAGAAGCCCATCCGCCTGGTGGGCGACGCCGGCGAATACACCTGCGACGCGCTGATCATCGCCACCGGCGCTTCCGCACAATACCTGGGCCTGCCGTCCGAAGAAGCTTTCTCCGGCAAGGGCGTGTCCGCTTGCGCCACCTGCGACGGCTTCTTCTACCGCAACCAGGACGTGGCAGTGGTAGGCGGCGGCAATACCGCCGTGGAAGAAGCGCTGTACCTGGCCAATATCGCCAAGCACGTCACCCTGATCCACCGCCGCGACACCTTCCGCGCCGAGAAGATTCTGGTCGACAAGCTGATGAGCCGCGTCTCCGAGGGCAAGATCAGCCTGAAGCTGAACGCCACGCTGGACGAAGTGCTGGGCGACAACACCGGCGTGACCGGCGTGCGCGTCAAGCTGAACGACGGCGCCAGCGAAAACCTGGCGCTGACCGGCGTCTTCATCGCCATCGGCCACAAGCCCAACACCGACATCTTCAAGGGCCAGTTGGAAATGGACGCAACCGGCTACCTGATCACCAAGGGCGGCCGCGACGGCAACGCCACCCTGACCAGCATTGACGGCGTTTTCGCCGCCGGCGACGTGCAAGACCACATCTACCGCCAGGCAGTGACCAGCGCCGCCTCCGGCTGCCAGGCCGCCCTGGACGCCGAGCGCTACCTCGACAGCCTGAAGTAAACGCCGGCCCTGCATCATGAAGACCTTCAAGGACTCTCTGAAGGGCCTTCGCCAGACGCTGCGCCAGGCCGCCCCGCCGCGGGCGGCCTTGCCGCAGCCTGCAGTGCCCGAGGAGGCGGATTTCCGCCAATCGGTCGGCAAGGTCAAGCCGCTGAAGCCTGACGACCGCCACCATCCTCAGCCCCCCAAGCCTAGTCCCCGTCCGCGCAAGCCCAGCCAGGGTCCGGCGCTGCACGCGGCCGCCTGCCAGGAAATCCTGCAGCATCAGATAGGCTGGTTCGAACCCACTCACCAGTTGCAGCAGTACGCCCGCCCCGGCATGCCGTCCGCCACGCTGAAACGGCTGCGCCAGGGCAACTGGCCGGTTTGCGCCCAACTGGACCTGCACGGCTATACCCGCCATCAGGCGCAGGACGCGCTGGCGCTGTTCATACACCGCGCCCGCCACCGCGGCCAATGCGTGAAAGTGATCCACGGCAAGGGATTCGGCTCGCCGCAAGGAGAGCCGGTGCTGAAAAAGCTGGTGCGCAGCTGGCTGCAGCACCACCCCGACGTGCTGGCCTTCTGCGAGGCGGAAGCTGGCGGCGGAGGCGGCTCGCTGCTGGTGCTTTTGCGCCGCCCCGCGCCCGGAGAAATTCGCGACGAAGGATAACGTGACAACCGCAATGATAATCCGCTAAGCTCAAAACAAGGCGGACCCCTGCACACTACCAGGAGTTATGCATGACAGGCACACCCTGCCCCGACTTCACCTTGCCCGGCACCGCCGGCGCCGATTTTCAGCTCTCCTCCAGCCGCAAGCCGCTGGTGATCTACTTCTACCCCAAAGACAACACGCCCGGCTGCACCAATGAAAGCATGGCCTTCCGCGATCTCCATCCGGAATTCGCCGCGCTGGGCGCCGAAATCGTCGGCATCTCCCGCGACAGTCTGAAGTCCCACCACAACTTCAAGGCCAAGCTGGAGCTGCCGTTCGAGCTGCTGTCCGACGCCGAGGAGGCCGCCTGCGGCCTGTTCGGCGTCATCAAGATGAAAAACATGTACGGCAAACAGGTGCGGGGCATCGAACGCAGCACGTTCGTCATCGATGCTTCCGGCAAGGTGTCGCGCGAATGGCGCGGCGTGAAAGTGCCCGGTCACGCAGAGGAGGTGCTGGCGTACGTCAAGACGTTGAAGTAGCAAGCCGTAGCCGCCCGGCCGACCGGCCGGGCCAGAACATGAACAAGGGGACCACATCATGGCCGGCCGTAAAAAGACCACCGCGTGCAAACTGTTCGTACTGGATACCAACGTACTGCTGCACGACCCCACCTGTCTGTACCGCTTTGAAGAACACGATGTGTTCATCCCCATCATCACGCTGGAAGAACTGGACACTCACAAGAAGGGCATGTCCGAAGTGGCGCGCAACGCCCGCCAGGCCAGCCGCTTCCTCGACGACATCATCAGCGGCAAAGAGCTGGACATCTCCGAAGGCATCCCCCTCAAGCACGCCAGCCGCGACGCCGCCAGCGGCAAGCTGATCCTGCAGACCCAGGCCATCAATGGCACCCTTCCCTCGTCGCTGCCCATGGGCAAGGCCGACAACCAGATTCTCGGCATCGTGATGGCGCTGAAAGGCCATTACGAAGGCCGCGCCGTCATCCTGGTGTCCAAAGACATCAACATGCGCATCAAGGCCCGCGCGCTGGGCCTGGAAGCCGAAGACTACTTCAACGACAAGGTGCTGGAAGACACCGACGTGCTGTACACCGGCACGCGCGAGATCGAGCAGATCTTCTGGGAACGCAACAGCAAGGACATGAAGTCTTGGCAAGACCACGGCCGCAGCTACTACCAGCTGGCCGGACCGGACTGCAACGGGCTCTACGTCAACCAGCTGTTGTGGCACGAGGGCGAGAAGCCGTTCCAGGCGCGGGTGATCAAGGTGGAAGGCAAGACCGCGGTCCTGGAAACGCTGAAAGACTACAGCCACAACAAGAACAACGTCTGGGGCATCACCGCGCGCAACCGCGAACAGAACTTCGCGCTGAACATGCTGATGGATCCCAACGTCGACTTCATCACCCTGCTAGGCCAGGCCGGCACCGGCAAGACGCTGCTGACGCTGGCCGCCGGATTGGCGATGACGCTGGAGCAGAAGATTTACAGCGAAATCATCATGACCCGCGTCACTGTGCCGGTGGGCGAAGACATCGGCTTCCTGCCAGGCACCGAAGAGGAAAAGATGGCGCCGTGGATGGGCGCGCTGGAGGACAACCTGGACGTGCTCAACAAGAGCGACGACGACGGCGGCGACTGGGGCCGCGCCGCCACCCGCGACCTGATCCGCAGCCGCATCAAGGTGAAGAGCCTCAACTTCATGCGCGGCCGCACCTTCCTCAACAAGTACCTGATCATCGACGAGGCGCAGAACCTGACGCCGAAACAGATGAAGACGCTGATCACCCGCGCCGGCCCCGGCACCAAGGTGGTCTGCCTGGGCAACGTCAGCCAGATCGACACGCCCTACCTCACCGAAGGCAGTTCCGGCCTGACCTACGTGGTGGACCGCTTCAAGGGCTGGGGCCACTCGGCCCACATCACGCTGCAGCGCGGCGAGCGCTCGCGGCTGGCCGACTACGCCGGCGAAGTGCTGTAAACGCAAGGGGCGCGGCAAGCTCTGCCGCCCGCCGCGCCCCGAATGGCGAAACGGCGTCCGCCTCGCCGCGGACGCCGCTTACCTCCTGCCCTTACAAGTCTTCCTGTTCGCGCATGCCGCGCAGATAGCCCAGCAGGCACAGCACAGCCACGCCCAGCACCAGCAAATCCAGCGCGAACCATTTCTTCGCATCCCGCATGCTCTCGCTGCGGGACATCAGCTCGGCGGCCAGCGCCAGCCTTTCCACGCCATCCCGCGGCTCCGCGGCCGCGGCCCGCGCGGAGGCCTTGTCGGCGCACACCACGCATACCCGCGGCGGCAGCTCATTTCCCAACTCATGCCAACTCGCCGCCAGCACCACGGCGCAAAACGCGCAAAACAACAACAAAAACCTGATCATTCCCATTCAGCGCGCCTCCGCGCCGACCTCATCCGCCCTGCCATAAAGACAATCGCCGCCAGGCGCATGCCCTGCGGCGATTTCCAGCCGGCGTTCCGCACGCCTGCCGATCACTCCCCAACTGTTCACATTTTTTAACAATCACCGGACAGGGTCAATCAATCAGTCCCGCTCAGGACAATCCCGCGGCATTCGCGCCACAAAAATGCCATTAGGGTCAGGCAGAGGCCTTCCCCGACTCAGCGCCGGCCGCACCCCGTCACCGCGTCCGGCCCGTACAGGCTCCACTCGCTGATCAGCAGCATGCCATCCCCAGTCGCCACCAGCAGCTGTTCGGCTTGAGAATAAACCAGGCTGCCCGGCGCGAAACCATGCGTCTCGCTCCAGCCTTCGGCGCGATGGACGAAAAACGTGACGTTGTTGACGACCGCCGCGCACTCGAAATCGCCGAAAGCCCGCACCTGGCGCAGCAGCTCCGCCGTGGTGCGGTTGAAATCCAGCATCCGGTCACTGTCGGTCCACAGCGGCCAATAGCTGCCGCCTTCCCCTTGAGGCCTCGCTCCGCTCCACAAACGTTCGAAATCATCGGCCAGTTTATGGCTCAGGCGGTGCAGCGCCAGTTGCAGCTTGATGTCCAGCATCTGATGGCTGTCGGCCTCTCCCAGCGCGAAACGCTCCTGCGCCAGGATATCCCCCGCATCGAACTCAGGGCTCACTTTATGGCAGGTGCAGCCCCACTCGCGATGCCCCTCCAGCAAGGCGCGCACCTGCGGATAAGGTCCGCGCCCCATCGGCAACGGCGAGGGATGGAAATTGACCGCGCGCTTCAGATACGGCTTCCAGTCTGGAATGCGCCAGTTGTAACTGCCCACCAGCAGCGCTTCGCATCCCAGCTCCGCCAGTTCCTCCAAATCCTGCGGCCGCATCGGCGACAATTGCAACGGCAACTTGCGCTGCTCGGCGAAAGCCACCGACATCTTGTTGTGGTGCATCCGGTGGTCCACTGGCGTGCAGAACACCTTCACTGGCTGCCAACCCGCCTGCAGGAACACGTCAAGCACTGGTTTGAAACGATCGGAAAGGGTAATCGCGAAGCGCATGGCATCCACTCAGAGCAAGCAGGCCATCCGGCCCGATGGCTTGGTTATATCATTCGCCCTGCGCGCGCCTTCGGCGATGACACGCAAATTAACAGAAGCAGGCATCCGCCCATACATTCAAGCTGCGATCCTATCCAGCCATCCGCCGAAGGCCTGCCCGCAGTCGAAACCCACGGATGGCGCAGTAAATCTCCGACAAACCGGTCCGCTATGAGCATGCCGCGCGCCCTGCCCAGATCGATGCCGCGCCTGATCGCCATGCCCGCCGCGCCAGTAGCGCGAAATGCGGACGAGCAAGCAAAACCCGCCAGCGCCTAATCCACCACGACAAAAGGCCCGGAGGAAACACGCTCCGGGCCAATGTGCTGCAATGAACGGTTATTCAGCCTAGGGGCAAGTGCCCCGACAGGGTATTGAGCTTGCCGACCGCGCGGCGGAAGCGCGCATGCGCGCGGGATACGGTGGATTCGCTGATGTCCATCTGCTGCGCGGCGAAGTAGCCTGTCATGCCTTCCACCTCCATCAACCACACCGCCTCGCGCGAACGTTTCTTCATGCCGATCAGGTCGGCCACCACATTGAAATCGTCCAACTTCATCTTATGCCTCCCCATGTAGTCTCGGTTCCCGGCCTGCGCCGGTGAGCCAAACATGTCCTTGCACCTCCATCATAGATGCTTGCAGAAAAAATGCAGGTAGCGCGCGCCTCGCGGACCTCGTTTTTTTTGTCGCAGCCGCCAACGCTCGCAAAGAGAATTTTCCAGCGCCGCGATGAGCGATGCAGCTTACGCAGCGCCACGGACATGCCAGATCGGGAAATGCAGCGGTTTGAATGCTTCCCCATGTAGCCGCCCGAACAAACTCATGCCGGTTGGATGCCCAAATCCTTCACTTTCGCCCTCACTGCGACAAAGCCGCTTGCCCTCCAGTGGCTTGCATCTGCGTATAATCCCCCGCGTGCCTTGGAATTTTGTCCGAAGGCGCTATTGATTCATCGCATTCCATCGGGACGCAAGCGGTCGCCAGGACTGCTATTTTCTCGCTCCCTAAAATTTTGCAGCACGGCTATTCCCAATGATCATTCTGAAAAACGTGGCTTTGCGCCGCGGCACTAAAGTCTTGCTGGACGGCGCGACCGTCAGCATCAATCCCGGCGAAAAGGTTGGCTTGGTAGGGCGCAACGGCGCGGGCAAGTCTTCGCTGTTCGCGGTGCTGAACGGCAGCCTGCACGAAGACGGAGGCGATTTCTCCATTCCCAGCCAGTGGCGCATGGCGCAGGTGGCGCAGGACATGCCGGAAACATCGCAAACCGCCACGGAGTTTGTGGTGGAGGGTGATACCTTCTTGCTGGCGGCGCGGCGCGAAGTGGCCGAAGCCGAAGCGGGCGAAGATTACATGCGCATGGCGCATGCCTACACCGCCCTGAACGATGCCGGCGAGCACGACGCGCCTGCTCGCGCCCAGGCGCTGATCCTGGGCCTGGGCTTCAGCGTGGCCGAATTGCAGCAGCCGGTGAACAGCTTCTCCGGCGGCTGGCGCATGCGCTTGCAGCTGGCGCGCGCGCTGATGTGCCCGTCGGACCTGCTGCTGCTAGACGAGCCGACCAACCACCTCGACCTGGACGCGCTGGTCTGGCTGGAAGCCTGGCTCAAGCAATACGCCGGCACCATGGTGGTGATCAGCCATGACCGCGAATTCCTGGACGCGGTCACCAATGTCACCTTGCACATCGATCACGGCAAGCTGGTGCGCTACGGCGGCAACTACAGCAAGTTCGAGGACATGCGCGCCGAGCAGATGATTCTGCAGCAGGCCGCGCTGGCCAAGCAGCAGGAAAAGATGGCTCACCTGCAAAAGTTCATCGATCGCTTCAAGGCCAAGGCCAGCAAAGCCAAGCAGGCGCAAAGCCGCGTCAAGGCGCTGGAACGGATGGAAAAGATCGCGCCGGTGCTGGCCGATGCCGAGTTCCAGTTCGAATTCAAGGAACCGGGTAGTTTGCCCAACCCGATGCTGACCATGTCGCAGGCCTCGTTTGGCTATCCGGCGCCGGACGACGCCGCTGCGGGCACGCCGCCCACCGTGATTGTCAAAGGCGTGAACCGTTCGGTGCTGGCCGGCCAGCGCATCGGCATTCTGGGCGCCAACGGCCAAGGCAAATCCACGCTGGTGAAAACAGTGGCCGAAGCGTTGGTGGCCACCGGAGGCGAGATCATCCGCGGCAAGGGCCTGAATATCGGCTACTTCTCGCAGCAGGAACTGGACGTGTTGCGGCCGGAAGACGACCCGCTGCAGCACATGCTGCGATTGGCGCGCGAAACGCCGGCGCAACTACGCCCGCCGGCCAACGACTGCCGCGAGCAGGGCCTGCGCAACTTCCTGGGCACTTTCAATTTCAGCGGCGACATGGTCAAGCAGGCTGTGGGCAGCATGAGCGGCGGGGAAAAGGCGCGGCTGGTGCTGTGCATGATCGTCTGGCTGCGCCCCAATCTGTTGCTGCTGGACGAACCCACCAACCACCTGGACCTGGCCACGCGCGAGGCCTTGAGCGTGGCGCTGAACGAGTTTGAAGGCTCGGTGATGCTGGTCAGCCACGACCGCGCGCTGCTGCGCGCGGTATGCGACGAGTTCTGGATGGTGTCGCGCGGCGGCGTCAGCGACTTCGACGGCGATCTGGACGACTACCAGGTCTACCTGTTGGAAGAAGCCAAACGCCGGCGCGAGGAGGCGGCTGGCAAGCGATAAGTGCCAGGCGGCAGCGGCGGCGGCGGACCGCCTCCGCCGCTGCCGCGCGCGCTTGGCTTGCCGCGGATTCGCGCCCCTCGGACGGCGAGGCTTTCTTTAGTTCTTTAGCCTCGCCGCTCCGGCTTGGCCTCAGGCGCTGCCCACCAGCCCGCGCGCTTTCGAGCCCGCCTGGGCCGCATCCACGCCGAACATCGCCTGCAAGGCCAATGATTTGACGTCGGTGACGGACAGTTCCCCTTCGCAAGCGAAAGCGCAGTCGCTGATCAGCAGCGGCGCGTCCGCGGCATCGCGCGCGGGCAGCCCATGCGATCCCTTGACGATGCCGGCATCCAGGCCGATCACATCCATCAGGCTGCGCATGCCCAGCGCGCGCCTAGCCAGCCGGCTGGCCACGGCCAGCTTGGGAAAGCGGATGTTCGGGTCGATGAACAGCTCCGCCGGGTCGTAGCCGGGCTTGCGGTGGATGTCCACCGTGCGCGCGAAATCCGGCGCCCTGGCATCGTCCAGCCAATAGTAATAACTGAACCAGGCCTCATCCTCGGCCAGCGCGACGAAATCCCCGGCGCGCTCGTGGTTCAGGCCCAACTCGCCGCGCGCGCGCCCTTGCCACACCCCCGCCACGCCCGGGATGGACCGCAGAGCCTCCTCAACTTCGGCAGCCTTGCGCGCGCCCAAACCGGGCTGCAAATAGACATGGGCGATCTGGTGGTCCGCCACGGCGAACGCCTGGCATTGGCTGGGGTCCAGAATCTCCGCGCCCGCCTCATGCCGCACCTGCAGCAGACCCGCCTCGCGCAGATGGCGGTTCAGATGCACCGCGCGGCTCACCGGGGTGATGCCGTACTCTGACACCACCATCACCTGATAGCCCCGCTCCCGCGCATGGGCGATCAAATCCCCCGCCACCGCATCGATATCCCGCAGGGACTGCTGCACTGCGGGATGCTTCAGATCCGGTCCGTAGCGCTGCAGATCGTAATCCAGGTGGGGAAGATAGCTCAGCAACAGACTGGGACGAAAATCGGCCAGCGCCAGCTTGCTGGCTTCGGCGATCCAGCGACTGGATGCGATGGAGGTGGCCGGTCCCCAGAAATGGAACAAGGGAAACGGACCCAGCTCCGCCGTCAGCCGGTCCCGCCACTCGGCGGGCTTGGTGTGGCAATCGGGCAGCTTGCGGCCATCAGCCTTGTAAATGGGACGCGGCGTCGCGCCGAAATCATGGCTGGACGCCATGTTGTACCACCAGAACAAGTTGGCGCTGGAAAAGTCTGGATCATGCCGCTTGCCCGCTTCCCACAAGCGCTCGCCATGGACCAGGCGGTTGGACTGGCGCCAGAACCAGACCTCAGCCAGCTCGCGGAACAGCCAGCCGTTGCCGACGATGCCGTGCTGCTCCGGCGTCAGCCCGGTCAGCATGCTCGCCTGCACAGAACAGGTCACCGCCGGCACGATATTGCTCAACGTCCTGACTGCGCCCTGGCCGGCAAACTCGGCCAAGCGGGGCGTGTGCTCCCCGATGAGGCGCGATGTCAGGCCAACGATATCGAGCAGAAGCAGCGGTTGCATACATCCACCTTTCCCCTATCACGCGACTTGCGGCGGCCCGGACAAGAAACGCGCGGCGACACAGCCTAATCTGCCGCCTGGCTCGCCCCGCCCGGAAACCACCGCCTAGCCTCATCTGCCGATATAGGCATTTAGATACCAATAAACTCCACAATAGAATCAAAACAGCCAATCGTCATTGAAATTATTGAACCCCTCCCCTAGAACTACAGCTGATGCTCGCATCCTTTCCGTATTTGCCGTTCCCGCCGCATCGCAAAGCCGCTCAAGACCGTAGCAACCTTATCGAGGAGCTATCGCATGAGTTATCTCCAGTACCCCCGCCTGGCCTTCTCCGGCCTGTTTCAATCCGATGTCTCCACCGTCAACAACGATCCGCGCCATTTCGACAACGCCACCTTTGAACAGCGCTTCCAGGAACCGCGTTACCACCCCCCCGTGCAGGAAGACGCCGGCGGCGCTCAGGTCTCGATCAACAACGGCTGGTGGAACCCTTGGGGCACCGGCATCTTCGGACTGAAGAATTGCGTGGTGCAATCGGCGCTGGGACCGGATGGCCAGGAAATACTGAGCAGCGGCGAAGACGCCGCCGTCGGCCTGCTCGTGGGCAACGCCAACGACCAGCCTTCCGGCAAGATGGTGGATCTGGATCCGGACTGGCAGCTGGCTTCCTGTATTTACGGCCAAGTGATCACCCTGCGCGCCGCCAACGGACAAGTGCTGATGCGCGGCCAATACGCGCCCAACCCCTTCCGCGACCTGTGGTTCAACCGGGTGGGCAATATATCGGGCGACAGCGCGGCCTCCGCCATCTGGCAGACTCGGCTCACCCATGTGGAATGGGATCTGGACAAGATCGACAGCCCGGTGCTGCAAGCCTTGAAAGCCATCTGCGAGCAGCAGGGAAATATCCTGTCGCTGCGGCTGACCACTTACGGCTACGACGACGCATTGGGCGAAAGCTTCTTTTCCTACGGCATCCTGCTGGGCGCCATCGGCCCCGCTTTTGAGACCGAGCCGGAATCCTTCATTCTGGGCCGCCGCTTCATTCCCGCCAATAATCTGCTGCCGCCCGGCGCTTACCAGCCGCAAGACTATGTTCCCAATGTCGGCTGGTTCAGCGCGCAAGTGGTGACAAACGACAAAACCCAAAGCAGCACTCTGTACGTGGACCTCAGCAACGCGCTGCCCTTGGTCTACAAACCTTCCCAAACGCCGCCAGACGGCAGCCGCCCAAGGCCTGTGAGCACGCCGGAAACGACTTACGAGGTAGACATTCTCTGCGGCAGGGGCAGCGGCAATCCAGCAGCCCCTAAAGAAGGCAATAGCCAGCAGCTGTGGCAGCAACCCCTGATCATCGCCCAATTGACGTCGCAGACGCTGCCGACCAGCCCTTATCTGCAGCCGGGACAAACCGTTCCGGCTCCCGCAGCTGCGCAATATCAGCCGCTGGCGACCATCGACATCAGCAATGCCAATCTGCTCAGCCGCAGCGGCATTGTCGCAGTGCCGATTCCTGCATCCATGCAACCGAGCATCAACCAACTGCCGCTGGCGTTGCTGACGTCAGCCAATCCCAACACCGGCATCGCCTTGCTATTGTGCTGCGAAGGAAGCGGCGGCTGGGAAGTGCGCGCCGACCAATTCGCGCTGCGCCTTGACCCCAACGACGCGGAGGCCAACGTTTTGGACTCCGACGTTTACGTCGCGCAATATGGCGTGCCGCTGGCCAATGGCGACGTCACCCTGGCCGTCACCTCCACCGGTCCCCAAGTGGATGTGGGCGACTGCCCCTCCGACACCCCGCCGGAAACAACGCCCAAGGCTGCGACCCCCACGTTCAACGTGCCGGCGGAGCAGGTCCGCTTCACCCAGAACGCTGCGCGCACCGACGCCAACGGCATGGTGAAGCTTACCCTCAACGGTCCGCAGGCTCTGGGCTATCCGCGCTATTACATCGATGGCCAGTTGTTCAACTATGCCTACAACTTCGCGTCCGATCCCTCCGCTCCCAAGTCGGCGGCCCCGCAGCCGACGGTACAGCAAATGTTCGACCAGTACGCGATCGTCGTCCGCTCCACCTATGCGGTTCCCGATACGGTCACCTGGGAAGACGTGCAGCCCATCCTGCAACAGTACGCCAACCTGTACCCGGTGATGAGCCAAGGCCTGTTCGACTTCTCCAAGAAGGAACAGGCGGACGCCAACGCCTTCATCCTCAAGTTCGTGCTGGACAAACCGGACGACGACCCGGACCAGATGCCGGTCACCCGGGATCTGTCCAGCAGCAAGCGCCAGGCGCTGATCAAGTATTTCGACAGCGTGCTGCAAGAACAGGGCCGCCCCCCCAGCATGCTGGACATGTTCGGCAAGCGTTGCCCCACCCGAGGCGGCGGCTCTCAAAAAGACTGCCCCCAAGGCTCCGTCAGCTACGGCAAGCCCGACTGCCCGGCTAAATAACCGAGCTTCCATTTCGAAAGGGTACCAATATGCTGCGCATCAAACAGAGCATCATCAATCAATTGCTGAAGGGCTGTAGCCTGGATGAGCTGAAGAAAGCCGTGACTACCGCGATCGCGCTTGAGTTCTCCACCATCCCCCCCTACCTGACCGGGCTGTTCTCCATCATGCCCGGCAGCAATCAAAGAGCCTCCGCCCTGATCCAATCCGTCGTCACCGAGGAAATGCTTCACCTGACGCTGGCCTCCAATATCCTGATCGCCATCGGGGGCAATCCGGACATCGTCGCCATCGGCCGCTCCCTGATTTATCCGGGACCCTTGCCGGACCAGATCGACAATGATCTGCAAGTAGGGCTGGCCTCGCTCAGCAAACCGCAGCTGAAAAAAGTGTTCATGGCGATAGAACGTCCGGAAACCAAGCCGGGAGAAATCCTGCCTGGCGAGGAAGCGCCTCAACCCACGCCGGTCGACCCCGGCGAGTTCGGCTCCATCGGCCAGTTCTATAAGGCTCTGCTGACCGCCCTGGCCATCGCCAACGCCAACAATCCGGAACTGTTCTCCACACCCAGGCTGGATCAGCAGCTCGACATCAGCCAATGGTTCCCGCCGGTTCCCACCGCGCCGGCGGAAGGCAAAATCCGGAACCTCGACGACGCGGCGCTGGCGATCAACACCATCGTGATCCAGGGCGAAGGCATCCAGACCGAAGACGACGCCCATGGCAACCAAGAGGGCCTGCGCCTCGAAGGCAAGCCCCGGCATGCCAGGCTGAGCGAGCGGATACTGCCCCGGCATCGCCACGGCGTCGAGGGCGGCGCATCCGCCAACGAGATTTACCCTGGCGACGGCGACGGCGGCTACGCCCATTATTTCAAGTTCGGAGAGATCTTTTACGGCCGCGAATTGATGCCGGACCCCGAGGCCGTATCGGGCTGGTCGTACAACGGTGCGCCGGTGCCGCTGGATGAAAGCCAGATCTACAACTTCCTGCCCAACGCCGCCGTCAGCGATTACCTGCCCGGCTCATCCGCCTCCGTCGCCGCCCAACGCTTCTACGATGCCTACCAGATGCTGCTGACCAGCCTGAACCAGGTGTTCAACGGCAAACCGGCAGCCATGGACCGGGCGATGGGCCTGATGTACCAGCTGAAGCTGCAGGCGCAGCAGGTCGCGCAATGTCCGGTCGGCGGCAATGTCTCCAATCTGGTGGCTGCGCCGCCGTTCATGCTGATCCGTTGATCCCCCATGGCTACGCGCTCCCGCAAGCCTTCCGGAACGCGTAGCCTCCGAACAAGGAGATGCCGATGAAACTGGCCGGAACGGACCCTGTTCGCCAACTCCCAACCTCCCGCGCCGCTGCAGCGGCTGGGCCGGATTCGCATCAACGCCTGCAACTTAACCATGACTTCAGCGTGATCCACACCCGCGAGGCTTTCGCCGCGGACAACCCCGCCCTGCTCCATATCCTCCGCCGCCGCGAACCCGCCAAGCGGCACCGGGTGGCGGTTTTCATCGACGACGGCGTGCTGCGCGCCTGCCCGGAACTGCCGCAGCGCATCCGCGGCTACGCGGACACGCACGCCGCCCATCTGGAAATAGCCGGGGAGATCATGCCGCTTCCGGGCGGGGAAGTCTGCAAGAACGATCCCCAGCATCTGTGGCGGCTGCTTCAGGCCCTGGCCGACCGCAATATAGACCGCCACTCCTACGCGCTGGCCATCGGCGGCGGCGCGGCGCTGGACGCCGTAGGCCTGGCCGCGTCGCTGTTCCATCGCGGCGTGCGCCACATCCGCCTGCCGTCCACGGTGTTGTCCCAAGCCGACAGCGGCGTCGGCGTGAAAAACGCCATCAACTGGAACGGGCAGAAAAACCTGATCGGCAGCTTCGCCGTGCCCTGGGCCGTGATCAACGACGCGGCGCTGATCGATGGTTTACCCGCGCGCGAGAAGCGCGCCGGCATGGCCGAGGCGGTGAAGGTGGCGCTGATCCGCGACGCGTCATTCTTCCACTGGCTGGAAGCCCGGGCCGACGCGCTCGCCCGCTTCGAGCGCCCGGATCTGGAAGAGCTGATACAACGCTCGGCGGCGCTGCACCTGCGCCAGATCACCCAGGGCGGCGACCCATTCGAACAGGGCTCGGCCCGCCCGCTGGACTATGGCCACTGGATCGCCCATAAACTCGAGCGGCTGAGCGGCCACGCGCTGAACCACGGCGAGGCCGTGGCCATAGGCGTCGCCTGCGACGCGCGCCATTCGGCGTTGGCCGGACTGCTGCCCGCGGGAGACGAGGCCCGCGTCTGGCGACTGCTGCGCGCGCTGGGCTTCGAGCTATGGCACGAACAGCTGCTGGCCCAAGACGAGCATGGCCGGCTGGCGCTGCTGCAAGGCCTAGGCGAGTTCCGCGAACACTTGGGCGGCGATCTGTGCGTGACCCTGCTGGAAGAGCTGGGCCGCGGCCGGGAAGTGAACGCCATAGACGGGGAACGCGTCATGCAAAGCATCCTCTGGCTGCAGCAGCGGCACGCCGCCGCCCTGCCCGATGCGCGCGCCGGCATCAACGAAACGGTCTGCGGAGCCGGAAGATGAAGCTGGCGCACCTGCCCCTGCCCGCGCATCTTTCCTATTGCACCAATATCCATGCCGGCGACAGCCTGGCCGAGGTCGAGGCCAGCCTGGATGATTTCCTGCCGGCGATCCGCGCCCATCTGGAGGAATGGCGGGCGCTGGCCCCCGACGCGCCATTCGGCCTGGGGCTGCGGCTGTCAGCCCAAGCGGCGGAAAGCCTGCTGCAGCCAGACACGCTGCGCGCCTTCGCCGCCCGGCTGGAATCGCTGCATGCCTATGTGTTCACCATCAATGCCTTTCCTTGGGGAAACTTTCACCAGAAACCGGTAAAGCAGGCGGTCTACCAGCCCGACTGGCGCAGCAGCCAGCGCGCCGCTTACACCATCCATTGCGCGCGGACGCTGGCCGCCCTGCTGCCAGCCGGCGTGGAAGGCAGCATCTCCACCGTGCCGCTGGGCTTCGCCGAAGGAGACTGCGCGGCGGCGATGGCGGACTCGCTGCCGCAACTGCGGCTGGCCGTGCTGGAACTCAACCGGCTGATGCGCGAAACCGGCAAGGAAATCGTCCTGGCCTTGGAGCCGGAGCCGGCCTGCCTGCTGGAAAACGCCGCCGACGCGCTGCATTTTTTCAAACAGTATTGGCTCTCCGAGGAAAACCTGGCGCAACTGGCCCGGCTTGCCGGCTGCGCGCTGCCCGAAGCGCTGGAATTGGCGCGCAGGCACCTCGGCGTCTGCTACGACGTATGCCACGGCGCGGTCGAATTCGAGGACCCATGCGCGGCATTGGCCTCGCTGCTCGACGCCGGCATCCGCATCGCCAAGATCCAGCTGTCCTGCGCTCTGCGGGTGGAAGCGATGGATGAGCGCGCCGCGATTCAATTGCGAACGTTCGACGACGGGATTTACCTGCATCAGGTGGTCAGGCGCAATGCGTCCGGCCTGCAGCGCCACCCGGACCTGCCGCAGGCGCTGAGCCTGCCGCCCGACGCCATTCGGCGGGAATCATGGCGCGTGCACTGCCATGTGCCGCTGTTTTGGCAAGCGCCGCCGGAAGCGGGCCTGGCCAACACCCGCGACAGCCTGGACGCGGTGCTCGGCCTGCTGCGCCGGCAGGCCGTCAGCCCCCATCTCGAAGTGGAAACCTATACCTGGGACGCGCTGCCGCCCCAACTACGCGCCATGCCCAAGGCCCAGGCCATCGCGCTCGAATTGCACACCGTCCTGAAGGAGCTGCGCCATGAGCGCTGACGCCGTTTCATCGATGCCGGCCTGGCTGCGCCTGGGCCGCGTTTCCAACCTGCCCACCGTGCTCAGCAACGCGCTGGCCTCCGCGCTGCTGGGCGCAGCGTCCGGCGGGCATGCCTTGCGCTCGGCAGACCTGGCGGCCCTGCCCCCGTTGATGCTGTCGATGTGCCTGTTTTATGTGGGAGGCATGTACCTCAACGATGCCTTCGACCGCGAAATCGACGCCCGCGAGCGCCCCCAGCGCCCCATTCCGTCCGGCGAAGCGCGCGCGCAAACGGTTTTCGCTTGCGGCTTCGGCATGCTGCTGGCCGGCTGGCTGCTGCTGGGGCTGTACGGCAACGATCACAGCCGCTTTTACGGCGCGCTGCTGGCTTCCGCCATCGTGCTCTACAACGTCTGGCATAAGGACAATCCCTGCAGCCCGCTGCTGATGGGCGCCTGCCGCGCCCTGCTCTGCCTGTGCGTCGGCTCGGCCTTCGCCGGCGGCACGCCGCCGCTGCTCTGTCTGGCGGCCGCCCTGCTGCTGGCGCATATCGTTGGACTCAGCCACGCCGCCAAGCAGGAAAGCCTGGACCGCATCGGCGCCCTCTGGCCGCTTGCGGTGCTCGGCCTGCCGCCATTTGCCTACGCGCTGCTGGCGCTTGTCCGGTTCATCCCGGACGGAGCGCCCCAGGCCTGGCAAGCGCTGACGCTTGCCTCGCTGCTGGCCATCGCGCTGACCGCCGCGCTGGCGCTCTCCGTGGCGCGGCTGCTCAAACGTTCGGCTCCCGGCGCGGTCGGACAGGCGGTGGCGCGGATGATCGCCGCCGTCAGCCTGCTGGATGGCCTGGCGCTGGCCGCCTGCCTGCCGCAGCCCGCGCCCGCGGCCATCCTCGGCTGCGTGGCGGCCTATTTCTCCACGCGCTTCCTGCAAACCTATATCCCGGGAACCTGAACATGCGCAGCGACACTCAAGACCCGACTCTCGCCCCCCGCACCCTTCCCGCCTCAGACGCATGGAGCGCCTGGCAACCCCGCATGCGCGCCTGGCAGGGGCTGCTGCAAGGCTGGCTGAGCGCCCGCGCCGACGGCGACTGGTACGCGCGGCAATGCCAGGATCTGGCCCACGCCACCGCGGGCGACCACCCGCTGAACCTGCTGTTCAAAGCGATGGGCATCGCGCCGCGCAAGCTGGGCAAACAAGACTTGGCGCTCAGCGAGGCGGAACAGCGCCAGGCCCGCGCCTTGCAGCCCGGCTTCGACGCCAGCCGCTGGAGCGTGGATCAGGCCGCCCGCGTCGGCTTGATACTGGCCGCGGCCGGCAATCTGCCCGATGGGGCGGCCTTCGCAGCCCTGCTCGACGAGCTGGCGAATCAGGGCGACATCCAGGAACAGATCGCCCTGTATCAGGGATTCGCCCTGTATCCGCAAGACCCGGCCTTGCTCGCGCGGGCCGGCGAAGCCGTGCGCAGCGGCATCCGTCCGATCTTCGCCGCCTTCGCGCTGCGCGATCCCTGGCCGCAAGCGATGCTGCCTCAGGCGGCGTGGAATCAGATGGTGGTCAAAACCTTCTTTCTGGACTTGCCGCTGTGGCCGATCCAGGGGCTGGCCGAACGCGCCGACCAGGATCTGGGCGAAATCCTGTGCGACCTAGCGGCGGAGCGCGCCGCGGCCGGCCGCGGCCTGAACCTGGAACTCTGGCGCCTGCTGGCGCTATGCCCCGGCGAGCGCGGACACGCGCTGCTGCGCCGGCAATACGCCGACACCCGTCCCGGCACGCATAAGATGTACGCCTTGCAACTGGCGGCGAGGGAAAGTCCGCACGCAGATGTCCGGGCGCTGGCGCCTGCCGGACTGCCCGGCATCGAATTCAGCGACGAATGGGAACGGCTGGCCCAGTGGCGGGAATGAATCCAACAAGGGGGAAACCAGATGAACGACATCCAGCAAGCAATCGAAGAAATGTTTTCCGACCGCAGCGCGGCCTGCCCCTGCTGCGGGTCGACATTGAGTCCGGAAATGCTGCGAGGCCTGCTGCGGCAAGCCTCGCAGCGGCAACAGGAGCGCCAGTCGCACCCCCCCCTATCTCCAGGCGCGAGCGGCATGCTGATAGACCCGCACGCCCACATGATCGCGCGCACCACCGACGACTACGAGGCGATGGCCGCCAGCGGCGTCGTCGCCGTGATCGAACCGGCATTCTGGCTGGGGCAGGCGCGCACCAACGTGGGCAGCTTCATCGATTACTTCTCTACCATCGCCGGCTTCGAGCGCTTCCGCGCCGCGCAGTTCGGCATCCGCCACTACTGCGCGATCGGCCTGAATCCCAAGGAGGCCAACAACCGCGAACTCGCCGACGCCGTGCTGGATATCCTGCCGCGCTATCTGGGCAAGGAAGGCGTGGTGGCCTTGGGGGAAATCGGCTACGACGAGCAGACCGAGCTGGAAGACCGCGCCTTCCGCGCGCAAATCGAGCTGGCCCAGGAATTCGACCTGCCCATCATGATCCACACGCCGCACCGCGACAAAAAGCGCGGCGCCAAGCGGACGATGGACACACTGGAGGCCTGCGGCTTCGATCCCGCGCGCTGCGTGATCGACCACAACAACGAGGAAACGGTGCAAGAAGTGCTTGATCGCGGCTATTGGTGCGCGTTCACGATCTACCCCTCCACCAAGATGGGCAACGATCGTCTGGCCGCCATCGTGGAGCGCTACGGCCCGGAACGCATCATCGTCGACTCCGCCTGCGACTGGGGCGTATCCGACCCGCTGGCCGTCGCCAAGTCGGCGCGCATCATGGCCGCCCACGGCCTTGACGAAGCCACGATACGGCAGGTGGTCTACCACAATGCGCTGGCGGTCTACGGCCTGAGCGGCGAAATGAGCGAAACCGACTGGCTGGAACCCGCGCCGGTGGATCAGCGCACGCTGTACGGCGGCAATTCGGTATTGCGCGGCCAGGCGCCGCGAGTGGACCAGGACAACCCCGACCGCATCGTGTGACGGCGGAACCTTCCCAAAGGAAACGGCATGACAAGCAGACAAAGCAACCCCGTGAGCCTGGTTTCGCAATGGTTCATCCGCCACGGCTGCGTCGAACAGGTGCTGTCGGCGCTGCCCGCCTATGTGCAGGAAGTGATGGAGGAGCCGGGAACGCTGATCTATCTGGTTCACGCCCCGCTGCCGGAAAACAATCCCAATCCCTTGCTGCAATCTCTGCCGCCCGCCGTTCGCCCCAGCCTGCTGTTCTTCGAAGAATATGCCAGCGAAGACGCCTTTCTGACTCATGTCAAAGGCCCGGCCTTCACCGCCTTCGTCGACAAATACGGCCAGTGCTTCATCAGCAGCGATGGCCATCCCTACAACACGGTCACCTTCCTGCGCCGCGAACAGGGCTTCATCCGCGGCCTGGACAGCCGTTCTCCGCAAGCCGAACAGATCGGCAGCCTGAACCGGCACCCGGCGGTGATGTTTGAAATCATCGCCAGGGATCAGGACAAATCCAAGGCGTTCTATAGCGAGGTGTTCGGCTGGCGCTACCAGAACGGCGGCTCCGGCTTCGCCTATGTGCACTTCCCGCTGCAATTGCGCACCTTGCTGGGCGGCATCGGCCAATCCGAGAAAGGCGTGCCCGGCATGGAGCCGGGACACAGCTTCTATTTGCTGGTGGAAGACTTGCCGCTGGCGATAGACCGCGCGCTGGCCGCCGGCGGCAGCCCGCACATGCCGATCACCAGCGTGGACGGCTACACTTTCGCCATGGTCAAAGATCCAGAAGGCAACCCGATCGGCCTGCTGCAGGCGGTCTGAACGCGGGCGGCCTTCGCGCCCCAAGCCCTGTCCGCGTGGCGCGAAAACGGAACCGCCGGTACTGGCCGCGCGGCGCTTCAAACTTGCCTCCCCCCGCCTCCTGCTAGCGGCGCGCTTCCGACGCCACCGGCAGCCGGCCAGACATCTTCACCTCGCGCAGGGACAGGCTGGAGCGGATGGACGATACCCCCGGCAACTCGCGCAGCACGTCGCGCACGAAGACGCCAAACGCCTCCAGATCCTCGGCGACCACCTGCAGCAGGTAGTCGCACTCGCCGGTCAGGTTATGGCAGGACAATACCTCCGGAATCGCCTGCACCCGCTCCTCGAAACGCAGCGGCGCTTCGCCGATGTGGCTGCCGAAGCCGATCTGCACGAAGGCGAGCACCCCGTAGCCCAGCTTCTTGCGGCTCAACACCGCCTGGTAGCCCTCGATATAACCGTCGGCCTCCAGCCGCTTCAGCCGTCGCCAGCACGGCGTCTCGCTCAGCGCCACCTGCTCGGCCAGCTTCGCATTGGACAGCCGTCCGTCCTTCTGCAACAAGGCCATTAGAGTGAAATCCACATCATCAAGGTCTGATTTTGGAAGATTCATTTATTCACAGCGCTATTAATAAAAGAGTCTTTTCAAATCTAACGCGACAACGCAAGAGAAAGCAAAGCAATTTCACCTCGCCGGGCGCACACTAGCCGCATCGCCTTCCAGTGCCGGAGCCCGCCATGCTGTCCTTGTCCGTGTTGTCGCTCTACCTTGCCGCCCTTGTCGCCGTCTACGTATTGCCTGGCCCGGACATGGCGCTGGTGATGGCCACGTCGGCCAGCCGCGGCGTCGGCGCCGGCTTGCTGACCGCGCTCGGCATCGCCGCTTCGCGCTTTCTGCATGTGATGATGTCCGGCCTGGGCCTCGCGGCCCTGATGGCCACTCACCCGCTGCTGTTCGACGCGGTGCGCTGGGTCGGCGCCGGCTATCTGCTATGGCTGGCATGGAAGGTAGTGCGCGCCAAGCCGGCGCAGGAAGACGCTCCCGAAGCCGCAGAATCTGGCCGGGCTGCCATCGCGCGCGGTTTTCTGACCAATCTGCTCAATCCCAAAGCACTGATGTTCTGCGCCCTGTTCCTGCCCCAGTTCGTCTCGCCAGCGCACGGCGCGGTGCTGCCGCAATTCGCGCTGCTCGCGGTCATCCTGGTTGCGGTGGGCTTGTGTTTCGACACCGCCTACGCCTTCGCGGCATGCGGCGTCGCCCGCCGCCTGAAGGGCCGCGGCCCGGTGGCGAAGCTGCAGAAAGGCCTGCTCGGCGGCGTGTTCGTGCTGATGGCCGGCCGGCTGATCTTCGGCTGACACGGCCGAACCGGGCCTTCCCCGCCAGCGCAGCGCATAAAGAGCCATCCTCGGATGGCTCTTTTCGTTCAGGCCAGGGATTCGTCCAGCGCGGGATAGTCGGTCAAGCCGCGCGCGCCGCCGCCGAACAAAGTGGCGCGGTCGTGCTCCGCCAATGGCGCGCCGCTGCGCAGGCGCTCCGGCAAGTCCGGGTTGGCGACGAAGGGCCGGCCGAAAGCGATCAAGTCGGCCCAACCAGCGGCTATCGCCTCCCGCGCCCGCGCCGCGGTGTATTTGCCGGCGTAGATCAACACTCCCGGAAAGGCCGCGCGCAGCTTTTGCTTGAAGGCCGCCGGCATCAGCGGCGCGTCGTCCCAGTCCGCCTCGGCAATATGCAGATAGCCGACGCCGAGCCCGCCGAGCAGCTTGGCCGCGGCGAGATAAGTGGTTTCCGGATCGTCATCGACGCAGCCGTTCAGCGTGGTCAGCGGCGCCAGCCGGATGCCGACGCGCGACGCGTCGCCGCAGCCATCTATCAGCGCCTGCGCGACTTCGCCGAGGAAGCGCAGGCGGTTCTCCAGCGAGCCGCCGTACTCGTCGGTCCGGCTATTGGCGTTCGAGTCTATGAACTGGTTCACCAGATAGCCGTTGGCGCCGTGCAGCTCCACGCCGTCGAAACCCGCGGCCATCGCGTTGCGGGCCGCCGCGCGGTACTGCTCCACCACCTCGCCGATCTCATCGATGCTCAAGGCCCGAGGCGCGGAAGCCTGGACGAAGCCCGGCGTGCGGCCGTCTTCGCCGGCGATGAATACATTGACGCCGACAGCCTGGATAGGCGACGACGACACCGGCTGCCCGCCGCCGAGCAGGCTCTCGTGGCTCAGCCGGCCGACATGCCACAGCTGGGCGAAGATGCGGCCACCGGCGGCATGCACGGCATCGGTCGTCTTGCGCCATCCCGCCACCTGCGCCGGCGTATGGATGCCGGGCGTCCACGCGTAGCCCTTGCCCTGCGGCGCGATATACGTCCCTTCGCTGACGATCAGGCCGGCGCCGGCGCGTTGCGCGTAATACTCGGCCATCAACGCATTGGCTTCGTCGCCAGGCTGGCTGGCGCGCGATCGCGTCATCGGCGGCATCACGATGCGATTGGGCAGCGTCAGCGCGCCGAGCCGCAGCGCTTGAAACAGAGGGTCTTTCATCATCATGCTTGTCCTGTCTCCGCCACAGCCCACAGGCTGCGGGCGGCTTGATTCAAATGAGGCGGAACGCGCTCAATCCCACTGCGGTGCCAGGCCGTCCGGGTTCACTTCACGGCCGTTGCGCTCCAGTGCGGCGATCTGCGCCATCTCCTCCTCGCTCAGGCGCAGGTTTTGCGCCAGCAGATTGCCGGCGAGATTCTCGCGCTTGGTGGACGACGGGATCACCGAGTAGCCCAGCTGCAGCGCCCATGCCAGCGCCACCTGGACCGGCGTGGCCTGGCGTCGCTGCGCGATGGCGGCGATCACCGGGTCGCCCAGCACCTTGCCGTAGGCCAGAGTCATGTAGGAGGTGACGTGAATGCCTTCGCCTTGCAGGAAGTCGACCAGCTTGCGGTTTTGCAGATACGGGCTCAGCTCGATCTGATTGGTCGCGATCGCGTCCTTGCCCACCGCGGCGATGGCCTGCCGGGTCAGCTCGATATTGAAGTTGGAGATGCCGATCCGGCGCGTCAGGCCCTTGGCCTTGGCATCGGCCAACGCGGTCATGAATTCCTCGACCGATACGCCATTGCCCGGCGCCGGCCAGTGGATCAGCGTCAGATCGACATAATCGGTGCGCAGCTTGGCGAGGCTTTCCTCCAGGCTGGGCAGCAGCTTGTCCTTGGCGTAGTTGTCCACCCAGATCTTGGTCGTCAGGAACAGGTCTTCGCGGCTCACGCCGGAAGCGGCGATCGCCGCGCCGACATCCGCTTCATTGCCGTAAATCTGGGCGGTGTCGACCGCGCGGTAGCCAAGCTCCAGTCCATTGCGGACAGAATCGACGGCAGCCTGGCCTTGCAGGCGGAAAGTGCCGAGGCCGAAAGCGGGGATGGTGCTCATAGTGTGTTTTCCCTGAAAGTGATGGGTCGGAAAAGCCGATGGGCGCTTGCGCGTTTCCCATCGCGAAAGGTGGCGAAAATCAGCATTGCGTTTGAAAAACCGCGTCTAGGCGGCAGGAGCGTCCGCCAGTTGGCCATGCCCGCGCTGGCTGTCGCGACGGTCCAGCGCGCCGCTCAGCACAGTCAAGGCGAACGCGCCCAGCGTCACCGCCGCCGCGATCCACGGCGTATGGCCCAGCCCGATGCGCTCGACGATCAAACCGCCCAGCGAAGAGCCGCCGGCGACGCCGAGATTGAACGCGGCGATGTTGAAGCCCGACGCGACATCGGCGGCCTCCGGCGCGAAACGCCGCGCCTGCTGGACGACATAAACCTGCAGAGCAGGCACATTGCCGAAGGCCACCGCGCCCCAGGCCAGCATCGTCAGCGCCGCCAGCCAGGCGATATGGACGGTGAAGGTCAGCGCCAGCAACACCAGGGCCAGCAACAGGAAGATCCGCTTCAGCGCCCTGACCGGGCCTGCGCGGTCCGCCAGCCTGCCGCCCCAGACATTGCCAAAGGCGACCGATGCGCCGTAGCCGACCAGGGCCAGGCTGACTTGCGTCGGCGTGAGGCCGGCGACCTGTTCCAGCAACGGCGCCATATAGGTGAAAGCGATCAAGGAACCGCCGTAGCCCACCGCCGTCATCGCGTACACCAGCAACAGGCGCGGCTGCATCAGCGCGCGGAGCTGCCGGGCCAGCGGCGCAGAGGCGGTCTGCGCGAGCCGGCGCGGCATGAAGGCCATCACGCCGGCCAAAGCCAGCAGGCCGAACAAGGCGACGACCAGGAAAGTGGCGCGCCAGCCGAAGTGCTGGCCGATGAAGGTGCCGAGCGGAATGCCGGCGACGAAGGCGACGGTCATCCCGCTGAACATGGTCGCGATCGCGCTGGCGGCTTTCTCTTTCGGCACCAGCGTGGTGGCGATGATGGAACCCACCGAGAAGAACACGCCGTGGGCGAGGCCAGTGAGAATGCGCGCGACGATCAGCGACTCGTAGCCGGGCGAAAGCCAGGCGACCAGATTGCCGACGGTGAACAGCGCCATCAGCGCGGCGAGCAGCGTCTTGCGCGGCACGCGGCCGGTCAGCGCGGTCAGCAACGGCGCGCCGACGGCGACGCCGAGCGCGTACAAGCTGACCAGCAGGCCGGCGGAAGGCAGGCTGGTCTGGAGATCGGCGGCGATGGTCGGAATCAGCCCGACGATGACGAACTCTGTCGTCCCGATGGCGAAGGCGCTGATGGTCAGCGCGAGCAAAGCGAGTGGCATGATGGGATCCATGGGTCCGTGAGGAATGGACGCAGTGTGCCCGCTTTACTTTTGCGGAAAAACCAGCTTATAAACGAAACTCTTTTGAAAAAAAATCAATAATGAAAATCACGCTGGATGAACTCCAGGCCTTCGCCACCGTGGTGGACACCGGCTCCATCACCGCGGCGGCGCAACAGCTGGACCTGACCGTGTCGGCGACCAGCCGCTCGCTGGCCCGACTGGAAGAGAAGCTGAAAACCACGCTGCTGCGCCGGACCACGCGCCGCCTGGAGCTGACCGAGGAAGGACGCGCCTTTCTGCACAGCGCGCGGGCCATCATCGATTCGGTGGACAGCGCGGAAGAGCAGATGCTGGCGAGGCGCGAGCAGCCGTCCGGACGGCTCCGGGTGGACGCCGCCACGCCGTTCATGCTGCACGTGATCGTGCCGCTGGTGCGTGGCTATCGCGAACGCTATCCGCAAGTGGAGCTGGAGCTGAACAGCAACGAGGGCATCATCGACCTGCTGGAGCGGCGCACCGACGTGGCGATCCGCATCGGCCAACTGAAGGACTCGACGCTGCACAGCCGCCTGATCGGCCGCAGCCGGCTGCGCATCCTGGCTAGCCCGGCCTATCTGAAAGCCCGCGGCCAGCCACAGAGTGTCGAAGAATTGGGCAAACATGCCCTGCTGGGCTTCAACCAGCCCGAGGCGCTGAATGTCTGGCCGCTGCTGGGCACAGACGGCGAGGCTTATCGGATTGAGCCGGCGGTGCGGACCTCCAGCGGCGAAACGCTGAGGCAGCTGGCGCTGGACGGCGCCGGCATCGTCTGCCTGTCGGACTTCATGACCGAACAGGACCGCGAATCCGGCCGCCTGGCGCAAATCCTCGCGCCCGACACCCTGGACATGCGCCAGCCGGTTCAGGCCGTCTATTACCGCAACACCGCAGTGTCGTCGCGGATCGCGTCCTTCATCGACTACCTGATCGAGGCGCTGGGCGGCAAGCTTCCCGGGCGGCGGCCCGCGGAGTGGACTACTGCCGCGAAATGAAAAAAGCCTTCCCGAACCGGGAAGGCTTTTCGCTTGCGCTGCCGCGCCGCGGCAGACCTCGGGAGTTGTCAAACCTCCCAGTACTCTTTTTCCCTGCCCTGCGAACCGGGGTTGAGCTGCTCGCGCAGGCTGCGCAGCTTTTCCGGCTCGCCGCGAACGCGGAAGCGGCTGCCCTCTTCATCGGCATGCTCTTCCAGCACCTGGCAGTGGCTGTAGATTTCGCCGCGCAGCTGCTGGGCGGACCACGGCAACAGCAGCTCGTCCTCCACCAGATCCTGCTGGAAGAAGGAGACGATGGCCGCGCGCAGGCTGGACACATCGTCCGGACGAAGCGCGCTCATCACCACGCAGCCCGGATAGCGCTGTTGCAACTCCGCCGTCCAGGCGGTCTGCGCGGCTTCGTCGCCGACATGGTCGATCTTGTTGAACACGCGGATGCGCGGCAGCTCGTCGGCGCCGATTTCCTTCAACACTTCGTCGGTCACTTCCAGCTGGCGCAAGAAACCCGGATCGCTGGCATCGATGGCATGCAGCAGCAACGAGGCGTCCAACGCCTCTTCCAGCGTGGACTTGAAGGACGCCACCAGGCCGTGGGGCAGGTTTTTGATGAAACCGACGGTGTCGCTGACCAGCACGCGCGGCACGCTCTCCGGGTACAGCACACGCACCGTGGTATCCAGCGTGGCGAACAACTTGTTGGCCACCAGCACCTCGCTGCCGGTCAGCGCCCGCATCAGCGTGGATTTGCCGGCGTTGGTGTAGCCCACCAGCGATACCCCGCCCAGGCCCATGCCCTGCCGCTCCAGGCGGCGCGCGCGCTGGGTCTTGCGCTCCAGTTCCATCGCGATGATCTCGCGCTGCAGCTCGGCGATGCGGTCGCGCACCTTGCGGCGGTCCAGCTCGGTGTGCGATTCGCCGGAACCGCGGCCGCCCATGCCGCTGCGCTGCCGGCCTTGCGGACCGGCCAGCTTGGCCGCCTCGCGCAGGCGCGGCGCCATATAGCCGAGACGGGCGATTTCCACCTGGGCACGCGCCGCGCGCGAGCGGGCGTTGCGGTGGAAGATCTCCAGGATGACCATGGTGCGGTCCATCACCTCGCAGCCGACGGCCAGTTCCAGATTGCGCATCTGAGACGGAGAGATTTCATGGTCTACCAGCACGGCGTCGATTTCGACTGCGCTGGCGTCCATCTCTTGTGGCTCGTCTTCCAATTCGTCGGCGCGGATGCCGCGCTTGACGTACATGCTGATTTCTTCCAGCTTGCCGACGCCCATATAGGCGGTGCGGTCGAAGCTATTGCGCTTTTGCACAAAGGTCTGCACCACCTGGAAGCCCAGGGTCTTGGCCAGCTCGCTCAGCTCGGTGAGCGAGGCCTCGAACTCAACATCGCTGACTTCAGGCAACTGCACCGAGGCCACAATGGCGTAGCGGGGCTTCTCTTTGACTTCTGTTTGCATCTACGGATGGCTTTATTTGGGATGAAGAGACCAGATAGTACTCGCAAACGGCGCGTTCCGCTGGCAAGTCGCGCATCTTCCTTGACCGGAGGGCCGGCGCGGCCGATACTCGTGCCGCTTCGGGCCCCGCCCCTTTATTCAACAGCCGTAATCATTCATGCCATTCGCTTCCCTGGGCCTGCAGCCCGATCTGGTCCAGTCCGCTCTCGAGCAAGGCTATACCCAACCCACCGCCATCCAGAACGCCGCCATTCCCGCCATCCTTCAAGGCGGCGATGTACTGGCCACCGCGCAAACCGGCTCCGGCAAAACCGCGGCCTTCTGCCTGCCACTGCTGCAGCAGTGGTTGTCCAGACCGCGCGGCATCCTGCGCCAACCCCAGGCGCTGGTCCTGCTGCCCACCCGCGAACTGGCGGCCCAGGTCGGCGAGATCCTGCGCGACCTGGCCCAGGCCCTGCCGCGCAAGCTGAAAGTGGCCGTGGTCTACGGCGGAGTGTCCATCAATCCGCAAATGATGGCGCTGCGCGGCGGCGCTGACATCGTGGTGGCTACGCCGGGACGCCTGCTCGACCTGCTGGACCACAATGCGCTGCGGCTTTCCGCCGTCAAGACGCTGGTGCTGGATGAGGCCGACCGGCTGCTGGACCTGGGCTTCGCCGACGAACTGGGCAGCGTGCTGGACCGGCTGCCGGCCGCGCGGCAAAACCTGCTGTTTTCCGCCACCTTCCCGCCCGCGGTGCGCGCGCTGGCGGAAAAGCTGCTGAACCAGCCGCTGCGGATAGACATCGAGCAAACCGCCGCCACCGCGCCGGACATCCTCCAGCGCGCCATCGAGGTGGACGCCGACAAGCGCACCCTGCTGCTGCGCCATCTGCTGGCGGCAAACAATTGGGACCGGGTCTTGGTATTCGTCGCCAGCCGCCAGGCCGCCGACCGGGTGGCGGACAAGCTGCATCGCAACGGCGTGTCCGCCGCCGCCCTGCACGGCGATTGCAGCCAGAGCCAGCGCGGCCAAGTGCTGGCCGACCTCAAGTCGGGCCGCTTGCGGGTGCTGGTGGCTACCGATGTGGCGGCGCGCGGCATCGACATCGCCCGGCTGCCGCTGGTGGTGAACTATGACCTGCCGCGCTCGCCGGTGGACTACACCCACCGCATCGGCCGCACCGGCCGCGCCGGCGCCCGCGGCGAAGCCATCAGCTTCGTCAGCGCCGACTGCGCCGCCCACTTCAAGCTGATCGAAAAACGCCAGCAGTTGCGGCTGACGCGCGAACGGATAGACGGCTTCGAGCCGACCGAGGCCTCCGCCCCGGCCGCCTCGCTGACGGACCCCGACGGCAACGGCGGCATCAAGGGCAAACGCAAGAGCAAGAAAGACAAGCTGCGCGAAGCCGCCGCCCGGCAACAGGCCGGCGGCGACTGAGGCAGGCCAGACTAAAACGCGGCCTCGCCGCCGGGCTCCGCCTCCTCGCCCGGAGCCGGCGGAATGCACTCCCGCAAGTCGCCGCTCAGGCCTTCATCTTCATCGGCTGCGCGGCGCTGATGCCCTACCTGACCTCGGCGCTGGCCCCACATAATCAGAGGCATTGCCACCAGCGGCTGCGCAGCGAACTGCCGGATTGCGCGGTGATCAGCGTCTCCCACCGGCCCGAAGTGGACGCTTACCATGATCGGGCCTGGCGGATAGATGGATGAACCAGCGCGCCGTCAGCCCGAACTGCGCTTGGTCTTTCCCGATTTGGATTTCGCCGCGGAAAGATTGAGCGCGACCGCGGCGAGGATCAGCGCCTTGAACGCATCCGCGTCTATCGCGTCCCCTTCGCGGATATCGATGGCGCGCCTGGCGTTGCCGTCCAGGCTGGCGTTGAAAAGCCTGGACGGATCGTCAAGCGAAGCGCCTTTGAGAAAGGTCAGCTTGACCACCGACTGGTAGGATTCGCCGGTGCAGATGATTCCGGCATGCGCCCAAACCGGCGTACCCATCCACTTCCATTCCTCGACGACATCCGGGTCCGCCTCCCGGATAAGCTGGCGCATCCGGCTTAAAACCGCTCCGCGCCAGCCGCCGAGCTCCGCGATTCTTTCATCTATCCGTCGGGACGCCGGCAGGGCCTCGGTTGAAACCGCTTTCTGCATTGCTTCCTCCGCTCAAGAGAACGCCATGGCTCCATGGATCGGGCCCGGCCTGCCGCTTCGCTTGTCCATGGCAGGCGGCGCCTTTGAATTCTGGACACGGGCTGCCGACAATGCCATCGACATCTCCCGCCGAATTGACCGCGCAGCCGCGGATATCGCGCACGCCGGCGAGAGTCAGGGCTGAAGAAACAGGTTGTTGATGTCCACGCTGGCGCTGCGGCCTACTTTGCCGCCATGTTCCGCCATCCAGGCCTGCGCCGCCTGGCGCCCTTCGTCCCGCAGCCAGGCCAGGAACGGGCCATAAGTCAGCGCCCGGCTGGACGAGTCGAGTTCGGCCAGCAAATCATGAGCCTCCACCAAATGGAAGCGCGTGGCCAGCAGATGGCGCTCCAGACGGCCGCGCAGATAAGCAGACGCATCCGCCATTTCCCGCAGCAAGGCGAACAGACGCATTTCGCGCAGGAAGGCGCTGTTGAAACCCAGCTGCATCGCCCGACGCTGGATCTCGTCGGCGGTGCGCGGGGTATCTCCATGGATCATCGGCGACAACAACACCAGCAGGATGTCGTCGCTGCGGCAAAACTTGAATAGCGGAAAGATCGCCGGATTGGCGGCAAAGCCGCCATCCCAGTACGGTTCGCCTTCTATCATCACCGCCTGCTGCAACGATGGCAGACAGGCCGAGGCCAGCAAGGCGTCCGCGGACAGGTCGGCATTGCGGAACAGCTTCAACCGTCCGCTGTTGGCGTGCGTGGCCGCCACGAACAGCTGCACCGGCGAAGCCTGCCGGATGCGCTCGAAATCGAACAGCGAAACGATGATGTCCCGCAGCGGGTTGTAATCCAGCGGATTGAGCTGGTACGGAGAGAACCATTGGGACAGCTGCAACACCATTTTCAGGCTGGGGGACACGGTGGAATCCATGCTGAACGGCAGGGGCCGGGCCATTTCTCCCGGCAAGCTCTCACCCACCCTGCGCCAAAACGACGCCAGCGCCTCCCGAGCGGCGTCCGGCCCGCCAAGGCACAAGCCATGCGCGACAGCCACCGCGTTCATCGCGCCGGCGCTGGTGCCGCTCAAACCGTCGAAACGATAGCGCCCCGCCTCCAGCAGCGCGTCCAGCACACCCCAGGTGAACGCTCCATGCGCGCCGCCGCCCTGAAGCGCCAAACTCAGCGACGGCTTGCCTTCCATACGCCGGAACATAGCCGCTCCAATTATGTTGCACCGCACAAATATGGCACGGCGGCTTGTCATTAACAAGTTGCGTTTGCATGACTGCGGTGTGCCGCGCTTGCCATTCGGCCTATCAATCGGCGGACCCGGCCATCCGCGCAAGCGCGTGGCCAGCTTCCCCTGCCTTTTCCTGGCAAGCGCTTTCCCGCTCCGTCAAATTAGTTAGTTTGCTAATTAATAAAATAGTCGCTACAATCCATTTACATCACGACCATCCCCATCCGGCCTTCCGGCCGGCAAATATCTATGGAAGACATCGATCTGTTACGCCTGAGGCTGACCAGCAGCCTGCGCCCGATGGGCGTGCTGTGGCGGCATATCGCGCAGGAAGCGCTGACGGTTCACGGCATCTCGGTATCCGGCGGCTCCGCGCTGCTGTTCATCGGACGGCTGGGCGAAGGCGTCAGCCACAGCGCGCTGGCCGAGGAGCTGGGCATGGAGCCCGCCTCCCTTGTTCGCATCGTAGACCAGTTGAGCCAGGCCGGCCTGCTGCGGCGGGAACAGGGCCTGCATGATCGCCGGGTGAAAACGCTGTGGTTCACCGACGCCGGCCGCGAAGTCACCCGCAAGATAGAGACCGAGCTGGTGGCGCTGCGCTCCCGCGTGCTGGCGCCGCTCAGCCAGACCGATCTGGAAACCGCGCTGCGGGTGTTCCATGTGCTGGAGCAGGCGGCGCAAACCCGGCCGCCCAACGACCCCATGCTGGACAAACGCCATGATCGCGCTACCCGCTAAACGCGACTGGCTGTTCTCGGCCCGCACCTTCGCCGCCGCGATGCTGGCGCTGTACATCGCGCTGGCGCTGGGCCTGCCCCGGCCAAGTTGGGCGATGGGCACCGTCTACATCGTGTCCCACCCGCTGATCGGCGCCACCCGCTCCAAGGCGGTGTACCGCGTGTTCGGCACCTTGCTCGGCGCGGCCGCCGCGGTATGCGTGGTGCCGCCGCTGGCCAACCAACCGGTGCTGCTGAGCCTGGTGGTGGCGCTGTGGTCCGGCGCCCTGCTCTACCTGTCCATGCTGGACCACACGCCCCGCCACTACCTGCTGCGGCTGCCGGCCTACACCATGCCGCTGATCGCGCTGTCGGCGGTGTACGCGCCGGAGAACGTGTTCGACATCGCCGTCGCCCGCAGCGAGGAAATCGTCCTCGGCATCGTCTGCGCCAGCGTGGCGGCGGCGCTGGTGCTGCCCACCCGCGTGTCAGCGGTGCTGAGCCCGCGCGTGGATGGCTGGCTCAAGGACGCCGCCGCCTGGGCGACCGACACCCTGGGCAGCCATCCCCAGCCGCCGTCGGCGGGCCGCAACCGTCTCGCTGCCGACCTGCTGGCCTTCGACCAACTGCTCACCCACCTCTCCTATGACGCCACCAGCCGCAACGCCGAGCGCACCGCGGGCGAGCTGCGCGCGCGGATGAGCATGCTGCCGCCGCTGCTGTCCTCGCTTTCCGAGTTGCTGGCGGTACTGCGCAAGACGCCTGGCGGCACATCCGCGGACTTGCTCCAGTTGATGGAAGACACCTCAAATTGGCTAAGCTACCCGGCCGACAACCCTTGGTTTCTGAGCCAGGCGCGCGCGCTGCGCCGCCAGCTGGACGCGCCGCCGCCGGACAGCGGCTGGCCGTCGCTGCTGGAGGGCACGGTGCGGATGCGGCTGAAATCGCTGGTCAATCTGTGGCAGGACTGCCTGACGCTGCGCGCGCTGATCTCGCGCGGGCTGCCGCTGTGGGACTGGAAACCCGCCTACCGCCGCTGGGAAGTGGGCGTGAAGGCCCGCCACTACGATTACGGCCTGCTCGGCTTCGCCGCCGGCACCGCCGCGCTGGGCATCTTCCTGGGCTGCCTGGCCTGGATCGCGCTGGGTTGGCAGGACGGCGCCAACGCGGTGATCCTGGGCACGGTGGCCTGCTGCCTGTTCGGCTCGATGGACGAGCCCGCGCCGATGCTGCGCACGTTGTTCATCGTCAACACCATCTGCACCATGCTGGCCGGCCTGCTGCTGTTCGCCGTGCTGCCGGCGGTGCACGAATTCGAGATGCTGGCGCTGTGCCTGGCTCCCCCCTTCATTCTGGGCGGCGCACTGATGAACCAGCCGCGCTTCGGCCCGGTGGCGATGCTGCTGGTAGTGTTCACCGCCAATTTGATCGGCCTGCAGCAAAGCTATAACGCCGACTTCCAGTCTTTCCTCAACAGCAATCTGGCCGGCGCGGCCGGCATCTTGTTCGCGCTGGTCTGGACGCTGACCACCCGTCCCTTCGGCGCCGAGCTGACGCTGCGCCGCCTGATCCGCTCCAACTGGCGCGACCTGGCGCATAACGCCGCCGGCCGCCACGGCGGCGACTACGCGCGGCTGACGGCGCTGATGCTGGACCGCCTGTCGCTGCTGGCGCCGCGGCTGGCCGCCGACGGCGCCGATCCCTCCGCCGGCTTCCGCGAGCTGCGGGTGGGCTTCAGCGCGCTGGACCTGCAACGCGACGAGCATCGCCTGGCCGGCGCCGCCCGCCAGGCGGTGGACGCGGCGCTGCAAGGCGTCAGCGAGCACTTCCGCGCCTGCGCCGACGCCGACCGCTACCTCGACGCGCCCGTCGCCTTGCTGGGCCGGCTGGATGCGGCCATCGCGCTGACCTTGGCCGATGCCGCGCCGGCCGCCCGCGAGGCGCGCAACGCGCTGGTGGAGATGCGCGTGTCGCTATTCCCCGATGCCGAAGGCTGCCGGCCGGCGTCGCCCATTCCAGGAGTCCGGCCATGATAGGCGAAGTCAATTTCTACGGGGTCTACTTCCCCAGCCTGCTGGTGATGATGCTGATCGCCTTCCCCGCCAGCAGCCTGCTGCGCCGCGCGCTGGCCCGACTGGGCCTGTACCGCGTGGTATGGCACCGCTCTCTCTTCAATTTCGCGCTTTACGTGATCGTGCTGGGCGGCACGATCGCGCTGTTTCACAGGTGACATCATGAACAACCGCATTCGCAAAGCCGGGTCCGTGCTGCTGACCCTGGCCACCGTCGCCATCGCCATCGTGGTGATGCGGCATATCTGGATCTACTACACCGACGCGCCGTGGACGCGCGACGGCCATATCGCCGCCGACGTGGTGCAGGTGGCCCCGGACGTGTCCGGGCTGATCACCGAAGTGAAAGTCTCGGACAACCAGCTGGTCAAGAAAGGCCAGGTACTGTTCGTGGTGGACCGCGCGCATTACGAACTGGCGCTGCGCCAGGCCGAAGCCGCCCTCGCCGCGCAGCGCGCCACCCTGGCGCAGGCCCGCCGCGAGGCCGCGCGCAACCACTCGCTGACCGACCTGGTGGCCGCCGAAGCCCGCGAGGAAGGCGACGCCAAGGTGCAGTTGGGCGAAGCCACGCTGGCCGCCGCCGAGGCCGCCGCCGGCCTGGCTCGGCTGAATCTGGAGCGCACCGTGGTGAAAAGCCCGGTGGACGGCTATCTGAACGACCGCACGCCGCGCGCCGGCGATTACGCCGCCAGCGGCCGCGCGGCGCTGTCCATCGTCGACTCCCGCTCCTTTCACGTCGACGGTTACTTCGAGGAGACCAAGCTGGGCGGCGTGGAGCTCAACCAGCCGGTGGACATCCAGATCATGGGCGAGTCGCGCAAGCTGCGCGGCCACGTGCAGAGCATCGCCGCCGGCATCGAAAACCGCGACCGCAGCAACGGCGCCTCGCTGCTGCCCAACGTCAACCCCACCTTCAACTGGGTGCGGCTGGCTCAGCGCATCCCGGTGCGCATCGCGCTGGACGAAGTGCCGGCCAATTTCCGCCTGATCGCCGGCCGCACCGCCACCGTGTCGGTGCGCCAGGGAGGCCGCTCATGAAAGCCGCGCTGAAGCTGAGCGCGCTGGCTTTGGCCTGCGCGCTGGCCGGCTGCGCCGCCGTCGGCCCGGACTACCATCTGCCGCCGCAGGCCGCGCTGGGCAAGCCCGCCGCCAATGCCGCCTTCCTGTCCGCGCGCAATCCGGCCTTCGTCCAGCAGCCAGTCCCCGCCGGCTGGTGGCGGCTGTACGACGACGCCAGGCTGGATAAATTAGTGGAAGAGGCGCTGGCCGCCAACGCCGACCTGCGCGCCGCCGCGGCCAATCTGCGCAAGGCGCTGGCGATAGAAGCCTCGGTCAACGCCGAGCGCGATCCGCACGCCAGCGCATCGGCCACCGCCCAGCGCAGCCAGGATTCCGGCGAAGCCTATTTGATCGAGAAAAAACTGCCGGTGGCCAATGTCGGCGATGCCGGGCTGAAGATAGGCTACGAGATCGACCTGTTCGGCAAGCTGGCCCGCGCCGAGGAAGCCGCCCGCGCCGGCACCCAGGCCACCGAGGCGGCCGTGGACCTCGCTCAGACGACGGTGGCCGCGGAAACCGTGCGCGCCTATGTGCAAGGCTGCGCGGCCGGATACCAGTTTGCGGTGGCCAAGCATGAGCTAGAGCTGCAGAACCGCGGCGTGGCGGTGGCCAAGCGGATGCAGACCGCCGGCCGCGGCCGGGCCACCGACGTGGAGCGGGCTCTGGCCCAGGCCGATATCCAGCGCGCCGCCCTGCCCCGGCTGCAGGCGGAACAAGACGCGGCCCGCTTCCGCCTGGCGGCGCTGCTGGGCAAGGCCCCGGCCGAGCTGCCCGCCGTCGCCTGCTCGGCCTTGCCTCAGCTGAAGCGGCCGCTGCCGGTCGGCGACGGCGCGGCGCTGTTGAAACGCCGGCCGGACGTGCGCGAGGCCGAACGCAAGCTCGCCACCGCCACCGCCCGCATCGGCGTGGCCACCGCCCAGCTCTACCCCAGCATCAGCCTGGGCGCGTCGGCCGGCTTCACCGGCCTGCTGGAGCACGTGGGCGAAGACCGCACCCAGCACTGGAGCCTGGGGCCGCTGATCAGCTGGACCATCCCGGACAGCGGCGCCCGCGCCCGGGTGAAGGCGGCCGAGGCCGATACCGACGCGGCGCTCGCCCATTTCGACGGCGTGGTGCTGAACGCACTGCGCGAGACGGAAACCGCGCTGACTTTCTACGCCAAGGATCTGGAGCGCAACGCCGACCTGCGCTCGGCGCGCGACAACGCCCGTGCTGCGGCGCATGACAACCGCCGCCTGTACACGGCCGGACGCGCGCCCTATCTGGCCAGCCTGGATGCCGACCGCGCGCTGGCCGGCAACGAATCGGCGCTGGCCGCGTCGGACGCGCAACTGGCGCTGGATCAGGTCAACCTGTTCCTGACGCTGGGCGGCGGCTGGGAGCAGACGCCGCGTTGAATCCCGCAATCGAGCAGAACGACAATATGAAACAGGAAGTGATTTTTCTCAGCGAAGACCTGGAGCTGGTCGGCCATCTGTATCGTCCCGCCGACTACCAGCCGGAACGGCGCTACCCGGCCATCGTAGTCAGCCACCCGTTCACCGGCGTCAAGGAACAGGTGGCCGGGCGCTACGCCGAGCGGCTGGCGCAGGACGGCTATCTCGCGCTGGCGTTCGACACCGCCTATCAGGGCGAGAGCGAAGGCCTGCCGCGCCACCTGGAAACGCCCCATTCGCGCGCGGAAGGGATCAAATCGGCGGTCAGCTATCTGTCCAACCTGCCCGATGTCGATCCCGAGCACATCGGCGCGCTGGGCATCGCCGCCGGCGGCGGCTACGCGGTGTTCACCGCCCGCACCGACCCGCGCATCAAGGCCGTGGCCACCGTAAACGCCGTCTGCTTGGGCGGCCTGCTGCGCGACGGCTTGAACGGCAGCCGCTCGCCCGAACAGCTGCAGGGCCTGCTCGCCGCCGCGGCCGAAGACCGTACCGCCCAGGACCGGGGCGAAGCCGCCGCCACCCGCAGCGCGCTGGCGGAAACCGCCCAGGCTGCGGCCGAGCAGCCGCAGCGGCTGTTGCGCGAAGCGTACGACTACTACCGCACGCCGCGCGGCCGCCATCCCAATGCGGAAAACCGTTTCGTTGTATCGGGCCTGGACGCGCTGGCTGGTTTCGACGCCTTCTCCCGCATCGACATGCTCGCCCCGCGGCCGCTGCTGATGATAGCCGGCGCTGACGCCGACACCCGCTACTTCAGCGAACAGGCCATCGCCTCCGCCGCGGAACCGAAAGAGCTGTGCCTGATCGCCTGGGCCTCGCACTTCGACCTGTACGACCGCGAACCGTGCGTGGCGGCCGCCACGGCCAAGCTGAAAGCCTTTTTCGACCGGAACCTGCCCTAGCCGGCCAGCAGCGGCTCCGGCTCATTGGCCGCCGCCGGCGCTTCCCACAGCGCCGGCAGGCCGTGGATAGCGCGCGCCCTCACGCACTGCGCCGAGCCCGCCTCCACCTCGCGGCAGGGGCTGGGCCGCAGCGGATAGACGCCGCAGCCGACGCTGTCGCCCACCTCGCCGCGCAAGGCGACGCAGCGCGGGCTGGCGGACCAGGTGCCGCGCATGCAGCGGGTCCAGTCGTTGAGTTTTTCGGTGAGATGGCCGGGAACCAGGCCGCCGCCGTCATCGGCCTCGGCCCAGTAGAAAGAAACGCGAAAGCTGGCGCAGCACGCGCCGCAGGATTGGCAGGGATTGCTTTTTTCACTCATGGCAAGCAAGCAAAACAGGTTGCGGATCGCGCCCGGAATGGGCGAATAAGAGTGGCTAACAAAACCCCGCAAAGCACCTGAGCCAAGGCGCGCCGACGCAGACAGTACAAGTAGTACGGCAAGGAGGCGCAACGCAGGATCAGGGATTTTGCTAGCCGTTAAAAATGCTATCCGGGTATTCTGTCAGGCCTGCCTGCCTTGCTCAAGTAAAACTATTTTGATCCCGCCTGTTCCAGCCAGCCGGCGATGCCCTGTCCGGCCGCGCGGCCGCTGGCGAAGCAGGCGGTCAGCAGGTAGCCGCCGGTAGGCGCTTCCCAATCCAGCATCTCGCCGGCGCAGAACACGCCGGGCAGCGCGGCCAGCATCTGCCTCTCGTCCAGCGCGGAGAAGCTGACGCCGCCGGCGGTGCTGATCGCCTCGTCAATGGGCCGCGCCGCGGTCACGGTCACGGGCAAGCGCTTGATCGCTGCGGCCAGCAGCACCGGGTTCTGAAAGCTGTCCTTGTCCAGGCATTCGCGCAGGATGCCGGCGCGCGCGCCCTTCAGGTTCAGCCGGCTCTGCAGATGGCTGGACAGCGAGCGCGAGCCGCGCGGATGCGACACCTCCGCCAGCACCTTGGCCTCGTCCCAGGCAGGGATCAGGTCCAGATGGCAGGTGGCGGAGCCAGCGCGGGCGATCTCGTCGCGCAGCAGCGCCGAGCAGGCGTAGACCAGGCTGCCTTCTATGCCGCTCTTGGTGATCACGCATTCGCCGACGCGTTTGAATTCGCGGCCGTCGCCGCCCTGGAAAGCCAGGCCGATGGACTTCAGCGGCTCGCCGGCGAACTTGTCGGCGAAGAAATCGCTCCACTCGGCGTCGAAGCCGCAATTGGACGGCGCCAGCGGCGCGGTGGCCACGCCCTTTTCCGCCAGCCACGGCATCCAGCGGCCATCCGAACCCAGCTTCTTCCAGCTGCCGCCGCCCAGCGCCAGCAGCGTCGCGTCTGCGCGCACAACCAGTTCGCCGTCCGGAGTGTCGAACTTCAGGCTGCCATCGGCGTTCCAGCCCTGCCAGCGGTGGCGCACATGGATGCGCGCGCCGGCCTCCCGCAGCCGGCTGAGCCAGGCGCGCAGCAGCGGCGCTGCCTTCATTTCCTTGGGAAACACCCGGCCGGAGCTGCCGACGAAGGTTTCCACCCCCAAGCCATGCACCCAGGCGCGCAGCGCGTCGGCGTCGAAATCCTTCAGCAGCGGCGCGATCTGCTCCGCGCGGTCGCCGTAACGGCCGACAAAGGCCGGATAGGCTTCGGAATGGGTGATGTTGAGGCCGCCGATGCCGGCCAGCAGGAATTTGCGGCCCACCGACGGCATCGCGTCGTACACGTCCACCGCATAGCCGCGCGCCGTCAGCACCTCCGCCGCCATCAGGCCCGCCGGGCCGCCGCCTATGATGGCGACGCCGCGCCTTGTGCTGTCATTCATGCCCATTCCTTGTATTCCTGTCCCGTTTTCACCATAGCCGTGGCGGCAAGGGCGCGATTGTTGCAGAAATCGGCCGCCAACCCAAGCGCAAGCGTTTTCCTGGCAATGTTTGATCCAGACCAGAAGTCCGGTTCCCGTTCTCCATCAGAATCCATACGGCATAGCCGGGACTGTCCGCAATCCGGCCGACAATAACGACGCCACACACAGGAGACGGGGCCCACCACCCCGAAACGCGATGAGAAAATTTTCCGATTGGCCGATCTGGCTGCGCCTCACCGGCGCGATCTGGACCTGTCTGGTGCTGGCCTGGGGCGGGCTGATCGCTTGGGAGACCCAGGCCAGCCGCGAGATCGCCGTGGAGCAGGCCAAGGACCTGGCCCACAGCATGAACGAAATGACCCTGGCCGGCCTGACCGGCATGATGATCACCGGCACCGTCGGCCAGCGCGACGTGTTTCTGGACCAGATCCGCGAGCTGTCGGCAGTGCGCGACCTGCGCGTGATACGCGGCGACGCGGTCAGCAAGCAGTTCGGCCCCGGCAGCGCCGGCGACAAAGCCCGGCCGGGCGACGAAACCGAGCGCGCCGCGCTGCGCGACGGCAAGCCGCACATCCAGATAGAGTCCACCCCGCAGCTGGGCGAGCACCTGCGCGTGGTCTACCCGGCGCTGGCTTCCGCCAACTACCTGGGCAAGAACTGCCTGGCCTGCCACCAGGTGGCGGACAAGACGCCGCTGGGCGTAGTCAGCATGCGCATCTCGCTGGAAAAGCCTAGCGATGCTATAGGTGCACGCAACATCATTGCCTATAGTAGAATATCGCACAATGAAAAATTCAAAAGTTTACAGTTACTTAAGATTTAGTGACCCTCGCCAAGCCGCTGGCTCCTCCGCAGATAGACAAATCCAATATGCCATTCGATGGGCCTCAGAACACGGCCTAGCCCTTGATGATGCGCTGACCCTCCGAGACGAAGGACTGAGTGCCTATCACCAGCGACACGTCAAACAAGGCGCTTTAGGTGCATTCCTTGAAGCAATCAGCGCAGGTCGTATCAGCCCTGGATCAGTCCTTATTGTTGAAGGCTTAGACCGCCTAAGCCGCGCAGAGCCAATTCTTGCCCAAGCCCAGCTAGCTCAAATTATCAATGCCGGCATTACAGTTGTTACCGCAAGCGATGGAAAAGAATACAATCGTGAGCGAATCAAAAACAACCCAATGGATTTGGTATATAGCCTACTTATTATGATTCGTGCGCATGAAGAGAGCGACACAAAATCAAAAAGAATCAAAGCAGCTGTTAAAAGACAAGCCGAAGCCTGGATTGCTGGAACCTTTTGCGGACGCATAGTCAACGGACGAGACCCCCAATGGCTCGATTGGAATGGTGAAAAATGGATTCCAATTCCAGAGCGAGTAGAAGCCTTCAAAATCGCTTTCCGTATGTATAAAGATGGATATGGGGCAAAGCCTATTTTCCAGCACTTATTCGCCCTTGGTTTAACAATGACCAATCAAGGGCTCCCTAACCATGCCAACTTTTATAGAACACTCCGTAATCCAGCACTATACGGCACAAGAGTATTAGAAGTTGGCGATGAGAAATTTGAGCTTAAGAATTACTACCCTGCAATCATTACTGAAGAAGAATACAACTCCCTTCAAAATGTTGCTGGCGGGAGATTCAAATACTCACAAAATGGCGGAATAGTCGGTGTTGTATCAGGGCTTGGAATTTTGAGATGTGGATATTGTGGAGCCGCCGCCGTAGTAAAAAATTATTTAAATAGAAAAAGGGAATTAAATGGCAATATAAAAGATAGCCATCGACGTTTAATGTGCCTTGGCGCGGTAACGACAGGAATCCACAGCTGCCCAATGCCTGCTACATCTTCAGTCGCCCCGGTAGAAAATGCAATAATGGAATATTGTAGCGATCAATTTAATTTATCATCGCTACAAAATGGCGAAGATCAGACACTCTCCATTCGCGCTCAACTCAATACTAAGAGGGCTGATCTAGCCAGCATTGAGAATAAAATTAAAAAAATTACCGATGCAATAATTGAAAGTGAGATTGATGCTCCAAAATTTCTCATTAAGAAAGTAAGTGAGCTAGAAAATCTGCATGAACTTGCCAAAGGCCAAATAGAAAATTTAGAGTACGAGCTAGTTCAAATCAGTCAAAATCTAGTAGCGCCAACTCTAGCTGAAAATTGGGCAGAACTTACCGATGGCGTTAAAAATCTTGACAACGACTCTAGAATTGCAGCAAGAAAACTGATTGCTGATACATTTGAAAAAATAATCGTATACACCAATAGCATTACCCCTCCGATACGCACCAAAAAGGCAAGAAAGTTTTCGACAATTGACCTAGTACTTATCCCGAAAAGAGGAACCGCACGAACACTGCGGATAAATCGCCTAAATGGGAAATGGGTAACAGGTGAAGACATAATTACAAGGCAAAAACCTTTACAATGAAGCTCATTTAAATTAATATTCGTCTCAACGGTGGCACGCAGAAAGTCACTCGTTTTCGAGGGGGCTAGCCGTTGCCACCTTAGACGAACGCAATGAAACTTTCCCAGCTGGCAACCATCCGAACTAATTTTCCTGAAGCACATTTCTGGATTATTAGACGGAGTTCAGCAGAGCATGTTGGCAAACCAATTCGAGAATTCAATCCTGAGCATATCGGAATTCGGATTACTGCATTAAACTTGCTTCTCCCTGATTACCTTTATTATGTAATGGTTCACATGCACCATATCGAATATTGGAAAACACTAACAACAGGGACGCTGAACTTGGTTAACATTCGGGTTTCTGACGTTCGCAATATCGAGCTGTCACCGACGTAAGCCCCAAAGTCCCAAGCCGCAAGGCTTGGGACTTGCTTCTTAGTCATGAGAGATAAGGCTATGAAAATCCCATTGCCTAGCATTGCCGACCAGCAGCAATTTATTAATGAACAGGCCACCCGCCAGGCCATCGCAACTCTTGAGGAAAACCTGAAAGCACCAAAGCTACCGCCTCAAGATGAAATTGACGAGAATCAGTATAGTCGCGCTCACCTACTCCGCGAAGGAGAAGGATGGGAACAGCCACACCCTGACATTGTTTGCGCCTACTTCCGCCACTTCCAAAAGCATTTCCCACAATTCAACTCAGACAACAGTCTAGCAGCGCTATTAGGCACCCACGGCCACCGCGTCCGGGAGTTCAAGCAAGGAAAGAAAATGTCTTATGGTATTTGGCGAAAATTCTTAGTCATAACAGGCCGTGCTCCACAAGAGGTATTAAAAGTGCTTGCTCGAATGAATTAATAACTTCCATTTATTAATATCATACTTGACTTATCCGATTTCAATTAGCTATATTACGCTCTGTAATTATCAAACCAATAATCAAGGAACATGTCATGGATTTGTCCAAGCTGGAATTTACTGCACTAATTGCCCTGAAAGCTGATATTGAAAGTGAAATCAAGCACCGCGAAGTTGAAGAGAAGTTCAAGGCAAAAAAACAAATTATCGAACTTGCCCGCGCTCACGGCTTGAGCGTGGAAGATGTGTTGAGCGGCAAAACCGCCACTGCTCGCAAGCCTGTTGAAGTCAAGTACCGCCATCCTGACGATAGCAATCTGTCTTGGACTGGCCGTGGCCGCAAGCCGGCTTGGGTACAAGCATGGATCGACAGCGGCAAGACATTGGAAGCATTGACCATCTAACCCGGTCCTAAAAAAGCGCCTCACGGCGCTTTTTTTATTACTACCTCTCAGTCAAACCTTAATTGCCATCAGTAGAATATACTTCACCAAACTATCTACACTGCAGCCGTTTCAACCAGCCTCAGCATGCCATATAACTCAACCTGTCCAAAAGGACAGTAATCCTTATTCACTCCCTTATCTGTAAAAGGGTTATCCTGCAGTCTTCCCATTCTGTTACAGCCAGATAAGCGCCCTACGCTCAGAGGCGCACGCATGGAAGAACCATGGACATTACAGCCCTGCTCGCCTCCTTCGCCTCAGCCTTCTCCCAAGCCAACCGCCATATCACCCTTGCCATCGCCAGCGACGCCGCCGGCCCGGAACAGCTGCTGCCGCA
>NZ_JAYFSJ010000024.1:0-61604 GCF_039708975.1 Chromobacterium indicum
CCTGGCGCGCCCAGCGCCGCCAGCGAACCGTTGTGCAAACCCAGCCCCGCGCCTGTCACCACTGCAACCATACCGCCCTCCAGGATTATGAAATCGACATAACAGTCTTATCCTGGGTTTGCGGCGAAAGTTTAGCGAAATGCGAAAATATTTTTCCACTCTTGATTCTCATGACATTGCTGACACAGTGAATCAGGAAAATCAGCATTTGTCGGCATTGCTGTGTGCTATGCTCGGTCATCCGGTCAGACCAATTTCTCCATCACATGGCCTATCCCAAAGTAACCCTGCCCAAACTGTCCGACATGATCGTGCAGCAACTGGAAAAACGCATACTCGACGGCGTGCTCAAACCCGGCGACCGGTTGCCGCCGGAAAGACAATTGGCCGAGGAGTTCGGCGTGTCGCGGCCATCGCTGCGCGAAGCGATCCAGCAACTGGCGTCGCGCGGCCTGTTGTCCAGCCGCCAGGGCGGCGGCACCTGGGTGACGGACCGGCTGGAAACGGCGTTTTCCGACCCTTGGGAAAAGCTGCTGAACCAGCACGAAGAGCTGCACAGCGATCTGCTGGAATTCCGCCGCGTGCTGGAAGGCACGGTGGCGCGCTGCGCCGCCAGCCGGGCGACGCCGGCCGACGTGGAGCGGCTGCGGCGCTGCGTGGAGCGGCTGCAGCAAGCCTATCGCAGCGGCGATCTGGCCGAGCAGGCGCAGGCCGATGTCGAATTCCATCAGGCCGTGGCCGAAGCTTCCCACAATGTGCTGTTCGCCCATCTGTCCGGCAGCCTGCTGGCCATGCTGCAGCGGCATGTGAAGGACAATATCGCCAATCTGTTCGCCGTCGGCGAAGTGGCGGAGGCGCTGCGCGAGCAGCATCTGTCGATCTGGCAGGCGATACGCGATCGCCAGCCCGACGCCGCGCAATTGGCGGCGGAGCGGCATATCGATTTTGTCGCCGACACGCTGCAAAACCAGATGCTGCTGGCCGAACGCGATGCCCGGGCCCGCATGCGGCTGGAGCAGGAAAACACCGGACGCTGAAACGACAAAAGCCGCGTCATCTTTATAGATGGCGCGGCTTTCATCACTGCCCAGGCGATCAACCCTGGCGGCTGATCAGCCAATCGACGTAGCGGTCCACACCCTCGGCCACCGACAGCATGGCCTCGCCGTAACCCGCCTCGCGCAGCCGCGCGATATCGGCCTGGGTGAAGCTCTGGTACTTGCCTTTCAACGCGTCCGGGAAGTCGATGTATTCGACGATGCCCTGCGCGATCATTTCGGCCAGCGTCAGCGCCGGCTTGCCCTCATGGCGGCGGCAGGCGTTGACGGTGGCTTCCGCCACGTCGTTGAACGGCTGCGAACGGCCGCTGCCCAGGTTGAAGATCCCGCTCTTCTCCGGATGGTCCAGGAAATGCAGGTTGACCTTGACCACGTCCTCCACCGACACGAAGTCGCGGCTCTGCATGCCGTTGTCCCAGCCGTCCCAGCCGCCGAACAGCTTGACCTTGCCGTGCTCGCGGTACTGATTGAAATGATGGAAGGCGACGGAAGCCATGCGGCCCTTGTGTTGCTCGCGCGGGCCATAGACGTTGAAGTAGCGGAAGCCCGCCGCCTGGGCGCTCAGTCCCTCCTTCATCCGTTGGCGCAGCACCTGGTCGAACAGGAATTTGGAATAGCCGTAAACGTTCAACGGGCCTTCGTACTGGCGCTCTTCCTTGAACACCGTGCCCTTGCCGTAGGTGGCCGCGCTGGACGCGTACAAGAACTGGATTTCCTCGTGCTGGCAATAGTCGAACAACGCCAGCGTGTACTGGTAGTTGTTGTCCATCATGTACTTGCCGTCGTGGTTCATCGTGTCGGAGCACGCGCCCTGGTGCAGAATGGCGGCCAGCTCGCCCTCGTATTCGCCGTCCAGCAGCAGGTGCAGGAATTCGTGCTTGTCGAGGTAATGCGAAATCTCGCAATCGACCAGATTGTGGAATTTGTCGCCGCTGCTGAGGTTGTCTACGGCGATGATGTCGGTGATGCCGCGCTGGTTCAAACCCTTGACCAGGTTGGAACCGATGAAGCCGGCGGCTCCGGTGACGACGATAGTCATGTGTCGATCCTTAGTTCTGCTGCGGACCCTCGGGTCCGGATGAAATTCAGAAGCCCGCGCCCGGCTGAGCCAGATAGGACTGCTCGGCCGGCGAGCTGATTCTGCCCAGCGCCGCGTTGCGATGCGGAAAGCGGCCGAACTCGGCGACTACCCGCTCATGCCGCTGCGCGAAATCCAGATAATTGGAGCCAGGCAGGACAGCGTCCAACGCGGCGAACAGCTCCAGCGACCGCCGCTGGTCAGCCATGTCCTCGCTATGCTCGAACGGCAGGTAGAAGAAAACCCGCGCCACCGGCGGCAGCGTCTGCTCCAGCCTTTGGCCGACGGCCGACCGCGCGCCCTCTCTCGCCTTCTCGTCGCTGGAGAACGCCTTAGCCTCTCCGCGGAACAGATTGCGAGGGAATTGATCGGCCACGATCAGCCAGGCCAGCGCCGCGCGGGCGTCGCCGGCGTCGATGGCCAGCTCGCCGGCCGCCAGCGCCTGCCACAAGGGCAGGAAACGGCGGCGGATCTCGGCGTCGAAAGCGTCGTCGCGCCGGAACCAGGCCTCGCGCGGCCGGCCCAAGGCCTCGTCGTCGCTGGCCTCGAACCAGAAGGCCAGCACCTCTTCAATTTGTTGCGCGGTCAGCTTCGTCATTGCGTCTCCCGCCGGCGCGCCGGCTTACAAGGCAAACAGTTCCTGTTGCGAACACACGGCGGTGCCCAGCTTGCCCACCACCACGCCGGCGGCGGCATTGGCCAGGTTCATCGCCACCGGCAGCGGCTGGCCGGCGGCCAGCGCCAGGCCCAGCGTGCCGATCACGGTATCGCCGGCGCCGGACACGTCATAGACCTCTCGCGCGAAAGTCGGCTGATGCAGCGCGCCGTCGGCGCGGAACAGCGTCATGCCCTCTTCGCTGCGCGTCACCAACAACGCGTCCAGATTCAGCTCGGCGCGCAGCGCCTGCGCCTTGGCGGTCAGGCTGGCCTCGTCCTTCCAGCCGCCCGCCACCTGGCGGAACTCGCTGCGGTTGGGCGTCAGCAGCGTGGCGCCGGCGTATTTGCTGTAATCGTCGCCCTTGGGGTCGATCAGCACCGGTTTGCCGGCGGCGCGGGCCAGCTGGATCATCTCGGCCACATGGGTCAGGCCGCCCTTGCCGTAATCGGACAGGATCACCACGTCGTGCGCGGCGACGATGTCGGCGAACTCTTCCAGTTTGCCGGCCAGGATTTCATGGCTGGGCGCGTCTTCGAAGTCCAGCCGGATCAACTGCTGCTGGCGCGCCACCACTCTCAGCTTCACCGTGGTGGCGATGTTGGAATCGCGCTTGAACGAGGTGACGATGCCATCGGCCTTCAACAGTCTCTCCAGCGCGTCCGCCGCCTCGTCGTCACCGACCACCGACAAAATGGTGGCCCTGCCGCCCAGGCCGGCGATATTGCGCGCCACGTTGGCGGCGCCGCCTGCCCGCTCTTCGCTGCGGCCGATCTTGGCGACCGGAACCGGCGCCTCGGGCGAAATGCGCGATACATCGCCGAACCAGTAGCGGTCCAGCATCACGTCCCCCACCACCAGCACCTTGGCCCTGGCCAGAGCGGAAGCCAGCGTGGCGGGCTTCAGTCCCAGGGTTTGCATCAGACTCATGGCTTACCTCAACGGCCGATGGCGTGGTAATCAAAGCCCTGTTCGCGCAGCCAGGCCGGGTCGTACATATTGCGGCCGTCGAAAATCAGCGGCTGCTTCAGGCTGCGGCGGATCGCCTCGAAATCCGGCGCGCGGAACATCTTCCACTCGGTCACGATCAACAGCGCGTCCGCGCCTTGCAGCGCCTGCATCATGTCGTCGGCGAACGCCACGCCGTTGACGCCGGACATCACCCGCCGCGCCTCGTGCGCCGCCACCGGATCGAAGGCGACGATCTCGGCGCCGCGGCGGGTCAGCTCCTCGACGATCACGCGGCTGGGCGCCTCGCGCATGTCATCGGTATTGGGCTTGAACGCCAGACCCCACAATGCGAGACGACGGCCGGACAGATCCTCGCCGAAACGGGAAACCACTTTCTCGACCAGGCGCAGCTTCTGCACCTCGTTGGCCTCTTCCACCGCGGTCAGCACGCGCAGCGTATGGCCGTTTTCCTTGGCGGTCTGCACCAGCGCCTTGACGTCTTTGGGGAAGCAGGAGCCGCCGTAGCCTACGCCCGGGTACAGGAAGTGGTAGCCGATGCGCGGATCGGAGCCCATGCCTTGGCGCACCTGCTCGATGTCTGCGCCCATGGTCTCGGCCAGATTGGCCAGCTCGTTCATGAACGAGATGCGGGTGGCCAGCATCGCATTGGCCGCGTACTTGGTCAGTTCGGCCGAGCGCACGTCCATCAGCAGCACGCGCTCGTGGCTGCGCTGAAACGGCTTGTACAGGCGGCGCATGATCTCGGCCGCACGGTCGTCATCGACGCCGATCACCACGCGGTCAGGCCGCATGAAATCTTCGATCGCCGCGCCTTCTTTCAGGAATTCCGGATTGGACACCACGCTGAACGGCAAGTCGACACCGCGCTGCGCCAGCTCGTCGGCGATGGCCGCGCGCACCTTGTCAGCCGTGCCAACCGGCACAGTGGACTTGTCCACCACCACGCGGTAGCCGGTCATATGGCGGGCGATGTTGCGCGCCGCCGCCAGCACATACTGCAGATCGGCGGAGCCGTCCTCGTCCGGCGGCGTGCCGACGGCGATGAACTGCACTTCGCCGAAGGCGACCGAAGCCGCCACATCAGTGGTGAAATGCAGACGGCCGGCGGCCACGTTGCGCTTCACCATGTCTTCCAGGCCCGGCTCGAAAATAGGGATGCCGCCGCTTTGCAGAATTTCGATCTTGCGCGGATCCACGTCCAGGCAGCAGACGTGGTAGCCGGTCTCGGCCAAGCAGGTGCCGGTCACCAGGCCGACATAGCCCGAGCCAATTATCGTGATTTTCATGATTGTTTACCCAGAAATACGGAAATGTCTTGATTGATGGCGCGCAGCGCGGCCAGCGGATCGGCGGCACGGGTGATCGGACGGCCGATCACCAGATAATCGGAACCAGCGGCCAGGGCGGCGGTCGGCGTCATCACGCGGCGCTGATCGTCGCCAGCGCTGTCGGCCAGGCGGATGCCGGGCGTCACCAGCTTGAAATCGCCGCCCAGCGCCTGCTTCAGCATGGAAGCCTCCTGCGCCGAGCACACCACGCCGTCCAGGCCGCAATCGCGGGTCAGCGTGGCCAGGCGCAGCACGTGTTGCTGCGGCGGAACATCGATGCCGACCTCGGCCAGATCCGACGCTTCCATGCTGGTCAGCACCGTCACCGCGATCAGCAGCGGGCGCTGGCTGTAAGCGGCCAGCGCCTCGCGCGCGGCCTCCATCATCCGGCGGCCGCCGGAGGCGTGGACGTTGACCATCCACACACCGGACTCGGCCGCGGCCTTGCAGGCATGGGCGACGGTATTGGGGATGTCGTGGAATTTCATGTCCAGGAAAACCTGGAAACCGCGCGCGGCCAGCGACTCGACCAGATGGCGGCCGCTGGAGGTGAACAGCTCCTTGCCCACCTTCAGCCGGCACTCCGCCGGGTCCAGCCGGCTGGCGAAAGCCAATGCGCCATCCGCGTCGGCGAAATCCAACGCCACCACCACCGGGGACGTCGTCCGGCTCTCGCTCTGTGCGATCAGGGGATTCATCGATGCTCCATCATTCAGTATTGCAACGGCGCGCGCCGTTCAAGCAGCCACGCGCCGCGTGATTCAGTTTTCCGAGCGGTTGGCGGTGAAGCTTTCCCACTCGCCGCAGGCCGGGCAATGCCAGAAGAAGGCGCGCGAACGGAAGTTGCAGCACTTGCAGCGGTGCACGCTGAGGCGCTGGGAATGCTTGAGGATCAGCGCGCGCGCCACCTCGGCATCCATCCGCCCTTCCGGCGACAGCTCGTCCATCTGCGCTTCTATCATCCGGTACACGCCGGCCAGGCTGGGACGGGCATGCACCGCTTCGCGCACGCCGTCCAGCGCCTTGGCCTCGCCATCATAGGTGGCGATCTTCTGGTACAAGAGGTCGGTCAGCTCCAGTTGCGGGAAGGTGCGCTGATAACCGCGCAGCAATGCGATGCCCTCCTGCGGACGCCCCAGCTTTTCGTAAGCGTCGAACAGGCGCTCGGCCGCCATCGCCAGGTATTCGTAGTTCTGTTTCTCTATGTTTTGCCAGGCGGCGATGGCCGCCTCCAGATTGCCTTCAGCGAATTCGATGTCGCCCAGGATCAGGCTGGCGCGCACGCACTTGCGGTTGGCCGCCAGCGCCTCGGCCACGTATTGCCTGGCCTGGCTGTGATCGGACTTGTACAGCTCTCCCTGCGCCAACTCGCAGTAGAACTGCGCGACCTCGTGCTGGAACGAATGCGCGTCGCTGCGCAGCTCGCGCGCGGTCTCGATCGCCTTCTGCCAGTCGCGATCCTGCTGATAGATGTCCAGCAGCTGGCGTCGCGCCGCCAGCGCCATATTGCCGTTCAAGAGCTTGAGCAGGATTTCTTCCGCCCGATCCACCAGACCGGCCTTGCGGAAATCCTGCGCCAGCTCGTTGCGCACCAGATCGCGCTGCTCGCCCGGCAAATCGGAAGAATCCAGCATCTGCTGATGCAGGCGGATCGCGCGGTCGTTCTCGCCGCGCTTGCGGTACAGCTTGCCGAGGATGTGCTGCAACTCAAGCGCCGAGCCCTGCTGGCGCGCCACTTCGGCCAACGCCTGGGCCGCGACGTCGGTCTTGTCTTCCACCAGCGCGTCCAGGCCGCGGAAATAGGAAATCGGCACCGACTTCGCCTGCTTCAACACGGTGCGCATATCCACCCGGGCCGCGAACCAGCCCAGGCCGAAAAAGGCTGGAAACAGCAGCAGCCACCACAAATCGAGTTCCAACAGCAATCCTTTCGGGATGATAGAACGGGGTCAAGGCCATGCCCCGTGAAGACAAGCTCAATCGGCGATGGCGTCGCTGGGATCGTTGACCACCTTGCCGGCGGGAGGCCGATTGCGCAGTTCTTTTTTCAACTGCGACAGCTCGCGGCGGGTTTTCAGGTAGAAACTGAAGGTGGCCAGCAGGCCGACGACGGCGCCGACGACGAAGAACAGCAGCAGGAACACGATGAACGGAGCCGACCATGATTGGCCGAAGAACAGTTTGAATTCGACTGAGTGGCTGTTCTGCACGGTGACGGCGACCAGCAGCAACAACAGGGCCAGTTCGACGATGCGCAACAAATATCGCATGGGATCGCTCAATGAGTTTGCCGGAGTGCAATTCTAAACGATAGCCCGCCGCAACCCAAGCCGCTCAAGCGGCGCGAATACGAAAAAAGCGCCGCATATGCGACGCTTTTTAGCATGTAGACCGATAAAACTGCGATCAGGCCTGGGTCTGTTCCACAAGGGACAAGTCCACGCGCTCGCGCAGTTCCTTGCCGGCCTTGAAATGAGGCACGTATTTCTCAGGAACCGAGACGCTGGTGCCCGACTTCGGGTTGCGGCCGACCCGCGGCGGACGGTAGTTCAGATCGAAGCTACCGAACCCGCGAATCTCGATGCGGCTTCCCTGCGCCAGGTTGTTGGCCATCGCGTCCAGAATGGTCTTGACGGCCAACTCAGCATCTTTGTAGACCAACTGAGAATTGCGCTCGGCCAGTCGTTCAGACAGCCTCGCGATCAGCTCAGACTTGGTCATGACGCTATTACTCGTTGGAACCGGACAGTTTGGCCTTCAGCAGGGCACCCAGGTTGGTGGTGCCGGCGGAGGCGCTGTCAACAGCCAGGTTCTTCAGAGCGGCGTTGTCTTCTTGAGCGTCCTTAGCCTTGATGGACAGGCTGATGTTGCGGGACTTGCGGTCCACGGCAACGATCACGGCCTCGACGGCATCGCCATCCTTCAGGATGGAGCGAGCGTCTTCCACGCGGTCGCGGGACAGTTCGGAAGCGCGCAGGTAGCCTTCAACGTCGGTGTCCAGAGCGATAACCGCACCCTTGGCGTCAACGGACTTCACGGTACCCTTCACCAGGGCGCCCTTGTCGTTCATCGCAACGAAGTTGTTGAACGGATCGCCTTCCAGCTGCTTGATGCCCAGGGAGATGCGTTCTTTTTCCACGTCGATGGACAGAACAACGGCGTCAACCTCGTCGCCCTTCTTGAACTTGCGCACAGCTTCTTCGCCAGCTTCGTTCCAGGACAGGTCGGACAGGTGAACCAGGCCGTCGATGCCGCCCGGCAGGCCAACGAACACGCCGAAGTCGGTGATGGACTTGATCGCGCCCTTCAGCTTGTCGCCCTTGTGGAAGTTGTCGGCAAACTCGTTCCACGGGTTGGCCAGGCACTGCTTCATGCCCAGGGAGATACGACGACGGTCTTCGTCGATTTCCAGGATCATGACTTCCACTTCGTCGCCAACTTGAACCACCTTGGACGGGTGTACGTTCTTGTTGGTCCAGTCCATTTCGGACACGTGCACCAGGCCTTCGATGCCTTGTTCGATTTCCACGAACGCGCCGTAGTCGGTCAGGTTGGTGACCTTGCCGAACAGACGGGTGCCGGACGGGTAGCGGCGGGACAGGCCCACCCACGGATCTTCGCCCAGTTGCTTCAGGCCCAGGGATACGCGGTTCTTCTCTTGGTCGAACTTCAGTACCTTGGCTTCCACTTCGTCGCCCACCGCCAGAACTTCGGACGGGTGCTTCACGCGGCGCCATGCCAGGTCGGTGATGTGCAGCAGGCCATCGATGCCGCCCAGGTCAACGAACGCACCGTAGTCGGTGATGTTCTTGACGATACCCTTGATGACTGCGCCCTCTTTCAGGGTTTCCAGCAGTGCCTTGCGCTCTTCGCCCAGGGTTTCTTCCAGCACCGAGCGGCGGGAAACCACGACGTTGTTGCGCTTGCGATCCAGCTTGATAACCTTGAACTCGATCTGCTTGTTTTCGTACGGGGTGGTGTCTTTCACCGGACGCACGTCAACCAGGGAACCCGGCAGGAAGGCGCGGATGCCGTTGACCATGACGGTCAGGCCGCCCTTGACCTTGCCGCTGATCAGGCCGGACAGGATGGTGCCGGCTTCCAGAGCTTCTTCCAGCTCAACCCAAGCGGCCATGCGCTTGGCTTTTTCGCGGGACAGCTTGGTTTCGCCGAAGCCGTTTTCCAGCGCGTCGATAGCGACGGTAACGAAGTCGCCGATGGCAACTTCAACGACGCCTTGGTCGTTCTTGAATTCTTCAGCCGGAATCAGGGACTCGGACTTGAGGCCTGCGTTCACGGTTACAAAGTTGGAATCAACTGCCACGACTTCAGCAGTGATCACTTCGCCCACGCGCATATCGTGCAGGGTGAGGCTTTCCTCGAACAGTTGAGCGAAGTTTTCCATGGAGAGGGTAGTCATCAAGCGTACTCTCGGTTGCAGGCCTTGCGGCTTGCGGGGTTAGGGTTGAACACACGCCGATTTTGCAATGCAGCAAAACCCGCGCTTAAAAAAATCAATGGCCGGAAACCTGTTTTTCCTCAAACCACACGAGGACCTTGTCGACCGCCTGGTCTATGGTCAGCTCCGTGGTATCGAGCAAAAAGGCGTCCGGCTCCTGGCGCAGCGGCGCTACCGGCCGGGCCTCGTCTCGCGCGTCCCGATCGATAATGTCCTGCATAATCTGGGCGAGGTTAGCAGATTCCCCCTTGCCGATCAACTGCTTATGACGGCGACTCGCTCTTTCCTCTGCGCTGGCGGTCAGAAATATCTTCAACATGGCGTCCGGAAACACTACCGAACCCATGTCGCGGCCATCCGTCACCAGGCCCGGCGATTCGCGAAAATCGCGCTGGCGCTGCAATAGCGCGGCGCGCACCGCCGGCAGCGCGCCCACCTTGGACGCGCCGATGCCGATTTCCTCGGCGCGGATGTCCTGGCTGGCGTCGTTGCCTTCCAGCCACACCGCGCCGTCGGAAAACTCCACCGGCAAGCCGGCAGCGGCCTCGGCCAGCGCCGGCTCGTCGTCCCAGGCGATGCCGCGGCGGCGCGCGTGGAGCGCCAGCAGCCGGTACAGCGAGCCCGAGTCGAGATAATGGAAGGCGAGGCGCGCGGCGACCTGGGCCGCCACCGTGCCCTTGCCCGAAGCGGACGGGCCGTCGATGGTAATCACCGGAACTGTCATCGGAATCTGATCCTGTTGCATTCTGCCAAGACCCTGCCGATACCGCCGCGCGTCGCGACAGCCGCAGGCCGGCCAAACCGCGCATTGTAACCCAAGTGGTGTGGCATGGTGTGGTGCCGCACCATTTGCGCGCAGCCGTGCGCGGCGGGTACAGTGTCCCTTACGCATCAAGCAACGCCATTCCGAAAACACAAGCGCGACACTCAATGGAACAACTGCACCTCTCCCCCTGCGTCCGCCTCGGCGGCTCCATCAAGCTGCCCGGCTCCAAGAGCATTTCCAACCGCACGCTGCTGCTGGCGGCGCTGTCAGGCGGCAGCACCATGGTCCGCGACCTGCTGGATTCCGACGACATCCGCCACATGCTGAGCGCGCTGAAACTGCTGGGCGTGAAGATAGAACAACAAGGCGACAGCCGCGATTTCCGCGTCCACGGCTGCGGCGGCCCCTTCCCGGTGAAAAACGCCGAGTTGTTCCTGGGCAACGCCGGCACCGCCTTCCGCCCGCTGACCGCGGCGCTGGCGCTGATGGGCGGCAGCTACCAGCTGTCCGGCGTGCCGCGCATGCATGAACGGCCGATCGGCGACCTGGTGGACGCGCTGAACGCCGCCGGCGCCAGCATCGCCTACCTCGGCCAGCCGGGCTACCCGCCGCTGGCCATCTCCCCAGCCGACGTGCGCTGCGCCAGGCCCATCCAGGTGAAGGGCAACGTTTCCAGCCAGTTCCTCACCGCGCTCCTGATGGCGCTGCCGCTGACCGGCCAAGCGTCCGAAATCGAGGTGATGGGCGAGCTGATCTCCAAGCCCTACATCGAAATCACGCTCAACCTGATGGCGCGCTTCGGTGTGCGCGTCGAGCGCGACGGCTGGCAGCGTTTCATCATTCCGGGCGGCCAGCACTACATCTCGCCGGGAGAGATTTATGTCGAAGGCGACGCCTCCAGCGCGTCCTACTTCCTGGCGGCCGGCGCGCTGGCCGGCGGGCCGGTGCGGGTGGAAGGCGTGGGCGAAGCCAGCATCCAGGGCGACGTGCGCTTCGCCGAGGCGCTGGAATTGATGGGCACGACAGTGCGCCGCGGCGACAACTGGATCGAGGCCCGCGCCGAGGGCAAGCTCAAGGCTATCGATCTCGATTGCAATCACATCCCGGACGCGGCGATGACGCTGGCCGTGGCCGCGCTGGCCGCCGACGGCACCACCACGCTGCGCAACATCGCCAGCTGGCGGGTGAAGGAAACCGACCGCCTGTCGGCGATGGCGACCGAGCTGCGCAAGGTGGGCGCGACGGTGGAGGAAGGTCCGGACTACATCCGCGTCACCCCGCCGGCCGCTCTGACGCCGAACGCACAGATCGACACCTACGACGACCACCGGATGGCGATGTGCTTCTCGCTGGTTTCGCTGCTGGGCGTGCCGGTCATCATCAACGACCCCAACTGCGTGGCCAAGACCTTCCCGGACTACTTCCAGGCGCTGGCGGCGCTGCAGGCGCAATAATCACAATATGTTGATGATTTAATCGATAGACTCCACAATATATGCATCAAAAGGAGTCTATCGATGAGCGACCTGTTCCGGATGCGCCGCGATTTCATGCGGCGCTTCGACATCCCCTCCCCCTCCCGTCCCGAATATCAGCCCGAACAGCTGGCGATGTGGCAAACCATGCTGGATGAAGAGCTGGACGAGCTCAAACAAGCGCTGGCCGACTACCGCGCGCTGCCGGCGCAATCCCCGGAACAGCAGCTGCAAAGCCGCGCCGAGCTGACAGCCGAGGCGGTGGACGTGCTCAATGTGGTGTGCGGGCTGCTGCTGTCGCAGGGTTTGCCGCTGGAAGCGATGTGCGAAGCGATACACGACGCCAATCTGCGCAAATGCGTGGACGGCAAGGTGGTGCGCCGCGCCGACGGCAAGGTGCTGAAGCCGGAAGGCTGGCGGCCGACCGACAAGCAGGGCGTGATCCGCGACGCCGAGCGCAGCGGCGCTTTCCCCTCCTCTTGAAATGGATTAAGGCCGGTTTAAGCTAGGCCGGCTAAGCTTGCAACATGTTCCAATCAAAACTAAAGGAGCCGACATGTTGCGCAATACCTCCCACAGTTACGGCAAAGTCGCCCGCGCGCTGCACTGGCTGTGCGCGCTGGCGGTGATCGCCGCGCTGGTCTTCATCGAGCTGAAAGGCAACGTTCCCAAGGGCGACCCGGTCCGCAGCGGCCTGGGCTACGCCCATGTTCAGGCCGGGCTGATCGTCCTGCTGCTGGTGCTGCCGCGGCTGGCCTGGCGCTTGGGCAATCCGCCGCCCGGCATTTCTCCCGCGCCCAGCCCGCTGATGAAGCTGCTGGCCCATGCCGGGCACTGGGCGCTATACGCGCTGATGCTGGCGCTGCCCATCCTGGGCATCGCCTTCATTCAGGCCAAGGGCGGCGAAGTGGCTCTGTTCGGCCTCGGCCTGCCCTCCTTCATGCCCAATAGCCCGGAGCTGGGCAAGAGCCTGAAGGAGCTGCACGAACTGCTGGGCAATGTCTTGCTGTGGCTGAGCATCCTGCACGCCGCCGCCGCCGTGTGGCACCACTTCATCGTCAAGGACGATACCGTCACCCGGCTCACCGGCCCGATACGCTGAACGCGGCGCGTCTCAGCCGCGACGCTGGCTGGAGCCGCGCTCCACCAGCCGGCCCGCCAGCACCACCTTGCGCAGCGGCCGTTCCGGCCGCTCAAGCCGCTCCAGCAGCATTTCCATCGCTGCGCGGCCGATCTCGTCGACCGGCTGCTCGATCACCGTCATGCCGGGATCGGCCAGTTCGGTCCAGCTGTCGTTGTCAAAGCCGGCCAGCGCCAGTTGGCCCGGCACCGCGATGCCAGCCTCGCGCACTGCCTTCACCGCGCCCAACAGCAGCAAGCCGTTGCTGGCGATCAACGCCTCCGGCGCGTCCGCCTCCCGCAGCCACGCTGAAGCCGCGGCCTGAGCCGCCTCGGCGCTGGGCGCGACGAAGCGCGCCGCCGCCGGCAGGCCCGCCCCCCGCATTGCCTCTACAAAACCCGCGTGGCGCTCGGCGCCGGTGCTGCTGGTATTGCCGAACAGGCCGCCGATGCGGCGATAGCCGCGGCCCAGCAAATGCTCGACCAGTTGCGCGGCCGCTGTCCGGTTGTCCAGCAGCACCGCGTCGCAGCGGGCAGCGGGACCCGCGCGGTCTATCATCACCACAGGGAAGCCCAGACCGGCGACGTCCAGCGAATCGGCAGTGGCGCGGGTAGCGGCGAAAATCACCCCGCTCACCCTCTCCTCTTGCATCAGCCTGAGGTACATCGCCTCCTTGTCCGGATTCTCATCGGTGTTGCACAGAATCACCCGCATGCCGGCCCGATAGGCGACATCCTCCACCGCCCGGCTGACCGAAGTGAAAAAAGGATTGCGGATGTCCGACACGATCAGGCCTATGGTGCGAGAGGCCTGCGAACGCAGCCGGCGCGCCGACAGGTTGGGCCGATAGCCGCTCTGGGCGACGGCGGCCTCCACCTTGGCGCGCAGCGCGGCGCTGACCGGGCCGTTGCCCAGCACGCGCGACACGGTGGCCACCGACACGCCGGCCAGCAGCGCGACATCCTTGATGCTGGTAGTCATTTTTTGGAAATCGTTTTCAATTAACGGAAGCGATGTTGCGCCAGCGCACACCCGCTGGCAAGCGCAGAATAGCGACAGTTATCCGGATTGCGCCACAAGTTTGATTTTAACCAGTTCTGTCTGATTGACAGGAAAAATGTAATCGTTTTCAATGCCAGCCATATCGAGCCCAAAAACGAGGTAAGCCGTGTCCGACGCCCTGCTCACTCCGCAACTGATACGCCTGGGCTGCCAGCCCGCCGGCAAAGAGGCCGCCATCCGCGAGGCGGGCCGCATGCTGGCCGACGCCGGCTGCATCGCGCCCGACTACATAGACAGCCTGCTGCGCCGCGAGGCGGTGGCCAACACCTACCTGGGCAACGGCATCGCCATTCCCCACGGCATGGTGGAAGACCGCGCGATGGTGCTGCGCACCGGCGTCGCCATCCTGCAGATTCCAGCCGGGCTGGAATGGAACCCCGGCCAGCACACCCACCTGCTGTGCGCGATCGCCGCGCGCTCCGACGACCACCTGGTGATGCTGCGCCAGCTGACCCGGCTGCTGCAGGACGAGACCCGGCTGCTGCCGCTGTTCTCCACCGAGAACAGCGCCGACCTGATCGCCGCGCTGGAGCAAGCGCCGGAAAACCCGCCGCCGGACGCCGAGGCGCAGGACCTGGACGCCTGCGATGAATGGCGGCTCGATTACCCCAATGGCCTGCACGCCCGCCCCGCCGCGTTGTGGGTGGAGGCCGCGCGCCGCAGCCCCGCCCAGCTGCAAGTGCGCCACGGCGGCCGCGTAGCCGACGCCAAAAACCTGATCTCGCTGCTACAGCTGGGCCTGCGCCAGGGCGACCTCGTCGCCGTGTCCGCGCGCGGCCCGCAAGCCGAGGACGGCGTGCGCCAGCTGCTCAAAGCGATGCGCGAGGCCAGCCTGGCCGAGCAGACCGCCGCCGCCATCGCCGCCCAGCGCGCCGCCGGCGCGCGCAAAACCGCCGGCTGGCAACCCGCCGGCCCCTTGATCTCCCTGCCCGGCATCGCCGCCAGCCCAGGCCTCGCCATCGGCACCGCGCGCATCCTCGCCAGCCACCAGCTGCACGTGCCAGACCGGCCGATCAGCCTGGCCGAGGGCGGCGACCGGCTGCACGAGGCGCTGGCCGCCACCCGCAAGCAGCTGGCCGAACTGGCCGACGCCACCCAGGCGACGCTGGGCGCCGGCGAAGCCGGCATCTTCCGCGCCCAGGCCGAGCTGTTGAACGACACCGACCTGATCACGCTCAGCTGCCAGCTGATGGTGGCCGGCCATGGCGTCGAGTGGTCGTGGCACCAGGCGGTGGAGCGGCTGGCGGAGAAAATCTCCGCGCTGGGCAATCCTCTGCTGGCCGCCCGCGCCGCCGACCTGCGCGACGTCGGCCGCCGGGTGCTGTTCCAGCTGGACCCGGCGCTGCAAGGCCATGCGCCGGCCGAGTTCGGCCCCGACACCCTGCTGCTGGCCGCCGATCTCGCGCCGTCGGACACCGCCAGCCTGGACCTCGCCCGCGTCAAGGGCCTGGCCACCGCCCACGGCGGCCCCACCGCCCACACCGCCATCCTGGCGCGCACGCTGGGCCTGCCGGCGCTGGTGGCCGCCGGCCCGGCGCTGCTGGATGTGGCCGACGGCAGCCCCGCCATCCTGGACGGCGACGCCGGCCGGCTATACCTGAACCCCAGCGACGCCGACCTCGCCTCCGCCCGCGCCTGGCAGCAGCGCCAGCGGGAAGACCAGCAGAAGCAGCAGGCGGAGCGGCAGCAACCGGGCCAGACCGCCGACGGCAAACGCATAGAGATCGCCGCCAACATCAATCGCCCGGACCAGGCCGCCGCCGCGCTGGAGGCCGGCGCCGAGGGCGTGGGCCTGATGCGCACCGAGTTCCTGTTCCTGGAGCGCGACGCCGCGCCGGACGAGGAAGAACAGCTGAAAACCTATCTGGCGATGCAGCAGGCGCTGCAAGGCCGGCCGCTGATCGTCCGCGCGCTGGACATCGGCGGCGACAAGCAGGTGCCCTACCTGAACCTGCCACATGAGGACAATCCCTTCCTCGGCATGCGCGGCGCGCGGCTGCTGCTGAGCCGCCGCGAGCTGCTGGAGCCGCAGCTGCGCGCGCTGTATCGCGCCGCGAAGGCCGGCAAGCCGCTGTCCATCATGTTCCCGATGATCAGCTCGCTGAAGGAGATCACCCGCCTCAAGGGCCTGTGCGAAGGCGTGCGCAAGGAGCTGGACGCGCCGCCGGTGCCGATCGGCATCATGGTGGAAGTGCCGGCCGCCGCGCTGCTGGCCGACCAGTTCGCCCCCTATGTCGACTTCTTCTCCATCGGTACCAACGACTTGACCCAATACGCGCTGGCGATGGACCGCCAGCACCCCGAGCTGGCCGCCGAGGCCGACAGCCTGCACCCGGCCGTGCTGAGGCTGATCCGCCAGACCGTGCAAGGCGCGGCGGCGCACCAGCGCTGGGTGGGCGTCTGCGGCGGCATCGCCGGCGATCCGCAAGGCGCGGCGGTGCTGGCGGGACTGGGCGTGGACGAATTGTCGATGAGCCCGCACGACATCGCCGCGGTGAAGGCGACGCTGCGCCGCCACAGCCACGCCAGGCTGCGGGAGCTGGCGGAGCAAGCACTCGCCTGCGACAGCGCCGAGGAAGTGCGGCAATTGCTGGAGGCGCTGGCATGAGCGGCGCCATCCACACCGTCACCCCCAATCCGGCGCTGGACCAGACCGTGACCCTGGACGCGCTGCGGGCGGGCAGCGTCAACCTGGCGCGCGCCGCCCACGTCAACGCCGGCGGCAAGGGCGTCAACGTCGCCTCCTGCCTGGCCGACTGGGGCCTGCCGGTCCATGTCCACGGCCTGCTCGGCCGCGACAACAGCGGCCCGTTCGAGCAGCTGTTCGCCGACAAGCGCATCGACGACCGCATGCAACGGGTGGCCGGCGCCAGCCGCGTCAACATCAAATTGGCCGATCTGGAAACCGGCGCCACCACCGACATCAATCTGCCCGGCCCGGAGACCGGCGAGGCCGAACTGGCCGCGCTGGCCTCCGGCCTCGCCCAGGTCGGCGCCGGCGATCTGGCGGTGCTGGCCGGCAGCCTGCCGCCCGGCCTGCCGCGCGACGCGCTGGCGCGGCTGTGCGCCCAACTGAAGCGGCAAGGCGCCTGGGTGCTGGCGGACAGCAGCGGCTCGCCGCTGGCCGCCATGCTGGCCAATCCGCCGGAGGCGCTGCCCGACTGCGTGAAACCCAACCGCGAGGAGTTGGCGCAATGGGCCGGCCACCCGCTGCCCGCCCTGGACGACGTGGTCCGCTGCGCGCGCGGCCTGCAGCGGATGGGCGTCGGCCGGGTGGTGGTATCGCTGGGCGAACAGGGCGCGCTGCTGGTGGACGCCGACGCCGCGCTGCTGGCCAGCCTGCCGCCGCAGCGGCCGCTGAGCACCGTCGGCGCCGGCGACGCGCTGGTGGCCGGCCTCGCCGCCGCCAAAAGCCAGGAACTGGACGCCGCCGACAGCCTGAGGCTGGCGGTGGCCTTCGCCGCCGCCAAGCTGCAGCGCGTCGGCCCCCACCTGCCGCCGGAACAACAGATACGAGAGCTGGCCGCCGCCGTCAGCCTGCAAACCCTGGACGCGGCTTGAGCCGCGCCCGCTGAGAAACAGGGGAAACACATGAGCATCGTCGCCATCATCCGCGCGGGAGAGCGCAGCACCCAGGCCAGGCTGGCCGCCGAAGCGCTGCGCCAGGCCGCCCAGCGGCAAGGCAAGCGGATAGACATCGAGATCGACGGCCAGCCGGCGCTGGACGCCGGCATCCTACAAGCCTCCAGCCAGATCCTGCTGGTGGACTGTCCCGACGACGGCCGCGCCGGGCAGCGTCCCGTGCGCCGCGCCACGCTGGACGCGGTATTGGCCGATCCGGCCGCACAGCTGGACGGCTCGGCGGCGGCCGAGCGCGCCCTCAGCATTGTCGCCATCACCGGCTGCCCCACCGGCATCGCCCACACCTTCATGGCGGCCGAGGGGCTGGTCCAGGGCGCCAAGGCGCTGGGCCACGCGATGCGGGTGGAAACCCAGGGCTCGGTCGGCGCGCAGGACGCGCTGACCGACGCCGAAATCGCCGCCGCCGATCTGGTGGTGATCGCCGCCGACACTCAGGTGCAGCTGGACCGCTTCGCCGGCAAGCGGCTGTTCAAGAGCGGCACCAAGGCCGCCATCGGCGATGGCAAGGCGCTGATCCGCCGCGCCATCGAAGAAGCGCGGCCATGGGAAGGCGCAAGCTCGGCCGCGGCCAAGACCGCCAGCCAGGAAAAAGCCAAGGACGGCCCTTACCGCCACCTGATGACCGGCGTGTCCTTCATGCTGCCCTTCGTCACCGCCGGCGGCATCCTGATCGCGCTGGCCTTCGCGTTGGGCGGCATCTACGCCTTCGACGACGCGCACAAGGGCACGCTGGCCTGGTCGCTGTTCCAGATCGGCGCCAAGTCCGCCTTCGCGCTGATGGTGCCGATACTGGCCGGCTACATCGCCTACTCCGTCGCCGACCGCCCCGGCATCGCCCCCGGCATGGTGGGCGGCATGCTGGCCGCCAGCCTGGGTTCGGGCTTTCTCGGCGGCATCGTCGCCGGCTTCATCGCCGGCTACGGCACGCGGGAGCTGAACCGCCGGATCAAACTGGGCCAGCATCTGGACGGCCTGAAGCCGGTGCTGATCCTGCCGGTGCTGGGCTCGCTGCTGACCGGCCTGCTCATGATCTACGTGGTGGGCCAGCCGGTAGCCGCCGTGCTGGCGGCGCTGACCGAGGCGCTGAAGGGCATGCAGGGCAGCAGCGCGCTGGCCCTGGGCGCGCTCCTGGGCGCGATGATGGCCTTCGACATGGGCGGCCCGGTCAACAAGGCGGCCTACGCCTTCGCCACCGGCCTGATCGCCAGCCAGGTCTACACGCCGATGGCGGCGGTGATGGCCGCCGGCATGACGCCGCCGCTGGGCATCGCGCTGGCCACCCGATTGTTCCGCGACCGTTTCACCGTCGACGAGCACGAGGCCGGCAAGGCCGCCGCGGTGCTGGGCCTGGCCTTCATCAGCGAGGGCGCCATCCCCTTCGCCGCTCGCGATCCCTTCCGGGTGATTCCGGCCTTGATGGCCGGCTCGGCGCTGGCCGGCGCCATCTCGATGACCATGGGCGTGGAGCTGAAAGTGCCGCACGGCGGCGTGTTCGTGCTGCCCATTCCCAACGCGGTGGAGCACCTGGCCAGCTATCTGGCGGCGCTGGCTGCCGGCACCCTCGTCACGGCATTGGCGCTGGGCCTGCTGAAGAAGAAAATCGTCCAGGCCTGATCCCGCCGCCGCGTTGCCATCCCCCGCCTTTCCAAGCCCGGCCCCGCCGGGCTTGTCCATTTCCCCGCCCCGCCCGCCATTTCCACGGCATAAAAATTAACTATATTTACAATTTGTTATAATGGAACGCCAGACAGCACGCAGAGGCTGCTGGTTTATGCCAACAACAACACAGGAAAAGCCATGTCCATTACCCGACGAGACTTCCTAAACGGTTTCGCGCTGACGGTGGCTGCCGGGCTCACTCCGCTGGAAATCCTCCGTGCCGCACCCCGACAGATCAGCGCCAGCTACTATCCGCCTTCGCTCACAGGATTGCGCGGCAACCATGACGGCTCCTTCGAAAACGCGCACAAACTGGGCCGCGCCCACCACGCTTTCAATCTGGGCGGCGCCAAGGTGGAAGAGCATTACGACCTGGTGGTGGTAGGCGGCGGCATCAGCGGCCTCGCGGCCGCGCATTACTATCGCAAGAAACATCCGCAGGCCAAGGTGCTGATCCTGGACAACCACGACGACTTCGGCGGCCACGCCAAGCGCAACGAGTTCAAGGTCGGCAACCGCCTGATGCTGGGCTACGGCGGCACCGAATCGCTGCAGTCGCCCAAGCATGTGTTCAGCAAGGAAGCGCTGGCGCTGATGAAGGAACTGACCATCGACATCGATGGCCTGGCCAGCCACTTCCACCGCAATTTCTACCCCGACCTCAAGCTGTCGCGCGGCGTGTTCTTCAATAAGGAAGACTTCGGCGTGGACAAGACAGTCGGCGGCGACCCCTACCTGCAGGTGGCGGACGACATCGATCCCAAGCGCCTGAACGCGCGCCCGATCCGCGACTTCATCAACGACTTCCCGATGTCGAAGAAGGACCGCGACGCGCTGATCGATCTGCACACCAGCACCCGCGACTACCTGGGCGACATGCCCAAGAACAAGCGCGAGGCTTATCTCGCCAAGATCAGCTACAGTACCTACCTGTCCCGCCACGTCGGCCTGAGCGCCACCGCGATCCGCTTCTTCCAGTCGCGCAGCAACGACTTCCAGGCGGTGGGCATCGACGGCCTGCCGGCGCTGGACGCGCGCAACCTGGATCTGCCGGGCTTCCACGGCGTGGCCGGCCTGGGCAAGATCAGCGCCGAGGCGGAAGCCGAGCTGCGCGACCCCTACATCTACCACTTCCCGGACGGCAACGCGTCCATCGCCCGCCTGCTGGTGCGCAAGATGATCCCGCAAGTGGCGCCGGGCAAGGACATGAACGACATCGTGCTGGCCCGCTTCGACTACAGCAAGCTGGACCTGCCGGAAAATCCGGTGCGGCTGCGCCTGAACAGCACTGTGGTGCGCGTGGAAAACGCCAAGGGCCCGGTGGATGTCGGCTACCTGGACAAGGGCGGCAGGCTGCACCGCGTGCAGGGCCGCCACGTGGTGATGGCCTGTTACAACATGATGATCCCGCACATCATGCCGGAACTGGAAAACGACCAGAAACAGGCGCTGGCGATGAACGTCAAGGCGCCGCTGGTCTACACCAAGGTGGTGCTGAAGAACTGGGACAGCTTCATGAAGCTGGGCGTGCACGAGCTGTACTGTCCGTCCATGCCGTACAGCCGCATCAAGATGGACTACCCGGTGGACCTGGGCGGCTACCAACACCCGCGCAAACCGTCCGAGCCGATGTGCCTGCACATGGTCTACGTGCCCACCATCGCCGGCTCCAACCTCGACCCGCGCACCCAGTGGAAGATGGGCCGCGCCAAACTGCTGTCCATGCCGTTCTCCGAGCACGAGGGCATGATCCGCAGCCAGCTGCAACGCATCCTCGGCCCCACCGGCTTCGACCACAACCGCGACATCGCGGCCATCACCGTCAACCGCTGGTCTCACGGCTATTCCTACTTCCTCAACTCGATGTACGACGACGAAGAAGAGTCCAAGCGCATCATCGCCACCGCCCGCCGCCCGGCCGGCAAGGTAGCGATCGCCAACTCCGACTCCGACTGGAACCCGTACACCCACGCCGCCATCGACCAGGCATGGCGCGCCGTCAACGAGCTGAGCTAACAGGAACACCGTGATGAAACTGATGAAAACCCTGGGCCTCGCGGCCCTTCTGGCCTGTGCGGCGAACGCCGCCCTGGCGCATGTCGACACCGAGGGCGTGCGCCGCGGCGCCTACCTCGCCCGCGTGTCGGACTGCATCGCCTGCCACAGCGCGCCCGGCGGCAAGGAAAACGCCGGCGGACTGCCGATGGATACCCCGGTGGGCAAGATCTACTCCACCAACATCACGCCGGACAAGGAAACCGGCATCGGCAATTACAGCTACGAGGACTTCGCCCGCGCGCTGCGCCGCGGCGTGGCCAAGGAAGGCCATTCGCTGTACCCGGCCATGCCCTACACCTCGTTCGCCCGCATCAACGACGACGATATGCGCGACCTGTACGCCTACTTCATGTACGGCGTGCAGCCAGTGAAACAGGCCAACCGCGACAGCGACATCCCCTGGCCGCTGTCGATGCGCTGGCCGCTGACGCTGTGGCGCTGGATGTTCCACGACGACAGCCGCTACCAGCCTGACGCCGCCAAGAACGCCGAGTGGAATCGCGGCGCCTACCTGGTGCAGGGCATGGCCCACTGCGGCACCTGCCACACCCCGCGCGGCGTCGCCTTCCAGGAAGTGGCGCTGAGCGAGAAGAAGCCCGGCTACCTGACCGGCGCGCAGCTGGCCGGCTGGTACGCCGGCAACCTGACCGGCGACGCGCGCGAAGGCCTGGGCGGCTGGTCGGCCGAAGAGCTGGTGCAATACCTGCAAACCGGCCGCAACCGCTACACCGCGGCCTTCGGCCCGATGGCGGAAGTGGTGCACTACAGCAGCCAGCACATCAACACCGCCGACCTGTCGGCGATCGCCGTCTATCTGAAGAGCCTGCCGGGCGCGGGCGCGGCCGACATCGCCCCGGTGCGCACCGGCGCCACGCTGTTCTTCGAGAACTGCGCCACCTGCCACCAGGCCAATGGCCAGGGGCATGACAAGGTGGTGCCGGCGCTGGCCGGCAGCTCGGCGGTAATGGCGCGCGACGCCACCTCGCTGATCCGCGTGGTGCTGGAAGGCGGCGTCAACGCCCGCACCCGCCACCTGGCCTGGGAATACAGCATGCCGGGCTACGCCCAGCAGATGAACGACCAGGAAGTGGCCGACGTGCTCACCTACATGCGCCAAAGCTGGGGCAATGCCGCCAGCCCGGTGGCCTCCGGCGACGTGGCCAAGGTGCGCGGCATCGTGGCCGACAGCGCGCATCAGAAGTAATTCCATCAAGCGCCAATGACGGCGCCGCCGCATTGTGAAATGCGGCGGCGTTTTATTTTGCCCTTGTCTCAGGACGCAGTCAGCGTGAACGCATCGCGGCGCCTCACGGCTTTGCCCCGGGCCATTGAAATCGAGCCGTAGCTTTCGATTGCACGCGCGGGCGATAGCGCATTAAAACCGGACCGGGTACACGCCATCGCCATACGGCGCCGCCCGGAACGCGTCCAGCGCCTCCGCTCGCGCGGACAGGGCGGCCAACGCCGGATACTCATCTTCCGGCACGATGTCAGCCGTCATCCGCCTGCTGAAGTGCCAGGAGACGGCAGTGCTCAGCCAGGCCTGATCAATGGCCCCGCCGCCGATATCCGGCACGCCGGATGCCAGCTCCCGCTCCAATTCGTCGTAAGCGGCCAGCAACTGGCTGCTGATCCGCTCCAGCCAGGGCTGGTAGCGCGCGTCTTCAGGGCGCAGCTTGCGCTCGTAAACGATCTGCACGCTCTTCTCGCACGCCACCAACGCCAGCCCGGTCACCCGCAGGCTACGCAGCAGGCGCTGCGGATCGGACGGCAGCAGGCTGCGCCCCGGCGAAATCGACTCCGCGTACTGCAGGATCAGCGTGGAATCCATCAGCGCCGTGCCGTCGTCGCAGATCAGCGTGGGAGCCTTGACCACCGGATTGATCTCCCGGAACCGGTCGAATGCGCTGAACACCGATAAGGGATGGTGTTCGAATGGAAGGTCCAGCAACTGCAGGGAAACCGCGACGCGGCGAACATAAGGGGAATCCAACATCCCGATCAGCTTCATGGCGCTTCTCCATCATGGGCAAAATCAGTAGAAGGCGGCCACAGCCATTGCGCCAGCGGCTCGCCGTCGTCGTCCAGCGCCACCTCGCCGCGGACGAAACCCAGCTTGTCCGCCACCCGAGACGACGCGGCATTATCCGGATTGATCCGCGCCAGCACCCGGCGCGCGCCGCCGCGGATGACCGCCTCCTCCAGCAACAGCCTCACGGCGGCGGCGGCAATGCCGCGCCCACGCCGCAGCGGCGCCACCCCGTAACCGATCTCCACCAGCCCCAGACAGGGAGCGCCCTTGAAGCCGCACGCGCCGACAATCGCGCCGCGCTCATCGATCATCGCGTAGGGCAGGCTCCAACGCTCGGCCACGCCTGACGCCAGCAAGCGCAATGCCCGGCTTGCCACTTCCGGCGGCGGCAAGGCGCCCTCCTCGCAGCGGCGGCCCAGGCTTGCCGGCTGCCTGCCGGCGGCCAGATCGGCCAGCACTCCGGCCGGCAAGGCCTCCAGCCGGATAAAGGGAAAGCGATCAGACGAAGCGGACATCGGGGATCCAGTTGCGGGCGCGCCGCGCCAGCCTCTCCGCTTCGCTCTCGCCATCGAACGATACGTCGGCCGCATCGCCCAGCGGCAGGCCAGGCGTCTCGAAGGCGTTGACGCTGACCACGGCGCGCAAGCGGCCGCCGATCTCGCTGGTGACCAGCGGCGCGGCGCCGCAATCGGAACAGATGTGGAAGTCGGCGGTGCGAGTGCCGAAGCGGTAATGCGACACTCGTTGCGGATTGCGCAGCGCCACCTCCAGCCTGCCGGCGGGAGAGGCGGTCCAGACGCCGCCATGCTTGCGGCAGAAGCCGCAGCCGCAACGTCGAGCGGGGATCGCCGCGCCGTCGGGCCAGTCGAGTTCGAAGGAAATATTGCCGCAGTGACAGGCGCCATGGATTCTCATCGCACGCTTTCCGCTGATGCCCCTCTACGGGGAGATGCGGTCAGCATACCATGCGCCTGCGCGAACCGCGGCGACCGCGGATCAGGATTGCCGCAGCACCCGCCTCACATCGCGGGCGGCTTTCAGCGGAATGCCGGAAAAGTTGGTGGCGGCAAAATGCCCGGCCTGCCGCGACGCGGTGGACAAGGCTGCGCCGGAAGCGCAGCCCACCTCAAGCGCCTGGCGCACCGCCGCGATCGGCGCCGCCCCGTCATCGGGCAGCTGCCGCGCGATGCTGCGTCCCATCTCGGTCCACAGCCTCTCGGCGGCCAGCATCAATCCACGCTGGATGTCGGCCTGGGCCTGCCATATCGAGGCGCCCGCCAGCAGACCGCCATCGATCCGCCGCTCCATCTCCCCTTCCGACAGGGCGAAGCTCGGCGTGATCGACGACAGCCAACAGCTGCACGCCTCCTGCTGAGCGTCCAGCCAGCGGCGCTGCCCCTGCTCCACCGCGCCGCAATATGTTTCCATCGCTCCGACTATCCAGCTGGCCATGCGGCCTCCTCATTCAACGGCGCTCGCGCGCCCGGACTCACGCTTGCGGACAGGGAAGCTCCCAGACCGCCAGCAACTCGCGCAACAAGGTTTCCAACACCGGATCGCCGGTCCGGTCGGCCGGATAGACAAACTGCAGCTCGGCGCTCTTGCGCAGATCAGGCACCAGCCGGACGCGCCCGGCGGCCTCCCAGGACAGCGCGTCCTCCTCGCGCACCAGGGCCGCGCCCACCCCTGCGGCCACCAGCTCCAGTATTACAGACAAGTGATCGCTCTCCGCCACCTTTTTAGGCGAGATATTGAGTTCCCGCCACAACTCTGCGGTGATCTTGGACAAGCTGGAAAACTGCGAGATGCCGACCCAGGGCAACTTGCCCAGCTCCTTCAGCCTCCCTTCCGCCGCATGCCCCGCCCAGGCCGGCGGCAAGGCGACGCGGAAATTCAGCATCTGCAAAGGCACGGTGCTGACGTTCATATAGGGGTTCTTGCCCAGATAGAAGCCCGCGTCCAGCTCCTTCTTGCGCACCAGGTTCAGCACATCCACCGATACGCCATGAGTGAGCTTCACCTCCAGCAGCGGGTGGGCGTCCGCCAGCGCCGCCACCCATGGCCCCAGCTTCAGGATGTCCGGCATCAGCGTCACGCCGATGCGCGCCTGTCCCGACAACTGGCCCTTCAACTGCTTGGCGTGGTTGATGATGTCGCGCGCGGCGGCCAGCACGCCCTGCGCCTGCGGCAGCAATTCCTGGCCAGCCCGGGTCAGGCTGACGCCGCCGGCGCTGCGCTCGAACAACTGCATGCCCACTTCTTCCTCCAGGGCCTTGATCTGCGCGGTCACCGCCGGCTGCGACAGATGCAGCAACTCGGCCGCCTGCGTCAGGTGGCCTTGCTGGGCCACGGTGACGAAGGTGCGCAACTGGTAGATTTCCATGCTCTCCCCTGCGATGCCGGCCGCAGGCGTCCGCGGCCGAATATGCCAAATGACGGCTAGGCTAACATGGCCGACGCCGCCAAAACAAAGCCGCCGGCGGCAAAACTTGCGCGCAGGCGGCTGTCGTCACATCGGCTCGCAAAGCGGCGACGGCTCAGTCGTCGTCGTCCTGCGCCCAGCCGGGCGCGCGTTTGGCCAGGAAGGCGGCCACGCCTTCCAGTTGTTCCGAACTGCCCACCAGGCCCAGCGTCGCCGCGCGTTCGCGCTTCAGATGCTCGTCCAGATTGAGATTGGGACTGTCTTCGATCAGCTTGCGCGCGGCGGCCACCGCGACCGGGCCCTGCCCCGCCACCTTGTTGGCCAGACTGACCGCGACGATCTTGGCGAAGCCCTGATCCACCACCTCTTCGATCAAGCCTATCTTCAACGCCAGCTCGGCCGACACCACCTCGCCGCCCAGAATGATGCGCTTGGCCCAGGACACGCCCACCTTGTCGGCCAGCGTCTTGGTGCCGCCGGCGGCGGGAATCAGGCCGACCTTGGCTTCCGGCAAGCCCAGCTTGGAGCCGCGCTCGGCGATGATGTAGTCGCACACCAGCGCGCACTCCAGGCCGCCGCCCAGCGCGAATCCGTTGACGGCCGCCACAGTGACGCCGCGATAGGCGCGTATCGCCTGCAGCGCGTTGGCGAAAGCCTGCAGCACCACATCCGCCGCGGCCTTGTCGCCGGCGGCGAACTGCTTCAAATCTGCTCCGGCGGAAAAAAACGCGTCGCCGGCGCCGGTAATCACCACCGAACGCACGTCATCATCCGCATTCAGCGCCTGCAGCGTCGCCGTCAGCTCGTTCAGGCCATCGGTCGTCAGCAGATTGGCAGGCAGGTTGGAAAGCGTGATGATGGCCGATTTGCCCAGCCGTTCAAGTGTCAGATACCTGGCCATATTGTGTTCCTCATGTATCCCCATTCCTTTTCATTGCAGCCCAGGCCGGATCGATCCGCCTTACGCGGCAATCGCTCCCATATCCCAGCCTGGCTCCGGGCTTGGACCGCGTCCGTCTTATAGACAGCGCCGCCCTTCTTGTCTCGCCCAAACCGCCATTTTCTTTGCAAACTGTACTTTTGGCCAGTAGGCGAAACAATTATCTTCAACCTTTTTTGTAGAATGACTGTTTCAACAATGCCAAAAAGAATCGAACAAACCGCCGCAAACCCCGTCGTCAAGCCAAATCGGCGCGTTCAAGCCGCTCTGTCATGCCCTCTGTTACCATAGAGCTTTCCTGAAGCGCTTGCGGCATGATTGAGACAAATTTCTGGATCTTGTTCCTCGCCGGCCTGCTGGGCGGCGGGCACTGCGTCGGCATGTGCGGCGGAATCGTCGCCGCGCTCACCCTGCATCAGCCGCCCGGCTACGCCCGCTGGCGGGTGCTGGCCGGCTACAATCTGGGACGCGTCGCCAGCTACGCGCTGATCGGCGCCTTGCTGGGCGGACTCGCGGCGGGCGGCCTCAGCCTGGCCTCCACCCATGCCTGGCAGCTGGGTCTGGCGGCGCTGGCCGATCTGATGCTGATCGCGATGGGCTTCTATCTGGCGGGATTCGCCCAGGCCGTCACCGCGTTGGAAAAGCTGGGACAACCAGTCTGGCGGCGGGTTCAGCCGCTGGTGGGCCGGATGCTGCCGGTGCGGTCGGCCGGCGGCGCTGTCGCGGTCGGCGCGGCCTGGGGCTGGCTGCCCTGCGGCCTGGTGTACAGCGCGTCGATCTCGGCGTTGGCCAGCGGCTCGGCCTGGAGCGGCGCCGGGGCCATGCTGGCCTTCGGCCTGGGCACGCTGCCCAATCTCTTGCTGATGGGCGTGTTCGCCGACGGCCTGCGCCGCTGGATGCAAAAACGCCCGGTGCGGCTGGCGGCCGGCCTGGGCGTGGCGGGAATCGGCTTCTGGAAGCTGATTCAGCTCGTCAGCGGAACGATTTCATGATGGTGTCGACGTTGTAGCGCATCAGCTGCAGATAGCTGGCGGCCGGGCCGCTCGGGCCGGACAGCGCGTCGGCGTACAGCTTGCCGCCTATCCGCACCTTGGCTTCAGCCGACAGCTGCTTCAATAGCCTGGCGTCGCTCATGTTCTCCATGAAGATCGCCGTCACCCCTTCTTTCCTCACCTGGCGCGTCAGCTGCGCGACACCCTTGGCCGAGGCCTCGGACTCGGTGCTGACGCCCTGGATCGCCAGCACCTTCAGCTGGTAGCGCTCGCCCAGATAGCCGAAGGCGTCGTGCGAGGTCAGCATCTTGCGCTTGGCCGCCGGCACCGCGGCGAACTGCTGCTTCGCCCAGTCGTCCACCGCCTTCACCCTGGCGGCGTAATCGGCCGCGCGGCGCTGGTACTCGGCCTTGCCGGCCGGATCGGCCTGGATCAGGCCGGCGCTGATGTTCTTGATATAGGTCTGCACCCGCGCCGGGTCGTGCCAGGCATGCGGATCGACGTCGCCGTGGTCATGGCCGTGATCCTCGTCGGCGTGCTCCTCTTCCGGCGCCTGACGGGTCTTGATGCCCTTGGAGGCCACCACGGTCGCGCCGCGGAAGTTGGCCGCTTTGTCGAGACGGGTCATCCAGCCCTCCAGGCCCAGGCCATTGGTCACCAGCACCTTGGCGGCGGATACCTTCTTGATGTCGGCCGGCGACGGCTGGAACACGTGCGCATCCTGGTCCGGACCGACCAGCGACACCACTTCCACACGGTCGCCGCCGATCTCGCGGGTCATGTCGGCGATGATGCTGAAACTGGCCACTACCGGCACCTTGGCCAGCGCCAACGCCGGCATGCCCAGCAGCAGCAAGGCAGCTAGAGTCTTCTTCATGGATTTCCCCCTATCGGTTCAAGATTCGAGATGCCGCGCGCGGATATAGCGGGGCAAGGCTCCGCCCACCGGCGCGAACAACAAGGACAACAGGTAGACCAGGCCGGCCAGCAGGATGATGGCGGGACCGGATGGCAGTTCGAAGTGATAAGACAACAGCAAGCCGCCGAGGCCGCTGAGGAAGGAGATGCCCACCGCCAGCGCCAGCATGGTCTCGATGCGCTCGGTCCACAGCCGCGAGGTGATCGCCGGCAGCATCATCAACCCCACCGCCATCAGCGTGCCCAGCGACTGGAAACCAGCCACCAGATTCAGCACCACCAGCATCAGGAACAGCAGATGCCACCAGGCGCCGCGCGCGCCCACCGCGCGCAGATAGACCGGGTCCAGGCTCTCCAGCAGCAGCGGCCGGTAGATGATGGCCAGCGTCAGCAGCGTCACCGTGGCCACGCCGGACACCAGGTACAGCGCGGCGTCGTCGACCGCCAGCACCGAGCCGAACAGGATGTGCATCAGGTCGACATTGCTGCCGCCCTTGGACACCAACAGCACGCCCAGCGACAGCGACAACAGATAAAAAGCCGCGAAGCTGGCATCCTCCTTGATGCTGGTGAAACGGGTGGCGAGGCCAGCCAGCAGCGCAACCAGCACGCCGGCGACGAAGCCGCCCAGGCTCATCGCCGGCAGGCTGAGGCCGGCGAACATGAAGCCGATGGCGGCGCCGGGCAGCACCGCGTGGCTCATCGCGTCGCCCATCAAACTCATCCGCCGCATCACCAGAAACAGGCCGATCGGGCCCGAGCCCAGCGCCAGTGCCAGGCAACCGGCCAAGGCGCGGCGCATGAAGGCGAATTCGACGAAGGGCGACACCAGAAGATCGTACAAATGTTGCATCAGGCTCTCGCTCCATCCAGGCCGCAAACCGGGGCCTGGGACTGCCAGTGGGCGGCGGTGTCCACCGCGCGCCGCAGATTGTCATCGTTCAATACCGAGGCGCTGTCTCCCCAGGCGATCACCTCGCGCGCCATCAGCAGCGTGTGCGGGAAATGCGCCCTCACCTGCAAAGCGTCGTGCAGCACCGCGACCACCGTGCGCTTCTCGCGCCGCCACTGCGCCACCAGGCCCAGCAGGTCTTCGGTGGTTTTGGCGTCCACCGCGTTGAAGGGCTCGTCCAGCAGGATCAGCTTGGCGTCCTGCACCAGGATGCGGGCGAACAGCACGCGCTGAAACTGGCCGCTGGACAGCGCGGCGATCGGCCGCAGCGCGAAGTCGGCCAGTCCCACCTGCTCCAGCGCCTCGATCGCGCGGGCCATGCCATCACGCCCCACCCGGCCGAATGGACCGCTCTTGTGCCACAGGCCGGTGCCGACCAGCTCCAGCACGCTGACCGGCATGCTGCGGTCTATCTCGGCCTGCTGCGGCAGGTAGGCGATGTCGCTGCGGCGGTGGCCGTTCAGGTCCACGCTGCCCGAATCCGGCGTCAGCGCGCCTATCATCGCCTTCAGCAAGGTGCTCTTGCCCGCGCCGTTGGGCCCGAAGATGGCGGTGGCGTCGCCGTCGGCGAAACGGCCGCTGATATGATGAACGGCCGGATGGCGCTGATAGGAGACGGTCAGATTGTTCAGAATGATGCTCATGCCAGCTCCTTCAGCGCCCACCACACCAGCAGCCACAAGCCAGCCAGCGGCAGCAGCGTCAGGGCGACACGCTGAACGGCGGACATGGCCAGCAGGCTCAGCGGCGGGCGCAGGTTGGCGGCGGTCACATGGCGGTGCGGCGCGTGGCCGTGCCCGTGATCGTGCGAATGCGGTTCGCTCATTCCAGGCACTCCTTCAGCCAGGCTTCCACCGCGGCTGCGTCGAACTCCGGCGCGATCAGCTCGAAGCGGCTGTCGCGGCGCCAGGACACCTGGGCGGCGCCCCACTGCCCGGCCGCCCAGTTCAGCCACACCCAGCTGTCCAGCACGCGGAACACGCCCTTGGCGCGAACCAGGCCAGGCACCTTGGCGGGCAGGTCGTCGAACAGCCGCGTCAGCCGCTCGCCGTCGAAATTCAATTCCGGCTCAAAAGTCCAGCCGGCCGATTGCCACGCGCTTGTGTTATCAGGCAGCGCCGCCGGACGGTAGCGCGGCTTGGCCGCCAGCTCGGCGTCCAGCCAGGCGACGTCCAGCTGGCCGTCGCGCACCTCGCCGACCAGCGACTTGGGCGGAAACAGCGCCGCCGCCTGCGCGCGGAAGGCTTCCATGGTCGGGATGTCGGCGGTGTCTATCTTGTTGGCCACCAGCACGTCGGCGATGGAGATTTGATCGCGGTACAGCGGCTGGCGGTGGTAATCGGGCTGGATGAACTGGCGCGGGTCCACCAGCGTCAGCACGGCGGCCACCTCCAGCGCCTCGCCCAAGGGCTTGGCGCGCAATTCGTCGATGACGCCAGCGGCGTGGGCCAGGCCGCTGGCTTCGATCAGCAAGCGGTCCGGCTTCTCGCGGCGCAGCAGCGTGGCCACGGTGGCGGTCATTTGCGGACCGGCGACGCAGCACAGGCAGCCGCCGGCGATCTCGGCCACCGCCAGCTCATCGTTGAGCAGCGCGGCGCCGTCGATGCCGACTTCGCCGAACTCGTTGACGATCACCGCCCACTTCTCGTGTTGCGGGCGGTTGGCGATCAGATGGCGCAGCGCGGTGGTCTTGCCCACGCCCAGAAAGCCGGTAAACAGATTGACTTTGGTCTTGTTCATGATTTCTTCAGATTCAGGCTGCACAGGACTGGCAACGTCCGGCCAGCACCAGGTTTTGCGGGCTGAGCGCGAAGCCGGCGGCTTGCGCCATCTCGCGCAGCCGGGCCAGGCCGCTGGCGGCGTCCACTTCGTTGACGCGGCCGCATTGTTCGCACACCAGGATCAGGCTCTCGTGCTGGCAATCAAAATGCTCGCAGACGATGAAGCCGTTCAGCGCATCCACCTTGTGCAACAGGCCGTGCTCCACCAGGAAGTCCAGCGCGCGGTAGACGGTGGGCGGCGCGGCCGAGCCGCGCTGCTGCTGCAAGTCGGCCAGCACCTGGTAGGCCTTGACCACGCCGCTGCGGTTCAGCACCAGTTCCAGCACCTGGCGGCGCAGATTGGTGAGCTTGCTGCCGCGCGCGGCGCAATGGCGCTCGGCGGCGGCGAGATAGACGGTGGGGTCCATATTGATAGGCATAGGCTGAATAATGAACGAATGTTACTGTATAACATCACAACCATTCAACCATTTACATAATGCGGGTTTTGACGGTCCGCCCGCTGTGATAGGCTGCGGGCGTCTTTTCATGCCAAAAAAGGAAGCTTTCGATGAAAAAGATGTTAATGGCGTCGCTGGCGCTGCTGGTCGCCGGCCAGGCATTTGCCGCCGATCCGGCCAGCCAGCGCAAGGAGGCGTTCAAGCAGTACAAGCCGGTGGTCGGCGAGATGGGCAAGATGGTCAAAGGCGAAATCCCTTACAACAAGGACGAATTCGCCAAGCAGGCCGCCAAACTGGAACAGCTGTCGCAGCAACCCTGGCAATACTTCCCCGCCGGCAGCGGCGCGGGCAAGACTGACGCCAAGCCCGAAATCTGGAGCAAGCCCGCCGACTGGCAGAAAGCCATCGACAACCACAAGGCCGCCACCGCCAAGCTGAAGCAGGTGGCGCTGACCGGCGATCTGGCCGCGATCAAGGCCCAGTTCGGCGCCACCCAGCAGACCTGTAAGGCCTGCCACAAGGATTTCCGCAAGGATTGATCCTGATCTGGGCCGCCCACCCGGCCCCATTTCCCGCCGTCATCGATATAATCGGCTTTCGGCGCCGCGCGCGCCGGCATTCGACAATGCATAGCCCATCCATTCGAGACGCCATGAACAAGACATTGACCGCGCTGCTGCTGGCAGCGATCGCCATTCCCGCCGCCCACGCCGACACGCCGGCCGAGATCCGCAGCCAGGCCTTCAAGAAGATGCTGCTGCAATCGTTCGAGCCGATGGGCATGGCGGTGCGCGAGCGCGCGCCCTACGACAAGGCGAAGTTCGAGCAGCAGGCGGAAGCGATGAAGACGCTGGCCGCGGAACCGTTCAAGCACTTCCCGGCGAACAGCGTCACCGGCAAGAGCCGCGCCAAACCGGAAATCTGGAGCCAGCCGGCCAAATTCCAGGCCGACCGCGACGTCTTCCTGAAATCGGTTGACAACCTCGCCGCCGTCGCCAAAGCCGGCGACCTGGCCGCCATCAAGAAGGCCTACGGCCAAGTGGCGCAAAACTGCAAGACCTGTCACGACGCCTTCCGCGGCCCGGAAAAATAAGCGCCCGGCGCGGCGGAAAACAAAAAGCCGGCGCTTGCCGGCTTTGTCGTTTGGATCGTTTTGAGTCTGTTCAAAGTTTTGGCGCGGGACAACCGCGCGCAAAACACCTGGCACGCCGCCAACATCAATCCCTCGCCGGCAAAGCCAAGATGGCGCGCAAGCCTCCCCCCTCTCCGGCGCGCAGCGTCAGCCGCCCGCCAAAACGCTCGGCGATGGCCGCCGCAATCGCCAGGCCCAAGCCGCTGCCGCCCGCCGCCGACTGGCTTCCGCGCCAGAATCGCTGCGTGGCCTGGGCCATGGCCTCGGCGGACAAGCCAGGCCCTTGATCGGCGACTTCAAAATGCAGGCAAGCCCCATCCCGCCAAACGCTCAACCTGACTTGCGAGCCTGCCGGCGAATAACGCAAAGCGTTGTCCAGCAAGTTGCGCAGCGCGGTCACCGCCAGCGCCTGCGGCAACGCCAGCGGAGTCTGCGGCAAAGGGCCGATGGCGATGCGATCCGGCTGGCGCGGCGCGGCGTCGCGCGCGGCCAGGCTCACCACTTCGCCAGCCAGGGCCGGATGGCCGTCCTCCCAATCAAACTCGCCCTCCACCCGCGCCAAAGTGAGCAACTGGCTGAGGGTGTTTTGCAATCTGTCCGCCCCCTCCTCCGCATGCTCCAAGGCTATCTTCGCATCCCGCCCCTGGGTGATGCGGGCAACTTGCAGATGGGTTTTGATCGCCGTCAGCGGCGTGCGCAGCTCATGCGCGGCATCGCTGGTCAAGCGCCTCTCGCGCGAAAGCGCCTGGCCCATTTTCTCCAGCAAAGCATTGAGGCTGGCGGCTAAGGGCTGCAAATCGCCGGGCAAATGACGGGCATCCACCGGCTCCAAAGCGTCCGGCGCGCGGCGCGACAGCGATTGGCGCAAGCGCTCCAGCGGCAGCAGGCCCCGGCGCACGCCAAACCACAAGGTGATCAAGCTGCCGGCCAGCGCGGCGAAGAAGGGCACGGCGGCGGCCCAGCGCACATTGGCCAATAGCGCGTCGCGTTCGGTCAGCCTGTCGGCGGTGGTTACCCGCAGGCCGTTGGCCTCCGTCGTGTAGCTGCGCCAATGCACGCCGTCTATCACCTGATCGGCGTAACCCAGCGGCGGGCGGGACGCCGCCACCTTGGGCGCGCCGGGGGTACGCAGCAAAACCTCGCCGCGCACCGAAACAATCTGGCAGGCGATGCCGGCGTGGATGTCGGGAAAGCTTGGCAAGGCGCCCGCGCGCGGCGACGGCAACTGCGCCATCAATCCGGCCACCATCTGCGCCGACATCGCCAGCCGCTGGTCCAGCGTGCGGCTGAGCTGACGATTCAGATCATGCAGGGTCCAGGCCGTCACCGCCCCCCACAACAGGCTGAGCGAAACGCCGATCAAAAGCAGCAAACGCAGACGCAAGCTCATGCGCCGGCCCGCCCATAGCGATACCCCAGGCCGCGCACCGTCTCCACGATGTCCGGCCCCAGCTTGCGCCGCAAGTGGTGGATGTGGACGTTGAGCGCGTTGCTTTCGATTTCCTCGCTATAGTCGTACAGCCGGTCCTTGAGCTGCTCCGGGCTCAGGATGCGGTCGCGCGCCTGCATCAGCGCCGCCAGCAGCGCCAGCTCGCGCCGCGCCAGCGACACCGCTTGGCCATTGAGCCAAGCCTCGCCCCGCAGCGGGTCCAGCCGCAAAGGGCCGTCCTCCATCGCATCCACGCAGCGCCCGCCGGCACGGCGCTGCAAGGCGTGCAAGCGCGCCACCAGTTCGTCCAGATCAAATGGCTTGAGCAGGTAATCATCCGCCCCGGCGCGCAGCCCGGCCACCCGGTCCGCCACGCCGTCGCGCGCGCTGAGGACCAGAATGGGCAAGGCGACGCCTTTGGCGCGCAGCCGGGCCAGCAAGCGCATGCCATCCTCATCCGGCAGCCCCAGGTCCAAAATCATGGCGTCGGCGTCCAGCGTGGCCAACGCCGCCTCGGCCTGCGCCGCCGTGCTCACTCCATCCGCCACCAAGCCATGGGCGCGCAAACCGGCGATGATGCCCAGCGCGATCAGCTCATTGTCTTCCACCAGCAATACCCGCATGCCGCCCTCCTTGTCGCCAAGCTTGCGCGCGGCGGATTATCCCATAGTTAACGCCGCCTTAATCCCCCGCCAGCAGGCTTCCCGGCATCCCAACCATGAGGAGATGCCAATGTTGCGCTTAATCTGGAGCCTGTTCCTGCTCGCCCTGGCGTGGGCCGCGCCCGCCGGCGCGCAAACCGATTTTCTGCCGCCGGAGCAAGCGTTCCGGCTTAGCGTGGCCGAACTGGGAGACGGCCAGGTCAAGCTGAGCTGGGACATCAGCGACGGCTACTATCTGTACCGCAAGAACATCAAAGTGGAAGCCGTGCCGGCCGGCGACGCGCCATCGCTGGAAATGCCGGCGGGCCAAATCGTTTCCGACGAATTCTTCGGCGAGTCGGAAGTGTACTTCAAGCATCTGGAAGTGCTGGCGCAAGCCAATCAAGCGCGCCAGCTGCGCATAGGCTGGCAAGGCTGCGCCAAGGCCGGCCTGTGCTATCCGCCGCAAAGCCGCGTGATCACGCTGCAAAACCACGCGCCGCCGGCCGGCGCCGCAGCCGACATCGCGCCGGATGCCGCCGCAAGCGACGCCAGCGCGCAGGGCGAGGACCAGGCGCTGGCCGACCGGCTGGCGCAAGCGGGCATCGCTTGGGCGCTGCTGGCCTTTTTCGGCCTGGGCCTGCTGATGACCTTCACCCCCTGCGTGCTGCCTATGGTGCCGATACTCAGCAGCCTGATCGTCGGCAGCGGCGCCAGCCCCAAGCGCGGCTTCGTGCTGGCGCTGGCTTTTGTATTGCCGGTGGCGCTGACTTACGCCGCGCTGGGCGCGGCTGCCGCCGCCATGGGGGCCAATTTGCAAGCCGCCCTGCAAACGCCATGGGCGTTAGGCGTGTTCGCAGCCTTGTTCGTCCTGCTGGCGCTGGCGATGTTCGGCGTCTACGAATTGCAGCTGCCCGCCTTCTTCCGCGACCGTCTGAACCAAGCCAGCCAGCGCCAGCAAGGCGGCACCCTTGGCGGCGCGGCCGGCATGGGCGTGTTGTCCGCCTTGCTGGTTGGCCCGTGCATGACCGCGCCGCTGGCCGGCGCGCTGCTGTACATCAGCGAAAGCGGCGACATGCTCAAAGGCAGCCTGGCGCTGCTGGCCATGGGCCTGGGCATGGGCGCGCCGCTGCTGGCGGTGGGCGCGCTGGGGGCCAAGCTGCTGCCGCGTCCGGGCTTGTGGATGAACCGCGTCAAGGCAGCCTTCGGCTTTGTGCTGCTGGCGATGGCCATCTGGTTCCTGGAGCGGGTGCTGCCCGCCGCCGCCGCGTTGGCCTTGTCCGGCGCGTGGCTGTTCGCCGTGGCGGTGTGGCTGTTCAGCATCAGCCATCCCTGGCAAGCCAGCGGCCGGCAATGGTTGCTGCGCGGCAGCGCCGTCTTGCTGGGATTGTGGTCTGCCGCCATGCTGCTGGGCGCGGCCGCCGGCCAAGGCAACCCGCTGCAGCCTTTGGCCTTCTCCCTGTCCTCAAGCGCCGGCGCGCCGGCCTCGGCGATGGATGCCTTCACCACGCTGCGCAGCCCCGCCGCCTTGCAACGGGAACTTGACGCCGCCCGCGCCAAGGGGCAATGGACGCTGGTGGACTACTACGCCGACTGGTGCGTGGCCTGCAAGGAGATCGAGCATGAAGTGTTTGGCGATGCCCGCGTGCGACAAGCCTTGGCCGACATGCGCCTGCTGCGCCCTGACGTCACCGCAGCCAACGACGACAGCAGCCAGCTGATGGCCTCGCGCCAGGTGTTGGGACCGCCCACATTGCTGTTGATCGGCCCGGACGGCAAAGAGCGCCGGGCGCAACGCATCATCGGCAAGTTAAGCGCCGATGCCTTCCTCGCCCGCCTGAAACAGGCCAAAGAACAAGGATGACCATGCTGAGCTTCCACTTAGGCCCGCTGGCCATTCCCGCTGCCGCCGCGCTGCTGGGCGGCGCTTTGCTGGCCGCCCATGGCGCAGGCTGGCTGGCCGGACGCCGCCAGGGCGTCAGCGTGGCCGGCTATCTCAACGACATGCTGCTATGGGGCGCGCTGGCCGCGCGACTAGGCTTCGTCGCCATCTGGTTCGAACAATACCGGACGCAGCCTTGGAGCATGCTGGACCTACGCGACGGCGGCTTTTCGCCGTGGGCCGGCGCGCTGGGCGCCTTGGCCGTGGCGCTGTGGCGCGGCGGGAGGCAACCCGCCCTGCGCCAGCCGCTCACGGCTGCGCTTCTGGCCGGCGCGCTGGTTTGGGCCTCCGCCGAGGCTTGGCTCGCCCGAACGGAAGCCCCGCCGCTCTCCGGCCAAGTCCTGCGCAGCCTGTCCGGCTCGCCCATGACGCTGCCGGCGCTGGCGCAAGGCCATCCCACCGTGGTGAATTTGTGGGCCAGCTGGTGCCCGCCGTGCCGCCGCGAAATGCCTCTCTTGCAGAGCGCCCAGCAAAACGAGCCGGACATCCGCTTCGTCTTCGCCAACCAAGGCGAGGACGCCGCTACGGTCAATCAATACCTGCAAACGGAAGGATTGCGGCTGGGGCATGTGCTGCTCGACCCCGGCGGCGCGCTGGGCGCCGAATACGGCTCCGCCGCGCTGCCCACCACCCTGTTTTTCAATGCGCAAGGCCGCCTGGCCGCCACCCACTTGGGCGAACTCTCCGCCGCCACGCTGGCCAGCAAGCTGGCCGCGCTGCGCGACGCCCCCCATTCCGCAAAGGACACCCGATGACCACCTCGCGCCGAAACTGGCTGCTGCCACTATTGGCCCTGCCGCTTAGCCTGCCCGCGCTGGCCGCACCGGCCAAACCCTTGCCCGCGCCACTGCGGGCGCTGGAACAGCAAGGCTATGAAATCCTGGACCGCTTCGCCGCCCCCGGCGGCATGACCGGCTACGCCGCGCTCTACCTGAGCCGGCCGCAAACCATCTACCTCACCGCCGACGGCAAGCAGGCCATTGTCGGCGCCATGCTGGATAGCAAGGGGCAAGCCTGGAATCAGGCCGGCTTGGACAAACAGTTCGGTCAAGCGCGGTGGCAACAGCTGGAAGGCAGTTTCTGGATCGCCGATGGAGACAGCAAAGCGCCGCGCGTGCTCTACGCCTTCACCGACCCCAACTGCCCTTATTGCAACAAGTTCTGGAATGATGCCCGCCCCTGGGTCAAAGCCGGGAAAGTGCAAATCCGCCATATCATGGTGGGCATCATCAAACCGGACAGCCCCGGCAAGGCAGCGGCCATTCTGGGCGACAGCAACCCGGCCGCCGCTTTCGACCGCCACGAGCGGCAACACGCCAGCGGCGGCGTCAAACCATTAACCGCTATTCCGCCAGCCGTTCAGGCCAAGCTGGACAGCAACCACCGGCTGATGGAGCGCTTCGGCGCGTTCGCCACGCCGATGATTTTCTTCAAGGATGACAAAGGGAAAATGCAGAAGGTGCAAGGCGCGCCGCCTGCCAACAGCCTGCGGCAAATCCTGGGGCCCCGCTGACAAGCTGAAACACAACGGCGGCGCGCCGCAAAACCGACGCGCCGCCGCGATGGCAGCCTCATCCCGCTTACCTGACAACCGGCACGCAAGCGAAAGCCGTTTTCGACGACACGGCGCAGACTATGGGCTGGCGCTTACCGCAGCAGCGCGAAATACAAGCCGCCGGCCGACAGCAACAGCGCCGCCAAAGCCAGCGCGCCGTGCGTGAAACGCAGGCTAGGCTTCTCTCCGGCCATTCTCTTGTAGCCGGTGAGCATCGGCCCCACCAGGTTCTGCTTCTTCACCACCCGGTAGACGACGATGGCGGCGATGTGCAGCGCCACCAGGCCCAACAGGCCGTTGAACAGCAGCTTGTGCGCGCCGGTGGCGGATTCCGCCAGACCACTGTCGATGTGTTTGGCCAGTGGGCCATTGTACAGATAACTGTCCACATCGGCGGCGAACAAGCCGGTCAGCACCTGCGCGGCCAGCGCCAGCAACATCGCCACCACCATCCAGCCGCCCAGAGGGTTGTGGCCCGGCGCTTCATGCTCCGGCAGTTCGCCCTTCAGATAGCGCAGGATGGCTTTCGGACCGCGCACGAAACTGGAAAAGCGCGCGGTCTGGCTGCCGATCACTCCCCAGATCAGACGGAACACCAGCAGCGACGCCAGCGCGACGCCGCAATAGATATGGTATTGCAGCCATTCGCCGCCCTGCTCCGCGCAGTACCACATGGCGCAGAACAATCCCACCAGCGTCCAGTGGAACAAACGAGTGGGGACATCCCATACCTTTACCTGCTGCGACATCGATTTTTTCCTTTCCTGATTTCCCGCCCGACATTTTGCCGCAATGCGGCATCTGGGCAAACCCGCCCATGCTACGGGTATGGCCATTCTACGCCCGGAGGCGCAATTCGCTCCATTTTCGGTTAAGATGGACGTTTTTCCCGGCGGCGCAAAGCGGCGCCGGAACCGCATCCCATGACGGCCCCGCAACGGGCCGTTGTTTTCTACCGTGTTGGAGACCCAGTCAAATGACGCAAACCGCCCTTCTTCAGGATCTGGAGGCCCGCGGCCTCATCGCGCAAACCACCGATATGGCTGCGCTGCAAGAACTGCTGAACAAGGAATCGGTTACGCTTTATTGCGGCTTCGACCCGACGGCGGACAGCCTGCACCTCGGCCACCTGGTCCCGGTTCTCATGCTCAAGCGCTTCCAGCAGGCCGGCCACCGGCCGGTGGCGCTGGTGGGCGGCGCCACCGGCATGATCGGCGACCCGAGCTTCAAGGCCACCGAACGCAAACTGAACACCCCGGACATCATCGAAGGCTGGGTGGATAAAATCCGCAAGCAGGTGGAGCCCTTCCTGTCCTTCGAAGGCGGCAACGCCGCCATCATGGCCAACAACTACGACTGGTTCGGCCAGATGGGCGCACTGGAGTTCCTGCGCGACATCGGCAAGCATTTCTCGGTCAACGCCATGATCAAGAAGGAGGCCGTGCAACAGCGCATCGCCCGCGAAGACCAGGGCATCTCTTTCACCGAATTCTCCTACAGCCTGCTGCAGGGCTATGACTTTGCCGAACTGTATCGCCGCCACGGCTGCAAGCTGCAGATCGGCGGCTCCGACCAGTGGGGCAACATCACCGCCGGCACCGACCTGACCCGCCGCATCCATCAGACCCAGGTGTACGGCCTGACGCTGCCCTTGATCACCAAGGCTGACGGCACCAAGTTCGGCAAGAGCGAAGGCAACGCGGTCTGGCTGGACGCGAGCAAAACCTCGCCTTACGCCTTCTACCAGTTCTGGCTTTCCACCGCCGACGCCGACGTGTACAAGTTCCTGCGCTACTTCACCTTCCTGTCGGTGGACGAGATCGCCGCGATCGAGGAGGCCGACAAGACCCGCGAGGGCAAGCCGGAAGGCCAACGCATCCTGGCCGAGCAAGTGACCGCGCTGGTGCATGGCAAGGCCGCGCTGGAAGCTGCGCAACGCATCACCCACAGCCTGTTCAGCAATGATCTGTCCAGCCTGACCGCCGACGACTTCGCCCAGCTGGCGCAGGACGGCCTGCCGACCATCCGCCTGGACAAGAGCGCCAGCGGCCTGATCGACGCGCTGGCCGCCGGCGGCCTGGCCAAGTCCAAGAGCGAGGCGCGCACCTTCATCCAGAGCGGCGCGGTCAGCGTCAACGGCATCAAGGTGGACAGCCTGGAGCACGCGATCGGCGACGGCGAACGCCTGTTCGGCCAATACTCGCTGCTCAAGCGCGGCAAGAAGCTGTACGCGCTGGTGGACTGGCAGTAAGCGCCGCGACGCCAACAAAAAAGCCCGCCGTGATGGCGGGCTTTTTTTATCGGATCACAGTCACGGCGTTTGGCGCCTGTTCGCGATCATAAACGGGTTCTTTTCTTACACGCTGAACGCCTCGCCGGTGGCGAAGAAAGCGCCGCCGGCGATGTAATGCAGGCTGCGCTTGGCGTCATCGGCAAAATGCCAACGGCCATCGCTGTAAACTTCGCTGTCGGCCTGGGCCGCGACGACTTCGCCGATGAACAGATCGTACTGCCGCTGGTTATGCGGCTCCTGCACCACCCTGCATTCCAGGTAAGCGATGCAGCCGGCCACCCGCGGCGCGCCCACTTTCAGCCCAGGCATGGGCTCCAGCCCGCTGGAGGCGAACTTGTCCTGCCCGTGGCCGCTCTCGCTGCCGACCTGCACCACTTGCGCCGCCTGGGCGCGGCACGGGATGTTGAGCACGAATTCGCCGCTGGCCTCGATCAGCTCGCGGGTATAGGTGGACTTGTCCACCACCACCAGCACCTTGGGCGGATCGAAATCCAGCGGCATCGCCCAAGCCGCCGCCATCACATTGCGCCTGCCGCCCGCCGCGCTGCTCACCAGCACCGTCGGCCCGTGGTTCAACAAACGATAGGATTTGGCCAGTTCCACATCCGCCAGCATGGTCGTCTCCGTCGCGCAAATACGACCATTCTAACAGCAAGCGTCAGCCGGCCGAGGCGTCCAGATGGCACAGCTGCTGCTGCAGGCCATGGTCGCGCGCCAGAATGGACTCGACCAACTTGCTGCGCGCGGCGATGTGATGATCGGCATGCCAATCCTTCAACAGCGCCATGCCCAGCTCAAAATAGGACTGCTCGATCCCGCACAACCGCCTCAGGTCGAACGGCTGCCCCAGTTGCAAGCCGGCCACCATTTGCAGCAACACCTCCACCTGTTCCGGCTCTTCGCTCTGATCCAGCAACTGGCGTATCTTCTTCGCCGCGTTCACGCTTGTTCCGAAATAAAAATGACATGGAAATGTAGCATGGAACGAATGCCGGCTTAACTGATATTTCGTGCTGCCCATATAACAAAAAAAGGCCCGGAATGTTCCGGGCCTGTTTGCCATTATCCTCAAGCACAAAGACAGAGGAGATGTCATCGTGATGACGATTGCGTTATAGATCAGATATTGTTGCGCCGCAAGATCGGACTAGATCAGAAAATATACATAGGTCCTGATCCCAAGGGATTGCTGCCGCCGACAAAACCGATGAACACGCTGCGCCCATAGAAGAACGGCAGGCCCCAGTCGAATTGAGTGGACAATGAGCCCGAGGCCGGCGCCGCAATGCCCGGCATGGCCGCATAGTTGTTGCTCGTCAGATATTGCGCGCTGATCACGCTGAAGTTGATGGTGCTGCTGCTGGAGCCGCTGGACAGCACCGCGCTCAGATTCTGCTGCGAGGACGGGCAAAACCAGGTCGAGCTGTATACTGTACAAGTACTGATGCCGCTATCCGGGAAGAACAGGATATTGGAGCCGCTGTCGATGAAACTGGAATAGCTGACGCCCTTGTAACTGGTGTTGATGGTAAAACCGGCGTTGGCGGCGGGGAAGGCCTGCGCTCCGCCTGGAATCGCATTGTTCGACTGCGTGCCGATGCCGAAGATCAGCGAGCCCGTCGCCGTCGCCGTCCCGGTTACAGTCACGCTGGGCAACTGCAGCAATACGCCATTGTTATCGCCGCTGAACGCCGCCACCGGATTCGCCACCTGCTGCGAAACAGGCACCGCGCCGCCGACACAACTGGATGCTCCCGAGCATAGGTAATACACGCTGTTCAGCGAGCTGTTCGCGCAACTGCCGCCGCAGTCCTGCAAAGCCTGGCTGACGCCGATGATCCCATTCGCTCCAAGACCGGCGAGACTGCCGGCATTGGTGCCCCGCGACGCGCAGCCGCTAGGAACCGTGGTGTAAACCGGGTCAGATATCACCTGCATCGGCAACGAACTCGCCACCTTGCCCGCCATTTTGACATCGGCCAGCTTGACCGCGCCCCAGGTGATGCTCGTGACAAACTGCATGCACTCCACGACCTGGCGGCTACTCACCTGCTGGCTGCCCAATCCGGCAAGCAGCGAGGAGTTCAATGCCGACCCCAGTATCCTCAGGCCAGTGGAGCCGGTGTCGACGAGGACATGATCTATGGTCTGGCAATTGCTGGTGCTGCCCGGCGCGCACACGGTGACCGAGACATAAGGAATGTTGAACGCCCCCTGCGCGCCGCTTGGCCCCGAGTCCACCGTCATCGTCACGCTATTGGCGGAAGTGCTCCCGCTGTTGCCGCCGTTGGACAGATTGTCTCCCCCCCCGCCGCCGCCGCCACCGCAGGCGCTCAACAACAGCATCAGGCATATCGACATTATTCTGCGCATCGTTTCGCCCTCATTTCAGCTGGTCAACCGTCACGCCCGCCGGCAACAGCGCGCTGTCGTAGGCAAAGCCGGAAAATGCTCCCAGCCTGCCGCTGGACTGCACCACAAAGCTGCCAACCTGCCCCCGCATCCCGTTCAGCCCCTGGCGATTGCCTTGCTGAGACTGGCGAAAGGCGGGGAAGTAGCCGCCCAGCAACTGCTGCAGATCCGGCAGCGTCGCTCCGCTCCAGGCTACAGCGAACACCGTGCCGTCTCCGGCGACAAATTGGCGTATCACCCGCCCCGCCGCATCCTGATCCTGCACCACGCGATAAGGCGCGCCGATGGCCGCCGCCGTCAATTGACGGCCCGCCACCGGCGCGGAAGACGATAAATCGATGCGCTGCCCAAGGGCGGCGAAGGCGAGTCCGGGCAGCAATAGCAGCAGCCAGGCGGATGAAGATGGCTTGATCATTGAATTCCCCTTGCACGGCGATGAAGGATAGCCCGCGGCGCCATACCGCGCGGACTACACTCTCAGCATACAAGAACGCGGCCCCGCCGGAACCGCCGACTGGAGAATAAAAAAGCGGGAGGCGCAAGCCTCCCGCATCCCCTCGTGCAGCTCTCCCTTATCGCTGGGACAGCCTCACATTCCAAACATTTCAGATCAATAGCTTAGCTCGTCATGCCTGGTTTCCACCCAGCGGCCGGCGCCCAGCGACAGCATCAGCAAGGCGACCCGCTCGTGCACGATCACGGTATGAGTGTTGCCGGAAAACTGCATGTAACGGCGCAAATCCTCCCTAACCTTGCGCGACCCGGTGACATCGATGATGATGTCGACGCGCTCGCCCTGCTCTGCGATCTCGATGAAGTTATCGGTCACCGGCACGCCGCGCTCCTTGGCCAGCAAAATGCCCGGCAACTGCAGATCCAGATCCGCCACGCCGACCAGATCGACGAACGACGCATCCAGCAACTGCTTCAGCAAAGGCGTGCCTGTTTCCCCCACTCCCACCATGCCTATCCTGAACTTTTGCATACGCGCTCCACGCTCCCGATTTATGACTGGCAAATAACAGCCGCCACTCTAGAACATCGCGCCCGTGCCGGAGTTGAGGCAGGTCAAACCACGGCCGCCAAACGAAATGGCCCGGCGTCGGCCGGGCCATCGGGGAATGCGGAGACTAAGCGTCAATGCAGATTCTGCTGCGACAGGAAACGGAGGTAGCCCAGGCCCTCCAGCCAGAACCCTCCATCGGCCAGCGGCGTGGCGTCGGTCAGGTCGGCCACGGTCAGCACCAGCTCCTGGCCATCCAGCGTGGCCTCCAGCACCACGTCGTCGTCGTCTGAAAACTCTTCTGAAACCGTGTGGAAGTCCGGCTTGACGAACTGGTTGTTGACCTGAATGTAATCCGATTCATTCAGCAAACGCAGGATGTTCATGACGACCTCCTTATGATGCGGTGGAGAACAAAGGTCAAGCAGACAGTTATTGTTCGCGGGCCCCGCCATCGGGAGCGGCACTGTCAAACCGCCATCGCATCAAGCCCCGCGCTCACACGCCTTTACAGCCAGCCTCGCTCGGCGAACGACTCCGCGTGCCCGCCGGTTACGACAAAATGGTCAAGTAACCTGATATCGACCAGTTCCAGCGCCCGCTTGAGCGTGTCGGTCAGCACCCGATCGGCGCTGGACGGCTCGCTGACGCCTGACGGGTGATTATGCGCGATAATCAGCGCCGCCGCATTGTGCCGCAACGCCCGCCGCAACACTTCGCGCGGATACACCCGGGTCTCGGTCAAGGTTCCCTTGAACACTTCTTCGACTTCGATCAGCCGGTTTTGTGCCGACAGAAAAATCACAACAAATGTTTCGACCTCCCGCCTGCCTATGCTCAGCCTCAGATAATCCCTCACCTGCTGCGGGCTGGACAGCGCGTCGCCCAGTTTCAGCTGCTCCGACAGCGCCCGCCGCGCCAGCTCGGTGCAGGCCATCAATTGCGCGTATTTCGCCTCCCCGAGGCCCTGCTTGGCCTTGAACGCCGGCAGCGGCGCGGCCAGCAGCGCCGAGAGGGAGCCGAATTCCTGCAGCAGCCGCCGCGCCAGCTCCACCGCGTTTACGCCCTTGATGCCGGTGCGCAGGAAGATGGCCAGCAATTCGGAATCATTCAGCGTCGCGGCGCCCTGGGACAACAGCTTCTCCCGTGGACGCTCGGACTCGGGCCAACTGGCGATGGACATCTCGCGCTCTCCTTCTGGCTATAGCATTGTTTGTGGGGTCAGGCCAACAAGATAGAAGCAGGCAATGACATTAACATTGGCATGAACTGCCGACGACACGACCACCCGAAAGGACAAATCCGCTAGAATGGCCAGTTTACGGCTGATTTCGAAACCATAGAGATGACTGCCAAACGCATCCTCCTCGGCATCGGCGGCGGCATCGCCGCCTACAAGTCGGCCGAGCTGACCCGCCAGCTGATCAAGGCCGGGCACCAAGTGGAAGTGGTGATGACCGAATCGGCCACCCATTTCGTGACGCCCGCCACCTTCCAGGCGCTGTCGGGCCATACCGTCTACACCGATCTGTGGGATCCGCGCCCCAGCAATGCGATGGCCCATATCGAGCTGTCGCGCCGCGCCGACGCCTTCCTGATCGCGCCAGCCACCGCCAACCTGCTGTTCAAGCTGGCCCACGGCGCTTGCGACGACCTGGTCTCCACGCTGGCCGCGGCTCGGACCTGCCCGCTGATCGTCGCCCCGGCGATGAATCTGCAAATGTGGCAAAACCCGCCCAACCAGCGCAACATCGCCCAGCTGGAAGCGGACGGAGCGACCGTGTTCGGCCCCGGCAACGGTTTCCAGGCCTGCGGCGAGACCGGCGACGGCCGCATGCTGGAGCCGCATGAAATCGTCGAGCTGCTGCGCGGCTTTTTCGCCGACAAGCTGCTCGCCGGCAAGAAAGTGCTGCTGACGGCGGGCCCGACGTATGAAGCGATAGACGCGGTGCGCGGCATCACCAACATCAGCTCCGGCAAGATGGGTTACGCGCTGGCGCGCGCCTGCCGCGACGCCGGCGCCGAAGTCACGCTGGTATCCGGCCCCACCGGCATGGACGCGCCCTTGAACGTGCGCCGGCTGGACGTGCAGAGCGCGGCCGAGATGCAACAGGCTGTGCTGACCGAGGTGGGCCGCAGCGATGTGTTCATTTCCGTGGCGGCGGTGGCCGACTACCGGGTGAAGAACCGCAGCGAGCACAAGATCAAGAAAGGCGCCGCCGCGCCGACGATCGAGCTGGAAGAAAACCCGGACATCCTGGCCACCGTCGCCAGCCTGCCCGCCGCGCCGTTCTGTGTCGGTTTCGCCGCCGAAAGCCAGAACCTGCTGGAATTCGCCGAGGCCAAGCGCAGGCGCAAGAAGCTGCCCATGCTGGTGGCCAACCTCGCCCAGCAGGCGATGGGCGCCGACGACAACCAAGTGGTGCTGCTGGACGACGCCGGCGAGCACCCGCTGCCGCAGATGCCGAAGGACGACGTGGCCGCCGCCATCGTCCGCCACCTGGCCGCCCTGCTGGCCAAGCGCTGAAGAATCAACCATCGGGCGGCTTTCCGGCCGCCCCGCATCACAAGGAAACACCATGCAACCCGTTATCGACGTCAAGATCCTGGACGCGCGCCTGCGCGACAATCTGCCCGCCTACGCCACCTCCGGCTCGGCCGGCCTGGATCTGCGCGCCGCCACTGAAGAAACGATGACCATCCAGCCGGGCGAAACCAAGCTGATCCCGACCGGCATCGCCATCCACCTGAACGATCCGGGCCTGGCCGCCATGCTGCTGCCGCGCTCCGGCCTCGGCCACAAGCACGGCATCGTGCTGGGCAATCTGGTCGGCCTGATCGATTCCGACTATCAGGGCCAGATGTTCGTCTCGGTCTGGAACCGCGGCCAGGAACCGTTCCGCCTGGAGCCGATGGAGCGCATCGCCCAGATGGTGATCGTGCCGGTGGTGCAGGTGGGCTTCAATATCGTCGACGACTTCGACGCTTCCGACCGCGGCGCCGGCGGCTTCGGCAGCACTGGTCGCGGCTAGGACTGTTTTCTTCGGCGGCTTGCCTATAATTCTGGGAACTTGCGGCGCGGACGCGCCGCATCACGGCCATTCCAGGAGTTCCCGCCATGCCGACGCCTCCCGCGGAGCAGGATGAAAGCAAGCTGCTGCTCGACAATCTGGTCGAGCTGACCTCGCAGCGCGAGCAGGAAATGCTGGAGTCCAGCCTGCTGTCCACTCTAGTGGAACTGATGCATGTCGACAGGGTGGAGCTGTTCGCCTGCCGCCGGGTCAACGGCTCGCCCTATCTCTGCCGGCGGCTGGAAGCCCTGGCCGCGTCTGGCAAGCCGGAGGTCCGCGAAACCCCGGCAGACGGCTGGCTGCCCCCTTCCCCGTTCCTGCGCGATCTGTTCAGCCACACCCATCACGACAACACGGCGCTGCTGCGCATTCCCAGCGGCCTGTGTCTGCCCTTGCACTGCATGGGCAACATCACCTCGCTGGTGGTCATCCACTGCGGTCCGGACGCCGACGTCAACCGGGACATGCTGCTGGCGATGGCGCGGATACACGAGAACTTCCTGCGGCTGCTGTTCGAGGCCGACCGCGACATGCTGACCGCCCTGCACAACCGGCGCAAGTTCGACCTGCGCTTCTATAACCTGATCGCCTCCTTGCAGCATGAAGCGGAATCCGCGGCCACCCATATGCTGGCCTTGCTGGACATCGACCATTTCAAACAGGTGAACGACCGCTTCGGCCACATGGTCGGGGACGAGGTGCTGCTGCTGATGGCTCAGCTGATGCAGGCAAGCTTCCGCGAAGAAGACGGACTGTTCCGCTATGGCGGCGAAGAATTCGCCTTGCTGCTGGAATGCGGGGACGCGGAACCGGCCGAAGTCGCGCTGGAGCGCTTCCGAGCCTCGGTCCGGCGGCACGTTTTCCCCCAAGCGGGCTGCATCACCATCAGCATCGGCTACACCCGCATCACCCCGGGCTTGTTGCCGGACCAGTTGCTGGAGCAAGCCGACCGCGCGCTTTACTACGCCAAGAGCCACGGCCGCGACCAGGTATGCGGCTTTGAGAAGCTGGTGGCCGGCGGCAAGCTGGAATCCCCGCTCATCGCCGACCAGATAGACTACTTCTGAAAGCCCGCCCAATGCCTGCCGCGCGTCGGCGACACGGCGTTGCGAACAGCTTCGGAATCTCGCGCGCCGTATCCGCGCTGCGCTTCTTCATCTGTTTTCGCCTTGCCTCGCCCTCGCTCGCCGGACTTTGAACAGGCGCAGAGCCCCTCCACCTGCCCGCAGGCGGAGAGGCCCATCGCTCATGGCAGCTGAACGATGCGGTTCAGCGCCGGCACCGGCAAGTTGGCGCGCTTGGCCAGATAGCTTTGCAGCACGTCCACATCCACCCCGCCGCCGACGCGGTTGCCGCCTTCTGTCAGCACGGTGAAGCCGTCGCCGCCGCCGGCGATGAAGTTGTTCACCTGCACCGTGTAGCTGGCTGCGGGATCGATCTTCACGCCGTTGATGGTGATGCTGTTGATGTCCACCTTGCTGCCGGCCGGCGCAGACTGGCTCCAGCTGTAGCTGAAGCCGGACGACACCTGCAGGATCTTGGGCTGGGACGGGTTGCTCCATTGCTGCTCCAGCAGGCGGTCTATCTGCGCGCCGGTCAGCGTCATCGTCATCATGGTGTTGCCGAAGGGTTGCACGGTGTAGATCTGCTTGTAGCTGATGCTGCCGTCTGCCGCCGGCGCCAGGTCGGCGCGGATGCCGCCCGGATTCATGAAGGCGGCCACTGCGCCCTGCGCCCTGCCCGCATCCAGCTGGGAATCCGCGAGCACGTCACCCAGTGTCGATTCGCCCGCCGCGCTGGCAGTGCGGGTCAAGGCGCCCGCCAGCGTGCCCACCGGCTTATTGGCGATGGGCGCGGCCTTGGTCAGATAGAACTGCACTAGGCTGCTGATACTGGCCAGCGGCGCGATGTCCTGCGTCACCGGACGGTTGACCGCCTGGATCGACCCCGGCACGAAAGTCCGCGTCGCCGGGCTCAGCTTGAAGTTGATCTCGGTGAACAGCTGGCCGTAGTTCTTGGCGCTGGTGACAGTGCGGCCATCGATCTGGCAATTGTAAGCCTGGTGGGTGTGGCCGGTGACCACCAGCCCCACCGCCTTGTCCAGTTTCTTGACGATGTCGACGATGGGGCCGGAGATGCCCTTGCACTCGTTGTAGTTGCCGCTCTGGTAGCCGCCCTCGTGCACCACCACCACCACCGCGGCCACGCCTTGCGCTTTCAGCTTGGGCACCAGCGCATTCACGGTGTCGGCCTCGTCCTTGAAGCTCAGGCCCTGGATGCCGGTGGGCGACACGATGTCGGGCGTGCCCTTCAGCGTCATGCCGATGAAGGCGACCGGGATATTGCCGTACTTCTTGATCTCGTAAGCCGGGAACAGCGTGCCGCCGTCCTGTTTCTGCACATTGGCCGCCAGGAACTTGAACTTGGCGCCGGAGAAGCCGCCGCCGTACAAGCAGGAGGTTTCAACCGCGCCGGCCTTGCAGCCGCCGTTCTGCATCCGCAGCAGCTCATCCTGGCCGTCGTCGAACTCGTGGTTGCCCACCGCGTTGATGTCCAGGCCCAGCAGATTCATCGCCTCTATCGTCGGCTCATCGTGAAACAGGCCGGACACCAGCGGGCTGGCTCCGATCAGGTCGCCGGCCGACACCACCACGGTGTTCGGCGACTGCGCGCGCAGCTGCTTGACCCAGGCGGCCAGATAGTCGACGCCGCCGGCCGTCACCTTGACAGTCTTGCTCGGGTCCTTCGGATCGGGAATCGCCAGCGTGCCCGGCGCTTCCAGGTTGCCGTGGAAATCGTTGAAGGCGATCATCTTGACCGCCACCTGGCTGGCGGCGGCTTCGTCGCCGGTCTGGGTGCGCGTCGCGCCCACGGACGAGGAATCGGACATGCAGCCGCCCAGCGCCAGCGCGGCGCTCAGGGTCATGCCCAGCGGAATCAGTTTCATCACTTGCTCCTTGTGTATTGTTCTTTCGAAGCCCGCCGCTGCCACGGCATGACGTCGAGATCGGAAAAGATACACAATTTCAGTGACATTTGAGCTACTAAAATCCACAAAACCGATGCAAATCCGATATTCCGGCAATATCAACAAAAACGCCGCGAGGAATCCTCGCGGCGTTTTTCATTCCGCCCTCGCGGCCGGAATTTTCAGGACATCAGCATCAGGCCAGCAGATGGTTGTTCAGCTCGCGCATGCCGGCGGACAGCATCGCCAGGTCCAGCGCGCTGAACGACTGCAGCTCGGCGAACATCTGGCCGCAGATTTCCACCGCGCCCTGGCGGTTGACCAGCCACTTGGCGGCGAAGTCCGCCGCCGACACGCCTTCCAGCGCCTGTCGGGCCAGATTGCGGTGCACGCTGTACAGGTCGTCGCGTAGCGCCGAACGAGCCAGCGACTGCCAGCGGTTGTCGCGCGGCAGGCCGGTGATGGCGTCGCGCAGCCAATCCAGCTGCAGCGTGCTGCCCAGTTGGTAGTAGTTGGCGGCCACCTGCTCCAGCTTGAGCTTGCTGCCCTCGCTGATCTCGATGATGTCCATCAGCGGTACCGCGAACTCAAGGCGCGCCAGCACCTGGGTCAGCGGCTGCGGCAGATTCGCGTGAGCGATGCGTTGCTCCAGCGCGGCCACCGCCGGGTAGTCGGCGGCCGGAATCAGCTTGGGCAGCTGCGCCAGCAGGCTCTGCACCTTGGACGCGTACTGCTCGATCACCGCGTTAACGGAGCCGAACGGACGCTTGTTGCGCAGCACCCAGCGGGTCACGCGCTCCACCAGCGTGCGCACCAGCACCATCAACTGCATCTGCTGGTCGGCCGGCACCTTGTTGTCCAGCGCCTCGATCTGGCCCCACAGGCTTTCCGCGTCAAACACGCGGCTGGCGATCCACCAGGCGCGGGCGATGTCGGCCGCGGAGAACGGCGACTCCTCCTGCATCCGGAACACGAAGGTGGTGCCCATGCGGTTGATGATCTGGTTGGCCAGCTGGTTGGCGATGATCTCGCGGCGCAGCTGATGCTGCTCCATCTGCTTGCCGAAGCGCTGCTGCAGCGGTTTCGGGAAGTAGTTGACCAGTATCGGCAGGAAGTCCTTGTCGTCCGGCACATCGGTGGCCAGGATGGCCTGATCCAGCGAAATCTTGCTGTAGGCCAGCAGCACCGCGATCTCCGGCACGGTCAGGCCCTGGCGGGCGAGGCGGCGCTCGTTGATCTGGGTTTCGGACGGCAGATACTCGATCTCGCGGTTCAGTTCGCCGGTCTTTTCCATGTGCGCGATCATCCGCGCATGGGTGGACAGCATCGACGCGGCTTCCAGACGCTTGATCGCCAGCACCTGGGTCTGCAGCACGTTGTTGCGCAGCACCAGATGGCCCACTTCGTCGGTCATCTCGGCCAGCAGCTCGTTGCGCTGCTTCAGCGTCATGTCGCCGGCCTGCATCACCGCGCCCAGCAAGATCTTGATGTTGACCTCGTGGTCGGAGCAGTCCACGCCGGCGGAGTTGTCGATGGCGTCGGTGGCGATGCGGCCGCCGGCCAGCGCGAACTCGACGCGGCCCAGCTGGGTGCACGTCAGGTTGCCGCCTTCGGCCACCACGCGGGCTTGCAGCTGGTTGCCGTTGACGCGCACCGGATCGCAGGCGCGGTCGCGGGCGTCGGCGTGGCTCTGCGTGGACGCCTTGACGTAAGTGCCGATGCCGCCGTTGTACAGCAGGTCGATCTTGGCCTTGAGGATCTCATGGATCAGCTCGTTCGGCGCCATGCTGTCCTTGCTGGTTTCCAGCCACGCCTTCACTTCCGGCGACAGCGGGATGGACTTGGCGCTGCGCTCGAAAATGCCGCCGCCCTTGGAGATCAGCTCGCGGTTGTAGTCGGACCAGCTGGAGCGCGGCAGATTGAACAGGCGTGCGCGCTCGGCGAAGCTCTTCTTCGCGTTCGGCGTCGGGTCCAGGAAGATGTGCAGGTGGTTGAATGCCGCCTTCAGGCAGATGTGCTCGGACAGCAGCATGCCGTTGCCGAACACGTCGCCGGCCATGTCGCCGATGCCGATCACGCTGAAATCCTGCTCCTGGGTGTTGATGCCCAGATGGCGGAAGTGGCGCTTCACCGATTCCCAGGCGCCGCGGGCGGTGATGCCCATGCCCTTGTGGTCGTAGCCGGCGGAGCCGCCGGAGGCGAAGGCGTCGCCCAACCAGAAGCCGTAAGACTCGGAAATGCCGTTGGCAATGTCGGAGAAGGTCGCTGTGCCCTTGTCGGCGGCCACCACCAGGTACGGATCGTCCGGGTCCAGGCGGCGAACGTCGGTCGGCGGAATGATCTGGCCGGTCACCAGGTTGTCGGTGACGTCCAGCAAGGCGGAGATGAAGATCTTGTAGCAGGCGATGCCCTCGGCCAGGAAGGCCTCGCGCTCGGACGGCGCCGGCAGTTGCTTGCCGACGAAGCCGCCCTTGGAGCCCATCGGCACGATCACCGAGTTCTTCACCATCTGCGCCTTCACCAGGCCCAGCACTTCGGTGCGGAAGTCTTCCATCCGGTCGGACCAGCGCAGGCCGCCGCGGGCGACTTTGGAGCCGCGCAGGTGCACGCCCTCCACGCGCGGGCTGTAGACCCAGATTTCAAACATCGGGCGCGGCTGCGGCAGGAACGGAACCTGGCTGGATTCCAGCTTGAACGAGATGTAGGACTTGAAGTGGCCGTCTTCCGCCTTCTGCCAGAAGTTGGTGCGGCGGGTGGCCAGGATCACGGCCAGGAAGCCGTTCAGGATGCGGTCTTCGTCCAGATTGGCCACGCCGTCCAGCATGCCGCGCACGGCGGCCAGCAGCAACTCGGCCTTGTCGTCGTCGAAGCCTGCCGGGTCCAGGCGGGCGTAGAACAGCTCGACCAGGCTGCGGGTGATGGCCGGGTAGTTGGCCACGCACTGCTCGATGTACGCCTGGCTGAAGGTCAGGCCGCCCTGGCGCAGATACTTGGCCAGCGCGCGCACCAGCGAGATTTCGCGCCAGTCGAGGCCCGCCACCAGCGCCAGGCGGTTGAAGCCGTCGTTTTCGCAGCGCTTGGCGAACACCTGGGCCAGCAGCTCCTGGAAGTCCTGCTGCACCTGGTCCTGCGCCATCTGCTCGCCGAAACCGCCGACGTCGAGGCCGAAATCGCTGATCCACACTTGGCTGCCGTCCGCGCGCTTCACGCAGTACGGATGCTCATCGCGCACCTTGACGCCCATGTTCTCGAGAATGGGCAGGCTGGCGGACAGGCCCAGCGGCTCGCCTTCGCGGAACAGCTTGAGATTGAAGGCCGCGCCGACGCGGTGGAAGGGACGGTACAGCTTCATCGCCAGCGGCTGCTCGGGGCAGATCGCCTCCAGATGCTGGACGTCCAGCACCGCGTTGCGCACCGCGAATTCTTCGCGGTAAGCCAGCGGGAAACCATCCTTGTAGCGGTTGAACAGGCCGTTGCCGCGCTCTTCGCCGTGGGCTTCCACCAATTGCTGGTGCAGCTCTTCGCTCCAGCCGCGCACCAGGCGGGCGATTTCAGCCTCGATGTCGGCGGCGTGGAATTCCGGCAGCTTGGCGGATGCGGTGCGAATGATGTAGTGGACGCGGGCCAGGGTGCCGTCGCCGATCTGCACGCTGAACTCGGCGCTGGCGCCGTTGAAGGCGTTCATCAACACCTTTTCGATCTTCAGCCGCACTTCGGTGCTGAAGCTGTCGCGCGGCACGTAGACCAGGCTGCTGACATAGCGGTGGTAGCGGTCGGCGCGGACGAACAGCCGCACGCGCGGGCGTTCCTGCAGGCTGACGATGCCTTCGGCTATCGGCGCCAGCACTTCGGCCGGGATTTCGAACAACTCGTCGCGTGGATAGCTTTCCAGCACGAAGCCCAGCGTCTTGGACTTGTAGCTATCGTCGACGAAGTCGCAGTTCTTGACGACGGTGGACACCTTCTGGCGCAGGATGGGCACATCCTTGGGCGACATCTGGTAGGCGCTGGCAGTGTACAGGCCCAGGAAGCGGCGCTCGCCTATCACCTGGCCCTTGTCGTTGAAACGCTTGATGCCGACGAAGTCGACATAGGCCGAACGGTGGATGATGGAGCGGGTCTGCGATTTGTTCAGGATGATCAGCTGCGGCAGGTGGGCCAGTTCGCGCAGCTCTTGCGGCAGTTGTTCGAAGCTGGCGGAGTATTCCTTGTCGCCCTGCTCTTTCAGGATGCCAAGACCGGACTCCTTGACGATCTTCAGGCTGTCCTTGCCGTCGCGCTTGACCAGATCGTAATCGCAATAGCCCATGAACAGGAAGTTGCGCGCGGCCATCCAGTCGAGGAAGGCCACGGCTTCCTTGGCTTCGGCGGCGCGCTCGCCCTTCACCTTGGCCAGGTCCTTGCCGATGCCGGCCAGCACTTCGCGCATTTTCGGCTCGTCGCTGACCACCAGGCGGATATCGGCCAGCACGCGCTTGAGCTCGGCTTCCAGCTTGGCCAGCAGCTCGGCGTCGCTGATGCGGTCGATCTGGACGTGGATGAACGACTCCAGCGGCAGGCTGCGGTCCTCAGTGCGCTTCACCTCGGCCAGCACGCCGCTCTTGTCGCGGGCAACCGCCAGCACCGGGTGGACCAGCAGATGCAGATTGAGGTTGTAGCGCGACAGCAGCATGGAGATCGAATCGATCAGGAACGGCATGTCGTCGTTCACCACTTCGATCACCGTGTGGGTGCTTTGCCAGCCGTCGCGTTCGAAATCGGGGTTGTAGATGCGGCACTTGACCTGTCCGGCAGAGCGCTTGCCGGCGAACTCGTAGTGCGCCATCGCTGCGCCGAACAGATCGAGCGAGGAGAACTGCCTGAGGTCGGCGTGTTCGGTCTCTTCGAAATAGATCGGGAAGAAGGCGGCGAGTCGTTGGGTCTCCTTGGAAGAAAGCTTGCTCTCGGCCACTGCCTGAATATCAGCGATCAGGCTGGCCAGTTCGGTCTTGTTGGTAAGCGACATTTAGCTTCTCTTGTTGTGAGCAGGGAGGTTGTCGGGGCATTGTAGATAGCGCCACCCCGGCCGGATTTCCTTAATGCGACATGCACTTACACAAAAAGCGCCATGCCTATCCCAGAGGCAACAACGCAGGCGCATAAGCCGCCCGAAAATCCAGCCGACACCTTACAGCAAAGCGACGGACAATTACACAAATCTCGTAACAGCACGCATTGTAGATCATCAAACAATTATCGCGTAACTTGTTGATTTTTATGATATTTCCATTTGTTCGCAAAAGTAAGGTAGAATGTGCGCACTTGCTTGTGGGGATTGACCAAATCAGCCGCTTATTGTTGGCTATCGCAAAAACCGTTGGTCAATTCAGAACACAAAACGGCCCGGATCGGAACATTAACGTCGCCTCCGGTGCGGGGTTTACAAGCCGGCCGCCTGCGCATCGCGCCTGCGGCCAACGAGAGAGAAGTAGAAGCAACATCATGAAAAAAGCCCTGATCGCAAGCGCCGGCCTCGCCCTGCTCGCCTCCCTGTCCGCCCAGGCGGAAACCCTGCGCATCGGCGTGGATCTCAACTACCCGCCGTTCTCCAAGCAAGGCGCCGACGGCAAGCCGCAAGGCTTCGACATCGACATCGCCAACTCGCTGTGCGCGGCGATGAAAGTCACCTGCCAGATCGTGCCCCAGGACTGGGACGGCCTGATCCCGGCGCTGAACGCCAACAAGTTCGACGCCATCATCTCCTCGATGCAGATCACCCCGGAACGCCAGAAGGCGGTGGACTTCTCCCACAAGTACTACAACATCGCCAGCCGCATGGTGGCCAAGGACGGCACCAAGGTGGACGCCGCCAGCCTGAAGGGCAAGAAGATCGGCGTGCTGCGCGCCTCCACCCAGGAAAAGTTCGCCAAGGACAACTGGGGCAAGAACGGTGCCTCCATCGTGTCTTACGCCAAGTCGCCTGAGTCCTTCCTGGACCTGAAGTCCGGCCGCGTGGACGCCGTGTTCGTCGACAGCGCCGTCGGCGAACAGGAATTCCTGAAGACCGCCCAGGCCAAGGGCTACGCCTTCGTCGGCCCCAATTACTCCGACGTCAAATACTTCGGCCCGGGCTGCGGCATCGCCGTCAAGAAGGGCAACAAGGCATTGGTCGAACGCCTGAACAAGGCCATCGACCAGATCCGCAAGGACGGCGCCTACAAGAAAGTCCAGGACAAGTACTTCAGCTTCGACATCTACGGCGGCTGAGCCCTGAACTGACCCACCCGATACGACGCCGGCGCGCCGGCGTCGGCAATCCCCTTTTCCGAGATTGCTTCATGCTTCAAGGCTACCTTCCCAGCATCCTCGAAGGCGGCGTGCTGACCCTGAAACTGGCCGGCACCTCGCTGGTCGTGTCCGTCGCGCTCGGCCTGGTCGGCGCGCTGTTCAAGTCCAGCCACTCCCGTCCGCTGACTCTGCTGGCCGAATTCTACTCCACCGTGGTGCGCGGCATTCCCGACCTGGTGTGGATGTTCCTGCTGTTCTTCGGCGCCCAGATGGCGCTCAACGACATTTGCGGCTACTTCGGCTGGCAAAGCCCCGACATCAACCCCTTCGCCGCCGGCGTGGCCACGCTGGGCTTCATTTTCGGCGCTTACATGACGGAAACCTTCCGCGGCGCGATGATGGCCGTGCACAAGGGACAGATGGAAGCCGGCCTCGCCTACGGCATGTCGCCGCTGCGCGTGTTCTTCCGCATCCAGCTGCCGCAGATGGTGCGCTACGCGCTGCCCAGCTTTTCCAATAACTGGCTGGTGCTGGTGAAGTCCACCGCCCTGGTGTCGGTAATCGGCCTCAATGACGTGATGTACCGCGCCGACGCCGCCAAATCCGCCACCCAGCAGCCCTTCGACGTCTACATCATCGTCGGCGCGCTGTTCCTCGCCGTCACCGGCGTATCCAACCTGCTGCTGTACTGGCTGGAAAAACGCTATTCGATGGGCGCCAAGGAGAGCGGACTGTGATCGATCCTCAACTGATTATCGAGCGGCTGCCGGAGTTCTTCGGCGCCCATGACGGCGGCCCGATGCTGTCCAGCACCGACGGCCTGGTCCTCACCCTGGAGCTGCTGGGTCTGTCCCTGCTGCTGGGCCTGGCCATGGCCATCCCGCTGGCGGTGGCCCGCGTCTCCAAGAACCGCGCGCTGGCGGGCGCGGTCTGGCTGTTCGGCTACGTGTTCCGCGGCACGCCGCTGCTGGTGCAGCTGTTCATCATCTACTACGGCCTCGCCCAGTTCGACTGGGTGCGCGACAGCTGGGCCTGGCGATATCTGCAGGATGCCTACGTTTGCGCGATTCTGGCCTTCACGCTGAATACCGCCGCCTACACCACCGAGATCATCGCCGGCCAGATCCGCGCCACCCACTGGGGCGAGATCGAGGCGGCCCGCTCGATGGGCATGAGCCAGTGGCTGATGCTGCGCCGCATCGTGCTGCCGTCGGCGCTCCGCCGCGCGCTGCCGGCTTACAGCAACGAAGTGATCATGATGCTGCAGAGCACCGCGATCGCCGGCCTGGTGACGCTAGCCGATCTCACCGGCGTCGCCCGCCGCATCTACAGCGAAAGCTATATGCCATTCGAGCCCTTCCTCACCGCCGCGCTGATCTACCTGGCTCTCACCTTCGGCCTGGTCTGGCTGATGAAGCGGGCCGAATGCCGCTACCTGGCCTTCCTCGCGCCCCGCAAGCATTGAGGCCGCGCGGGCCGGCAACAATTTGTGCCGGCCCGCCGAAATAAATCGTACAATGCAGGGCGAGATAACGCCGCCATGCCAGGCTTGCCTGCCATGGCGGCATTTTTGCCAACTGACACAGACAATCACACCATGGGTCACCCGCCCCAAACCGGCAAAGCCCTGCGCTTTGGCTTCCTGCTCCTGCCCCACGCCTCGATGGCCGACTTCGCCAGCGCCTCCGAGGTGCTGACACACGCCAATCTGCTGGCGGAAAAACGCCTGTACGAAACGCTGCTGCTATCGCTGGACGGCGCGCCGGTGCAGCTGTCCAACGACATCAAACTGGCGGTGGACCTGCCGCTGTCCTACGCGCCCAAGCTGGACTACCTGCTGATCCTGGCCGACGAGATCGTCAGCGATTTCGCGCTGGAAGATTTGAGCAAAGCCCTGGGTGGCGGCAACGCCGACAAGATGACCCTGGCCGGCCTAGGCTGCGGCAGCTACTGGCTGGCGCGCGCCGGCCTGCTGGCGGGACAGCGCGCGACGATACACTGGCGCGAAATCGCGCGGCTGACCGAGGAATTCCCGGACGTGATCGTCACGTCCAATCTGTACGAGAGCGAGGGCCGCTGCCTAAGCTGTGCCGGCGGCGCCGCCACCTTCGACTTCATGCTGGATCTGGTGGGAAAGCAACAGGGCCACGAATTCATCGCCCAGCTGTCCGAGCTGTTCAGCATGGAACGCATCCGCCCCGGCAACGAACGCCAGCGCATCCCTCTGGCCACCCGCATCGGCGGCAGCCAGCCCAAGCTGACCGAAGCGGTCAGCCTGATGGAGGCGAACATCGAAGAGCCGCTGTCCACCGACGACATCGCCTACTACGTCGGCGTGTCCCGCCGCCAGCTGGAGCGGCTGTTCAAGCAATACCTGGGCACGGTGCCGTCGAAATACTATCTGGAGCTGCGTCTGAGCCGCGCCCGGCAACTGCTGCAGCAAACCAGCAAATCCATCGTCCAGATCGGCCTGGCCTGCGGCTTCTCCAGCGGTCCGCATTTCTCCAGCACCTACCGCAACCACTTCAACATCACGCCGCGCGAAGAGCGCGCCCAACGCGCCTTGCCCGGCGCGCTGACGCGCGCATCCTGAACTAGCTCAGCTGCCGCTCCGCCTGCAGGGCCAGCGGCAGCTCGATCCGGAAGCAGGCGCCGCTGGCCGGTATGTTTTCGGCCGAGATCAGCCCGCCGTACTGCTCGACTATGGTCTGGCAGATCGACAAGCCCAAGCCCATGCCGTGTGGCTTGGTGGAAAAGAACGGGTGGAACAGCACTTCCAACAAGTCCGGAGTAATGCCCCGCCCCGTATCCCTCACCTCCAGGATTCCCTTCCGTCCCTCTCGCCGGGTATGGATGATCACGTGCCGTTTCATAGGCGGCTCATCCTTCAAGGCGTCCATAGCGTTGGACAGCAGATTCAACACCACCTGCTCCAGCTGGATGCTGTCCGCCATCACCGGAATGGAGTAACCCGACAATAGCTGCACCACTTCGATGCCTCGCTCGCGCAGGTCGTACTCCGCCAGAAACATGCAGTTGCCCACCACCTGGTTGATATCGATCAGCCGCGTCTCGATCGCCCGTTTGCTGACCAGCGCTCGCAGCCGCTTGATGATCTCGCCGGCCCGGCCCGCCTGCGCCACCGCCAGCTTCAGCGCCGAATGCACCTGCGGCGGCGCGTCGTCGACGCCCTCCAGCATCTGCATCGCCGCCTGGCAATAATTGGAAATGGCGGTCAGCGGCTGATTGAGCTCATGGGCGATGCCCGAAGCCATCTCCCCCATCGTGTGCAGCCGCGCCACGTGCGAGAGCTTTTCCAGGTGCTCCTTGACCCGAGTTTCGCTGGCCTCCAGCGCCTCGGCCGTGCGTTGACGCAGCGGCCCCATGTCGCGCAGCGCGCACACCACGCCGATCAGCACGCCGTCGCGGGACAGCAGCGGCGCGACGCCGCCCTCGACGAAATGCACCTTGCCCCGCGCGGTGGTCAGCTGCATTCTTTCCTGCAACTCCACCGGCAGACCGGTGCGGAAGCACTCGCCTATCGGATCCTCGGCGAACTCCGAGGCCAGCTCCCCCAGCAGCCGGAACACCTCGTGGCAAGGTTGGCCCAGCACCTCCTCGGCCGGCATCTCCACCAGCCTCAGCGCCATTGGATTCGCCATTTCAATGTTTCGATCCTGGCGCAGGATCACCACCCCGTCGTGAATCGCGTTCAAGGTCACAGACGCGCGTTCGCTCTGCAGAAACAGCTCCTCATCCGCCAGGCTGCGCTGCCTGCGCAAAGCCATGCGCTGGGAATATATCAGGCCGGCGGCGGCCAGCAGCAGCGTCAGCAACAGCTCCCTCAACAGCAGCGGCAACAACGCCAAATCGCTGACGCGGACGTCCTGGGCGACGCCCAGCACGAACGGCTGCGCTTCGCTATTCAGCGGCAGCTTCGCCTCCAGCCGGGTGACGACCGGCCACCAGTCATGCTCGGCGACGCGATGAAGCCGCTCATACAACAGCTCATGACCGCCCTCCTTGGCCAGCAAGGCCAAATCCAGATTATTGGACAGGCTGGCATCGACCGGCAATTGCAACAGCCGATCGCAGAAAACCACCAGCACCGCCATCCCGGCCAGCCGCTTTCTGCCTGGCGACTCCGAGTCCCTGAACAAGGGCTGCATCAGCAGATAAGCCCGCCCACCGCCGTCATACAGCTCAAAGGGACGAGAAGACACTTTCTGCCCGCCGGAAATCGCCCGCCGTAACTCCGGAGCGAAATAGGCATCGCCAAGCACGTCATAACCATAAACGGGACTGGCTGCCGGCAAATCCGGCTCTATCATCGAGACGACTAGAGACTGGGCTCGCACCGGGGCAGGCTGCCAGCTACGCCGGCCCACGACATCGAAATCTCGGATATAGAAAGTCTCGCCAAAGCGTTGCTCCATCTCTCTCAGGAAAACCACCCGATTATCGGCGGAAACATTGCGGAGAAACTGGATGGCGTACAACTGCTGATAACGGGGAAGCATCTCACGGGAAAAGGCGCCGACGGCAGCCGCATCGAACGGCTCGCGCGACAACAGCAGCGCATCGATCGCCGATAGCACCGACTCGTTCTGGTCCAGCCGCCTTGCCACGCCCGCATACGCCTGATGCGCGGCCAGCTCGAAGCCGTCCTGCAAGCGGCGATATTCGCTCACCCCCCACTGCGCTGTCACAAGCAGCGTGCAGGCAAGCCAGACCGCGCCGAACAGCAGCCACTCGCCGCCCTTGAATTTGCTCAAGACTTCCGCCCTAGGGGTTAATTCGACATTTTGAATAATATGCGCTGCATAAAATATCTGCCGCGCATTTTTGCAAAAATGCAGATCTCCCGCAACGGCATAAGATGGACAATCTGTCCAAGAATTCACACCACATCGACATATCCTCAGAAACGCCAAAGCCCCGCCGGGTTCGGTCGGGGCTGCTGGGAGGAGGTTTCGCGCGCGCAATGCACAAAGCCCAGCTCGTTTGAGCTGGGCTTCGTTATGGGGCGTCTGGCGGTGTCCTACTTTCACATGGCGAATGCCACACTATCATCGGCGCTAA
>NZ_JAYFSJ010000025.1:0-39120 GCF_039708975.1 Chromobacterium indicum
ACCGTGAAACGCCTTAGCGCCGATGATAGTGTGGCATTCGCCATGTGAAAGTAGGACACCGCCAGACGCCTCATACGCAAAACCCCAGCTCATTGAGCTGGGGTTTTTGCATTGCGCGCGCGAAACCTCCCCCAAGCAGCCCCGACCGGAACCCGGCGGGGCTTTGGCGTTTCCGCTGGGCTGATTGCCAGCCGATGCGGTTGATCGCCGTCCATCGTCGCTATCCGTCCTTTTGTCGGCGCTGGCTGCCATTTGTCATTCGCCGGAGCTATTCTGGCAATGACAGCCGGGCAATGGGGATGGACATGCGCAATGGACTGAGGCGGCCGGCGGCGGGGTTCACCATGCTGGAGGTGCTGATTGCGCTGCTGGTGCTGGCGATGGGCGTGCTGGCAGCCATCGCCGTGATACTGAATGCGGAGCGCGCGAGCGGCTCGGCTTATCTACGGCAGATGGCCACCCAATACGCTTACGATATGGTTGACCGGATGCGGGCGAATTCAGCCCAGGTCAGCGTGGGCAACTACGATGTGGCGTCCGGCACTACGCCTTCCTCTCTGCAAAGCAATTGTGTCACTTCCGCGTGCAGCGCGGCGACGATGGCCACTTATGACAAGTATCAGTGGCTGAGCGATCTGCAGAACAATCTGCCCGGCGGCACCGGCAGCGTTTATCAGCCGACAAACGGCGGCAGCACCGAGCGCGTGGTGCAGATCTGGTGGACCGATGGCAATGCGGTGAGCGGCGGCAGCCTGCAGACCGTGACGGTGAGGACCATCATGTGAAAGCCTGGCGAGCGCAGTCTGGATTCTCCCTGATTGAACTGATGGTGGCGATCACCATCGGTTTGCTGCTGCTGACGGCCCTGGTCGGCATCATGGTGGGCGGGCGCAAGGATTATTCCACCAATGCCGGCCAGGGCATGTTGCAGAACGCCGGCGCGACCTTGTCCAGCGTGATTTCGCAGACGGCGCGTTCTGCCGGCTTTTTTGGCTGCTCCGGCGCCACTACTTCCAATGCGCTGGTGACGGCAAATGGCCTGTTGAGCAACTTCAACTCGCCGGTCATCGGTTATGACGCGACGCTGGCCTCGTCGACGCTGACGCTGAGCGCGCTCAACGGCAACAACGACAGCACATTGACCGACTGGTCGCCGACGCTGGATAGCAGCCTGCAAGGCAAAGTGGCGCAGGGCAGCGATGTGCTGGTTTTCGCCGGGCAAACCAATGGCACGACGCCGGTGTGGGTCAATACCTACGCATCGGCCGGCAGCACGGCCCTGGTTACGCTGGCGGCCTCCGGGGTGGTGGCTAACAACCTGTTGGCGGTATCCAATTGCGGGCACTCGTCGATTCTGCAAGTCAATAGCGTCGGCAGCGCCAGCAGCGGCAGCGTGATCAATCTGAAGCAGGCTTTGGATGCGGATTTTCCGGTGGGCTCGGTGGCGGTGCCTTTGTCGCAAACCGCCTATTTCGTCGCGCAGGCGACAGGCGCGCAGAGCGCGTTGTATCAGGCGGTATATGACGGAACAGCCTCCAGCTGGCAATTGACGCCGGTGGTGCCCGGCGTGGATGCCTTGCAGGTGTGGTACGGCGTTGGAAGCACGCCGGGCGTGACCACGCAGTATCTGCCCGCAGCCCAGGTCAGCAATTGGGCGCAGGTCAACAGCCTGAGGATAGCCGCCTTGTTGGAGGGCCCGCTGGGTTCGGCGCCGGCGGGCGCGCGCTCGGGTTGCGCGAATCAGACCAGTTGGACGGTGTTGGGCAGCACCGTGGTGGTGCCTTGCGATACCCGATTGCGCCACGTGTACACGATGACCGTGTCCCTGAGGAATGCCGGACTATGACGATCTTGCGAACCTATCCCGCGGGGCAGAAGGGCGTGGTGCTGATCGTCGCGCTGATTTTCATGCTGGTGATCATGATTCTGGGTCTGGCGGGCAGCAGCCAGTCGTTGGGCCAGCTGCACATGGCCAGCAATAATGCCTTGTATCAGAATAATCTGCAGCTGGCGGAAGGCACGCTGCGTCAAGCCTACGCCTCGATGCTGCAGGGCAATTTCGCCAGCCAGAGCTTCACCGTTTCCGGCAGCAACGGTTATTACCAGTTCAATGCCAGCGCGACGCCGATCTGGCAGCAGAATCTGTATACCGCTTCGTTCTGGAGCGACAACACCAAGACGATAAGCGGCTACGCCGGCACGCCGGCGGTTTCCGGCATCGTCAGCAGCTACGTGGTGGAGAGCATGCCAGCCTCGTGCCGCGCTGGCGTGAGCTGCGGCAATCGCGGCATTTATGGCCTGCAGGCAGGCAGCAACAACTACCGGGTCACCGCCCGGGTGGCGACCAGCAGCGGCGCCAGTCCAGTGGTGGTGCAGGCGATCTTCACGCAGTGAGGCGGATATGGCGAACCGGACAACCTTGACGCGCATCGCCGGCAGCATCGCGCTGCTGGCCGGGTTGACGCTGGCGGCCCTATGGGTGCGCGGCGCGGGTTCAACCGCGACATTGGCGATCTCCCAGGTGCCCCTGACCATCAGCACGCCGGCGCGGCCGCAGGTGGTGATCGCGGTGACCAACTCCGAATCGATGGACGGCAGCACCATCACCTATTGCAACGGCACCGGCAATAGCAGCGCCAACTGCAGCAACGGTTTTTCCACCACCTATACCGGCCGCGGCGGCGCCTTGCTGACCGGTTCCGGCGCGGTTGGCGGTTTGACCAGCTCTGCCTCGCCCATCAACTACCCGGTGCCGGCCAACTTCACGCCGCCCATTTCCGGCGGCGCGGCCGGCAGCATGCAGCCCTATACCTCGACCTTGTCGGGCGGGCAGCTGGCCGACAACAGCCCGTCGCGGCTCAACGTGGCCAAGGCCGGCATCCTGTCGATACTGAACACCTATCTCGCCACCACCGATTTTTCCTTATTGTCCTACCAGACCAGCCGCACCTCGCTATACACGACCTGGGTTTACTACATGTCGCCGCCGGGCGGCTTCTCCTTCACCAACACGGCGACCGCCACCAGCGCCACCGATACGGTTATCAACCCCTGCTATGGCTATTTGTCGCTGAGCATCCTGTTTTCGACGGTGAAGAGCAATTGCGCGGCGATCGTGTTGGGACTTGGGCTTAGCGGCGTTACCGTGAGCGGCGCCCAATACATGACGGTGGCTGCCACCAGCGATGACGCCAACATCAACGACGTGTTGTACACCACGGGATTGAACCCGGTGTTCATGACTTACGGCACGGTCAGTCCTAGCAATCCCTACAGTTACTACTCGCTGAACAGCTACAAGAACGGTTCGGTATCGGTTGGCTACAGCCTGATGGCGCCGGGCGGATTCTCTTCCTGGAGCACGTCGCCCACCAATGCCGGCTACGTACCCTTCACTCCCCAGGTGATGTATGTGCAGCGGGGCTGGGGCTATGGCGGCTCGCAGTCATACAGCGGCGCCACCACCAATGTGGCGATGACCAATCTGGGCAGCCCGTCGTCCAGCCAGATCACCAGCGCCTACAATACCTTTTCCCCGTTTCTGCAGCCGGAAACCAACTCCACCGGCACGACGGAGATCAAGTCGGCGGCGGGGCAATCGCCGATCTATGCACTGTTGAAGACTGCGCAAACGTCTTTCACCAGTACCTCGTCCAGCAGCGGCTGCGCGCCGCAGAAGTATGTGGTGCTGATCACCGACGGCTTGCCAACCCAGGACAAGAGCGGCTATTTCTGGCCCCCGGTGGGCAGCGCCGCGGCCACCGGCTACGGCGTGACCGCCAGCTTCAACGCCGATGGCTCGCTGAATACCAGCGGCACCAACAGCCAGGCCCTGCTCGACGCCATCAGCCAGATCCAGACCCTGGCCACTGCCGGCATCAAAACCTATGTGATAGGCCTGGGCGCGGGGGTGGCGCCGGCCACCAATCCGGTGGCGGCGCAGACGCTGACCGCGATGGCGGTGGCGGGCAACACCGGCTCCTACTATCCCGCGGTGAGTCCGACGGCTTTCAGCAACGCGCTGAGCGCGATCCTGGTGCAAATCCAGAAGGGCAGTTACGACCAGGCCTCGGTGGCGCTGAACAGCACCACGCTCAGCACCAACACCCAGGCTTTCCTGGCCAGCTTCAACCCCAGCGACACCCCGTACAGCGACTGGACTGGCGACCTGGCGGCCTACACGCTCGGCAGCAGCAGCGGCTTGAACGTCAGCACTTCGGCCAGCTGGAGCGCGCAAACCCAGGTGGACACGCTCGCCAGCGGCAGCGGCTGGCAGAATACCCGGCTGATCGCCACCTGGGACGGAGTGAACAACAAGGGCGTGCCGTTCCGCTGGCCAGCCACTGGCGTCACTGGGATCAACAGCACGCAGCAGTCGCAATTGCAGCCCTCGGATACCAAGGGCAGCCTTCGCGTCAACTACTTGCGGGGCGACACTTCCCAGGAGGTGCGCAACGGCGGCGGATTCCGCAACCGCAGCCATTTGCTGGGCGACATCATCGACAGCGGGCCAGCCTATGTCGCCAAGCCGAATGGCCCTTATATCGATACCAGCTATCAGACCTTCGCCAGCAACAACGCCAGCCGCACGCCGATGCTTTACGTCGGCGCCAACGACGGCATGGTGCATGCCTTCAACGCCAATACCGGCAACGAGGCCTTTGCCTTCGTGCCCAATGGCGTGTTCGCCAACCTGTACCAGCTGACCAGCGCCTCGTACAACAACAATCACCTCTATTTCGTCGATGGCTCGCCCCAGGCTGGGGATGTGATGTTTTCCGACAATAGCTGGCATTCGGTGCTGGTGGGCGGGCTGGGAGGCGGGGGCAAGACCATCTACGCGCTCGACGTTACCTCGCCTTCCACGCTGACTACGGAAACGGCGCTGGCCAGCGCCGCACTGTGGGAATTCAGCGATACAGGCATGGGCTATTCCTATGGCCGTCCTACGGTCGCCCGCCTGAACGGCGCGACCAACGCCTTCGCGGTGTTTTTCGGCAATGGCTACGCCAGCAGCGGCAACCACGCGATCTTCTACGCGGTCAATCCGCAGACCGGCGCCACGCTGGCCAAGATAGACCTGTGCAGCTCGGTGCCGGCCGCCTGCAACAGCAGCGCGCCGCAGGGCCTGTCCGAGGTGGTGGCGGTCAATAGCAGCGGCAACGCCGGCGCGGCGGTGGATACCGTCTACGCTGGCGACCTGCAGGGCAATCTGTGGGCGATCAACGTGTCCAGCTCGAATCCGGCCAACTGGTCGGCGCGGCTGTTGTTCACCGCTGCCGACAGCAGCGGCAACCACCAGCCGATCACCGCCGCGCCGGTGGCGACGCTGAATCCCAACTTCCCCAAGCAGAAGGGCATGATGGTGTACTTCGGCACCGGCCAGTTGCTGGCCCAGGCCGATCTGACCAATACCAACACCCAGGCCTTCTACGCGGTCTACGACAATATGACCATCACCGGCCTGACGTCGTCCAATCTGCTGCAGCAGACCGAAACCGCGATCTCCACGTCCGTGTCCGGCTTCCCCAGCACCACAGTCTCGTCCACGCAATACAACTGGCAGAGCCCCAATCCGCCGCTCAGCTGCGTGGTGGGCAGGACCTGCCCGACGCTGTATGGCTGGTATTACACGCTGGGCTTCGCCGGCAGCGGCGCCCGAGTGCTGACCAATCCGCAGCTTTTCGCCGGCAACGTGGTGTACACCACGTTCACGCCGTCGTCCTCGCCCTGCACTGCGGGCGGCAGCTCCTTCCTGATGGCGTCCAGCTACGCGACGGGCGGCCCTCCGGCCCAGCCTTTCCTGGACGCCAACGGCGACGGGGTGGTCAACGGCAGCGACGTTTACAGCCAGCAGCCGCTGTCGGGCGTGCAACTGGGCAGTTTCTTCGCCTCGTCGCCGGCTTTCGTGGTTTCCAACCAAGGCGGCTACTCCGCCAGCATCCTGGTGGGCGGCGGCAACGGCAACAGCCGCAACAACTGCGCCAACGGCAAGCTCAACTGCACCAGCAGCAGTCCGTCGCAGCAATACTATTCCTGGAGCGGATGGTGGCAAATCCTTTAAAAAAGCCCATGGGGCGGAGAGGTCGCATGCGCGGCCTCACGCTGGTCGAACTGATGATCACCCTGGCGATCGTCGCCATCCTGGGCACCATCGCCTATCCGATGTATACCGGCTATGCGCAGCGATCGCGGCGCAGCGACGCCTGGCAGGCGCTGAGTACGGCGCAGGCGCAAATGGAGCAGTGTTATTCGCAGTATTTCGCCTACAACAACGCTTCCTGCGCGGTGACTACGGCGTCTCCCAGCGGTTATTACCAAGTGCAGATCGCCTCGTCCACCAGCGCCAGCGCCTACACGCTGACGGCTACGCCGACCAGTCCGGGCCTGCAGACTGCCGATACCAGTTGCAGCAGCTTCAGCGTCGGCAACGGCGGCATCCGCAGCGCGTTGACCTCGCAAGGCGCGGATTCGTCCAGCACCTGCTGGCCGCATTGAGGCGCTGGAGATGAGACCGCAGGCGGGGAGGGGTTTCACGCTGGTGGAAATGATGGTGACCATCGCTGTGGCGGTGCTGATGGTGACCGTGGCCCTGCCGGCCTGGCAGGTGTTCGTTCAGAACGAGAGGCTGAGCAGCACGCGCGACCAGCTGATCAGCGCGATGAACCAGGCGCGGGCATTGTCGATCAGCAACGACGACGTGGTGACCATCTGTCCCTACAACGCCAGCTCCGCCTCCAGCTGCGGCGCCAGCTGGAGCGCCGGCTGGGCGATTTTCGAATTGCCGCAGGGCAGCGCAAGCTCCACCAGAGTGCAGGCCCAACCGCTGACCGCCGGCTCCTCGCCCACCATCAACGCCGCCACTTCCGCGGGCGCGGCCATCTCCAGCATCAGTTTCAATCCCCGCCCGCCCTATGTCGCGGCAGCCCAGACCGGCGATTTCCGCCTTTGCGACAGCCGGGGCGTCAGCTATGCGTTGTCGTTCAATCTGCAGACCACCGGCTACATCCAGCAGGCGAGCAAGGCCGGCGTCACGCTGGCCGGCGTCGCGCTCACCTGTCCCTGAGGCGGCCGGAGTTGGGCAGCCGTCGGCGACGGTGGTATGCTTCGCGATCCGTTCCGTTTCATGGCGCCGCGGCGGTCTCGGCATGATGTGCCGCGTCGGCGTCCGCTCAAGGAAAAGCATGGTTTACCCGTCGCCGTCGTTTGAAGACAAAATCTGCCCGCCGGAACAGCTGGCCGAGCGTCTGGCCGCGCTGCCGCGGCCGCTGGTGTTCACCAACGGCTGCTTCGACATCCTGCATCGCGGCCACGTCACCTACTTGGCGCAGGCGCGCGCGCTGGGCGCCAGCCTGGTGCTGGGCTTGAATACCGATGCTTCGGTGAAGCGGCAGGGCAAGGGCGACGATCGTCCGATCAACAATGAACTGAACCGCGCCGCGGTGCTGGCGGCGCTGGAGAGCGTCAGCCTGGTCACCTGGTTCGACGCCGACACCCCGGCCGAGCTGATCGAGCTGATCAAGCCCGACGTGTTGGTCAAGGGCGGCGACTGGACCGTGGACAAGATCGTCGGCAGCGGCGAAACGCTGGCGCGCGGCGGCCAGGTGCACTCCATTCCTTTTCTGTTCGACACCTCCACCACCAAGACGTTGGAAAAAATCCGCGCGAACGAGGGCAAGGCGTGAGCGAGCACGCGTTCGCGGTGCTGCGCCGCCTGTCCGACGGCCGCTTCCACTCCGGCGAGGACATTGCCCAGGCGCTGGGCTGCTCGCGCACGCTGGTGTGGCAGGCGGTGCATGCGATCGAGTCCGAACTGGGCCTGGACGTATTCAGCGTGCGCGGCCAGGGCTATCGGCTGGCCAAGCCGTTTGACTGGCTGGACGTGGCCGCGGTTCGGGCGGGCTTGCCGCCGGCCGCGGCCGAGACATTCACGCTGGCGGTGGCTGAGCGCACCGATTCCACCAACAGCCAGTTGATGGCGCGCGCCGGCAACGGCGGCTTGCACGGCCTGGTGCTGGCCTGCGAGCAGCAGACCGCCGGCCGCGGCCGGCTGGGGCGGCGCTGGCAGGCCAGACTGGGATCGGGCCTGACCTTCTCGCTGCTGTGGCGTTTCGAGCGCGGCTTGGCCGAGCTGGCCGGCCTGTCGTTGGCGGTGGGCGTCGCGCTGGCGCGCGCGTTGCGGGCGCTGGGCGCGCCGGTGGAGCTGAAGTGGCCGAACGATGTGCTGCTGGATGGCCGCAAGCTGGCCGGCATCCTGATCGAGGTGTCCGGCGACGCGCTGGGACCGGCGGCGGCGGTGATCGGCATCGGCTTGAACGTCGCCGATCCGGGCGAGGTGGACCAGCCGGTGGCCGCGCTGGAGCAGGCTGGCGTGGCGCCGGATCGAAACCGGGTGTTGGCCGCTTTGTTGGGCGAGCTGGAACGGGTGCTGGCCGATTTCGACCGCGAAGGCTTCGCGCCGCTGCGCGACGAGTGGTGGAGCCTGTGCGCCCATCGGCAGGCGCAGGTGCGGTTGAGCTTCTCGCATGGCGAGCCGATCGACGGCACCGCCTGCGGCGTGGCCGAAAACGGCGCGCTGCTGGCGGAAACGGATCAGGGACCCAGAGCCTTCCACATCGGCGAAGTCAGCCTGAGGGGGCGCCAATGAAATTATTGATAGACGCCGGCAACAGCCGGGTGAAGTGGGCCTTGTATCAGGGCGAGGATTGCGTGCGCCAGGGCGCGGCCGAGCACGGCGAACTGGCCGGCCTGGCCGATGCCTGGCGCGGCCTGCCGCTCGAGGGCGCCTGGCTGTCGTCGGTGACGCGCAAGGATGTGGCCGACGCGCTGGCGGCCGCCGTGCCCTGCCCATTGCACCGCGTGCACGCGGAACGCCGTTTTGGCGATGTGTGTAACCATTATCGCAACACCGCCGAGCAGGGCGCGGACCGCTGGCTGGCGGTGCTGGCCGCGCGCGAGCTGTGCCGCGGGGATCTTATCGTCGCCTGCGCCGGCACCGCGTTGACGGTGGAGGCGCTGACCGCCGAGGGCGACTACCTGGGCGGCCTGATTCTGCCGGGCCACGGCCTGATGCTGCACAGCCTGGCCCAGGGCACGGCCAATCTGAACCGCGCCGCCGGCGAGATCGCCGATTTTCCGCAGGGGACGCAGGACGCGCTGGCCAGCGGCGCGATGGCGGCGTTGACCGGCGCCATCGAGCAGCAGCGGCGCAAGCTGGCTGAACGCACCGGCCGCGCGCCGGCCACGGTGATCCTCACCGGCGGAGACGCCGCCCGCATCGCGCCCTGGCTCGCGGCGCCGTTGCAGATCGTGGATAATCTGGTGCTGATGGGTTTACTCAAGGTGGCGAATACGTGATGAAGTGGCTAGTGGCGCTGGTGGTGGTGCTGAATCTGGTGGTGGCGATGTACGGCTCGCTGAAGCAGCGGCCGCCGCTGGACGTGCACGCCCAGGAGGTCAGTCCCGGGCAAGTGAGGCTGCTGCCCGCCAACTGGAAGCCGGACGCGTCCGCGCCCAAGGCGCAGGCCAGCGCGCCGGCGGCCTCGGCTCCCGCGGCGCAGCCGCTGCACGAGACCAAGCCCGCGGCCAGCGCGACCAAGTCCCAGGTCAAGCCGGCAGCCAAGCCGGAAGCGTCCAAGCCCGCGGCCAAGGCGGCCGACAAGCCACAGGACAAGGCTGAGCAAGACAAGGCGAAGGCTACGCCGGATAAGACCGTTGCGGACAAGAAACCCGAAGCGCTGGCCTGCTATCGCTGGAGCGGCCTCAACGACAGCCTGCTGGCGCGGGTGAAGGGCGGCGTGCCGCAACTGAAGCTGAAATCCGGCCAGATGCAGGAAGACAGCAAGGAAGAAAGCAAGGGTTCCGGCCGTTTCTGGGTGTATTACCCGCCGCTGGCCACCCAGTCCGAAACCAAGACCCTGTCGGCCGAGATGAGGGACAAGGGCTTCGACAACTACATCGTCAGCAACGATGAATTCAAGGGCAATCTGTCGCTGGGCCTGTTCGGCAAGGAGGACGCGGCCAAGACGCTGGTGGCGCGGCTGAAGGCGGCCGGCTACGATAAGGCGGTGGTCAAGTCCAAGGATCAGCCGGCCAAGATCACCGCGCTGACCTTCAAGGATCTGGACGCGGCGCAGGCCGAGCGCCTGAAGGCATTGCAGAAGCGGCTGACGCCCGGCATCGCGCTGAAGGGCTGCTGAGCGGAGACCGTGGCCAAAGCTTGATCCAGCGGCTTGCCAAGTGGCATGCTGCGGCGCAATATCGACAACGGCGGCGACAGGCCGCCGTTTTGCTTGCCAGGCTTTCCATGACCCGACACATCCACATTACCCGGCTGCTGGACCGCGGCCGCTTCAACGACAGGATATTGCGCCAGCTCGGCTGGGCGATGGCCTTCATCGCCGGCGCGATCAACGCCGGCGGCTTCCTGGCGGTGCACCGCTACACCTCGCACGTGTCTGGCGTCGTGTCCGGCATGGCCGACGCCTGGGCCACCGGCGAGATCGGAGTGGGATTGTCGCTGCTGGTGATGCTGTGCAGCTTCATCGGCGGCGCGATGCACAGCACCTGGCTGATCCTGTGGGCGCGGAGGCAAAGGCTGCGCGGCGGCTACGGCGTGTCGATGATGGAAGAGGCGCTGCTGTTGCTGGTGTTCGGCCTGCTGGGCGCTGGGTTGTCGCTGCACAAGGGCCTGTTCACTCCGCCGACGGTGATGCTGCTGTGCTTCATCATGGGCATGCACAACACCATCGTCACCAAGCTGTCCGGCGGGCTGTTGCGCAGCACCCACATGACCGGCATCGCCACCGATATCGGCATCGAGCTGGCCAAGATGAGCTATTACAACCGTCAGGCCAACGCGCGGGTGGCGGCGGTGCGTTCCAACCGCAAGAAATTCCGCGTCTACACGCTGATCCTGCTGGCCTTCTTCCTGGGCGGCGTGGTGGGCGCGTTGGGTTTCAAGCATCTGGGCTTCGGCTTCACGTTGCCTCTGGCGCTGTTCCTGTTTGCGCTGGGCCTCAGGCCGGCCTGGTACGACGTCAGGCTGCGCTGGCGCTGGTGGCGCGGCCGCTGGGCATCGCGGCGCGCGCGGGCCGCCCTGCAGGGCGGACGTTCCGCATCCTGAGGCGGAGGCCAGCGTGCAGCTGGCCGAGCTGAAACCGCATCCGTGGGGCTTCGATCCGTTCGATGATCTGGCGGTGGTTGACTACGGCGACTGCTGGTTCGACGTACACAACCCGCTGACCATCAAGCTGTCCATCATCGAGCACGCCCGCTCCATTCTGGCTTCCGGCGCCAAGATGCTGACCGCGCAGCCCCTTGGCCTGCCTGGCGGATAGCCCCGCCGTGTAAATTATGTCCGCGCAGCGGACTCAGATCAGGTTTGCCTGTCGATTCTGATGCCGCTCAGATTGCGGACGGGGCATCAAATCCACCCCGGCACTCGCCACAGCAGCAAGCCCAGCATCGCGATTTCGCAAAGCTCCACGCCTGCTCCCAGGCAGTCGCCGGTCATGCCCCCCAGGCGGCGCTTCAGGAAGGCCCACCAGGCCAGGCCGGCCAGCGGGGCCAGCAGCAGCGCCGGGGCCAGCCAGGCGGACAGCGCCAGCAACGCGGCCAGGTTCAGGCCCATGCCGGCCCAGTCCCGGCGCCAGGCGAAGCGCTCTCCGCTGCCCGGCGCGATGGCCGGCAGCGTGGCCGACCAGGCCACGGCGAAGCCGCGCGCCCAGGCCGGGATCAGCAGCAGGCCCCAGGCCGGGCCGCCGTGGCGGGCGGCCAGCATCAGCAGCACCAGCTTGGCGGCGACGGCCAGGATCAGCGAGAGCGCGCCGAAGCTGCCCAGATGCGGATCTTTCAGCACCTCGAAGAAGCGCTCGCGCGAGCGGTGGGCCGCGCCCAGCGCGTCGGCGAGATCGGCCAGGCCGTCCAGGTGCAGGCCGCCGGTCACCATCACCCAGGCCAGCAGCGCCAGCAGCGCCGCCAGCCAGGGGTCGACCAGGCCGCCCAGCCGCAGCGCGGCCAGCAGCAGGGCGCCGACGATGACGCCGACGGCGGGAAACCAGCGCGCGCTGGCCGCCAGCCATTCGGGTTTGAAATCGGCCAGCTGCGGCGTGGGCAGCCGGGTCAGGAACTGCACCGCCAGGATCAGTCCGCGCATGCGGACTCCAGGCGCAGCAGATAGGCAGGATGGCCTTCCAGCATCGACAGCTGCACGAAACCGCCGCGTTGCACCGTCATCAGCTTGGCCACCGCGAACTCGGTGCCCAGCAACTCGGCCATCAGCACCGTGATCACGCCGCCGTGGGTCACTAGCAGCCGGTGGCTGCCGCGGGCTTCGGTCATCCAGTCGGCCAGGCCGGCCAGCACCCGGGTGCGGAACTGCTCGAAGGTTTCGCCGCCGGGCGGGCTGAGCCGGCCGGCGGCCAGCGCGTCGCCCCAGCCCGGGTGGGCTTGCTCCAGGTCGGCCACCGGCTGGCCGTCCCAGCCGCCGAAATCCATCTCGGCGAAGCGCGGGTCTACCTTCAGCGTCAGCGAGCCGGACAGCGCCTGCTTGACCGAGAATTCACGGCAACGCTGCAGCGGCGAGGTGGCGATGCTGGTGACCGGCGCCAGATTGCTGATGCGCTTCCAGCTATGTTCCAGCTGCTGGTGCCCCAGCTCGGTCAGCGGCAGGTCGGTCAGGCCGATCAGCCTGCCGTCGTGGTCGATGTCGCCGTGGCGCAGCAGGGTCAGCGTGTAAGGGTTCATGCCGATTTGCCGCTGATGCCGGCTTCCGCGAAGGTGGCCATGCCGTTGTGCAGCTTCACCGCCAGTTGCAGCAGCGGCACGCACACGGCGGCGCCGGAGCCTTCGCCCAGGCGCATGCCCAGGTCCACCAGCGGGGGCAGCTGCAAGGCTTTCAGCGCCAGATCATGGCCGGATTCCGCCGAGCGGTGGCTGGCCAGCAGCCAATCGTGCAGCGAGGGCTCCATCGTTTTGGCGCACAGCGCGGCGGCGCTGGCGATGAAGCCGTCCACCAGCGACGGCACGCCCAGCCGCGCGCCTTCCAGGTAAAAGCCGGCGATCGCGGCGATTTCCAGGCCGCCCAGCTCGGACAGCGTGTCCAGGCCGCTGAGGTTTTCCCAGGCCACCCGAGCCAGCGCGGTTTTCACCGCGCGGTGCTTGTTGGCCAGGCCGGCGTCGTCGACGCCGGTGCCGCGGCCCACCACCAGCTCAGGCGCCGCGCCGGTCAGCCGGCAGATCAGCGCCGCCGACGCGGTGGTGTTGCCTATGCCCATGTCGCCGGCGATCAGCAGGTTGGCACCGGCCTCCACCGCGCGGCGGGCGGCGGAGCGGCCGGCCTCCAGCGCGGCAGCTGTTTCATCGGCGCTCATCGCCGCCTGCTTGGCCAGGTTCTGGCTGCCGGGCCTCACTTTGGCATGGACGATGGGCAGCGCGGCCACGTCGCCGGCCACGCCCACGTCCACCACTTCCAGCCGCGCGTCCAGCGCGCGCGCCAGCACGCAGATGGCGGCGCCGCCGTTGGCGAAGTTGCGCACCATCTCGGTGGTGACCGCCGACGGGAAGGCGGATACGCCTTCCACCGTGACGCCGTGGTCGGCGGCGAACACGGTGATGGCCGGGCGCAGGTCTTCCGGCTGGGCGCGGCCCTGCCAGGCGGCGAAGCGGCAGGCCAGTTCCTCCAGTTGTCCCAGGCTGCCGGGCGGCTTGGTCAGGATGGCCTGACGGGCGCGGGCGGCGTTGCGGGCGGAAAGATCCAGGGGTTTGCTGCTGTTCATGGTATGGGCCTGCTGCGGGAGCGGACGGGGGTCCGGATGATGAATGGGAGCCGGCGCGAGGCATCGGCTGGACTCTAAGCATATTACTGCTTGGCCGGTGCCGCCAAAAGTCCGGCGGGTTATAATCCGCCGATCAGCAGGTGTCCGGAGGCGCGCGGTCTGGCGCGCCCGGATGAAACGGGAAGCCGGTGAGAAACCGGCGCTGCCCCCGCAACGGTAAGGCCTGGCGCATATGCGCCCAGGCGGCGCAAGGGCCACTGTCCTCGGGACGGGAAGGCGCGCCGCCGGCAAGGCTCAGCCCGGAGACCGGCCTGCGCTGCCACTGGCCGGAAGCCGGTGGGCCACTGGAGTATCGCGGGGAGGCGATTCGACAGACGTTCCGGTTCTGCCGTGCCGTCCTTTGCTGCTGTTGTCCTCTTCGCACTCAACGTTGACCCTATCGTGGAGTGTGTTTTCATGTTCAAGCTTCAAACCTGCGCCGCGCTGACGGCGCTGGCCTGTTCCGGCCTGGCCCTGGCCGATGGCGTACCCCAGTTCGCCGGCGATCCGGTGATCGTGACGGCGAGCCGCATCGCGCAGCCGCTGTCCAAAACGCTGGCCGACGCCACCGTGATCACCCGAGATGAAATCGAGGAAAGCGGCGCGCAGACGCTGCAGCAGGTATTGTCGCGCCAGGCAGCCGTCACAATTACCAGCAACGGCGGTCCGGGTACCTCCAGCAGCATCTTCATGCGCGGTACTAACAACGATCATACGGTTGTGTTGGTGGACGGCATGCGCATTTCGTCGGCGACATCGGGCACCACGGCGATCCAGAACATCCCGCTGGAGCAGATCGAGCGTATCGAAATCCTGCGCGGCCCGGCCTCCAGCCTGTATGGCGCTGATGCCATCGGTGGCGTGATACAGATCTTCACCCGCAAGGGCGAGGGCGAGCCGCGTTTCAATGCTGGCTTCGAGGCTGGCAGCCGCGGCACTGGAAAATTGACGGCGGGCGTGGGCGGCAAAAGCGGCAACACCGCCTACAGCCTGCAGCTGAGCCATGCCCAGTCCGATGGGTTTTCGGCGACCAATCCGAGAAGCGGATCCGGGTATAACCCCGATAACGATGGTTATCGCAATGACGGCTACACCGCCAATGTGACCCAGACGCTGGCTCCGGGGCATGATTTGACGCTGCGTTTGTTCCAGACGTTTGCTCGGGCCGATTTCGATCAGAATCCAGTTGGACAGAACTGGATTGATACCCGTCTGACCGGGCAGAGCCTGGAGTCGCGCAATCGCTTGACCGATATCTGGACCAGCACGCTGCGTTTCAGTCACAGCCAGGACAAGCAGGAAACTTTCAATGGCGCGGCCGGCGGTGCACGCGATGGTTTCTTCCAGACCACTCAAAACGAGTGGACCTGGCAAAACGATTTGGCGACGAATTGGGGCAAGTTCGTGTTGGGGGCAAGCCACAATGACCAAAAGATGGACAGCAGCGGCGCATTCACGAAAAACACGCGCACTCAGTACGCGGGATTCGCCACCTACCAGCTTGAGCAGGGCAACAGCTTGCTCCAGGCCGGCCTGCGTCGCGATCATGACGACCAGTTCGGCGGCAAGACCACCGGCAAGCTGGATTACGGCTATCGATTTGCCGAGGGCTGGCTGGCCCGGGCAGGTTATGGCACGGCGTATAAAGCGCCGACGTTTAATGATTTGTACTATCCCCCAACCGATATAACTGAGTACAACTACCACTACCGGAGCAATCCGAATCTGAAGCCGGAAAGCTCGCTCAATAGCGAGCTGGCGTTGGTGTATAGCAAGAGTGGCGGTCGTTTCAGTCTGACCGCGTTCCATAATCGAGTGAGCGATTTGATCGCTTCGGCTACCACTGCCGATGGTGTCGATACCCGGATCAATATCAGTCGAGCAACCATCCGTGGTTTGACGTTGGAAGGTACCACGATGGTGGCTGGCGTCGATCTGGGCGCCAATCTTACCTTGTTGGACGCCCGCGATGACGGCACTGGTCACTGGCTGGCGCGCCGTCCGCGCCAGAGCGCCAACTTCACCGCCAGCAAGGAGCTGGGCAAGTGGACCTTGGGCGCTGAGCAGCAGATCGTTTCCCGCCGATACGACGATCCGGCGAATACCGAGGCCAAATCGCTGCATGGCTACGGCGTGACCAATGCTTTCGCCAACTACCGCTTCGCCAAGCGCTGGACCGCGACGGCTCGCGTCGACAACCTGTTCGACCGCGAATATGAAACCGCCTACGGCTACAACACCGGCGGCCTGGGCGCCTTCATCGGCGTGCGTTACAGCCAATAAGGGATAAGCCATGCCCCACCTCATCACTGGCGGCGCCCGCAGCGGCAAGAGCCGCCATGCCGAAGACCTGGCCCGCCGGCATGGCGGACCGGTGTGTTATCTGGCCACCGCTGAGGTGCGCGACGCCGAGTTCGCGCGCCGGGTGGCGCTTCACCGCGCGCAGCGGCCGGCGCACTGGCGCGTGGCGGAGGCCGGCCGCGGCCTGGCGGCCATCATCGCGGCCCACGACGCGCCGGACGGCCTGCTGCTGATCGACTGCCTGGGTATGTGGCTGATGCGTTTCTTCGGCGAGGCCGGTTTCGACGCGGCCGGGTACGAGTCGGAACGCGACGCCTTGCTGGCGGCGCTGGATGGCGCAAGTGGCGAGGTCTTGCTGGTGTCCAATGAAGTGGGCTGGGGCGTGGTGGCGGGCGATGCCGAAACCCGCCGCTTCGTCGACGAGCTGGGCCGGCTCAACCAGTTGGCGGCGTCGCATTGCGGCCGGGTGACGCTGGTGGCCTGCGGCCTGCCGCTGGCGTTGAAGGGGGAGGCGGCATGAGGCGGACGCTGTTTGGCTTGTGCCTGCTGCTGGGCGCGGCGCGCGCCGGAGCGGCGATCCAGGTCGAGGACGGCGCCGGCAAGACCGTGGCGCTGGAGCGGCCGGCGGCGCGCATCGTCAGCCTGGTGCCGCACGCCACCGAGCTGTTGTTCGCCGCCGGAGCCGGCGGCAAGGTGGTGGCCACCGTCGATTACAGCGACCACCCGGAAGCGGCGAAAAAGCTGCCGCGCGTCGGCGGCTTTACCGGCTTCAGCCTGGAGGCGGTGTTGCGGCAGAAGCCCGATCTGGTGGTGGCCTGGCAGGACGGCGGCACCCCGCGCGAGCTGGATCGGCTGCGGCGCATGGGGGTGCCGGTGTTCATCAGCCATCCGCTGCAGCCGGACGATGTGGCGCAGGAAATCGTCAAGTTGGGCAAGCTGGCCGGCACCGACGCCGCCGCGTCTCAGGCGGCCGTGGCTTATCGCCAGCGGCTGGCGGCGCTGCGGCAGCGCTACGGCGGTCGCGCGCCGGTGCGGGTGTTCTATCAGCTGAGCCAGACCCCCATCTTCACCGTCAGCGGCAAGAGCTATATCGACGCGCTGATCCGCGTCTGCGGCGGGGTGAACGTGTTCGCCGATCTGCCCTTGCCGGCGCCGCAGGTGTCGACCGCCGCCGTGGTGGCGGCGCAGCCGCAGGCCATCGTGGCCGGAGACGACGCCACGCTGGCGATGTGGAAGCGCTGGCAGGCCCTGCCGGCGGTGGCGAACGGCGCGCTGCTGGCCCTGCCCGGCGACGCCATCACCATCCCCGGACCGAGGCTGGTGGACGGCGCGGACCAGCTGTGTGCCCGGCTGGACACAGCCCGGCAGCGGCTGGGTTTGACGCCCAAGTAGCCGCCCGTTATCCTCGCCGCCATGGACAATGAACTGGAATACCTCGAATCCCGCGTCGCGGCGCTGATCGCCCGCATCCGGGAACTGGAAGTCCAGAACGGCCGGTTCGCCGAGGCGCTGTCCGAAGCGCTGAAGGAGAACGCCGAGCTGAACTTCCGCGTCAACGAAACCCGCAGTCGGGTGGCGGCCCTGGCTGCGCGCCTGCCCGCCGCGCCGGAGAACGAGCAATGAGCGACGTGGTTCAGGTCGATATCGAGCTGCTGGGCAGACATTTCACCATCGGCACGCCGCAGGGCGAGCAGGAAACGCTGCTGGAGGCGGTTCGCCTGCTGGAAGGCAAAATCTCCACCATTCAGCAGCATGGCAAGGTGATGGACGCCGACAAGATCGCGATCATGGCCGCGCTGAACATCGCGCACGACCTCTTGAAGACAAAAGTGGGCGAAGGCTTGGAGATCGCGGCGTTTCAGCGTAAAATACGCGGTATGAGCGAAGCAGCCGACCAGGCGCTGAGCCAAAGCCAGCAGCCGCTGTTTTAAGCCGAGCGGCGCTGGCGCACCAAAGGTCAGTTTATCCCCTGCGGTGTTCGTGAAGGCGCACAATTCCTTTGTACCAATGCGTTCGCTTTTGGCTGCCAGCGTGAGACATGGGCGTGCCGCGTTCCCTAGTGAACGCGCCCGAAATGTTTGGCAGGCGGCCCCTCCTGGAAACAGGGTACAAGCGAATTTAGCCCGAACGACACTCGCGGGGGGTCCCCCTCCTTGATGACCGCATCTTCCCCTGCAATCGACAAAACAGCGCTCAGGCGCCAGCTTCGTCGCGCCCGCATCGCGCTGCCGCCGGCCTATCGCGCCGCCGCCGCGCGCGCGATCGCCCGCCACGCCTCCCGTTTATTGGCGCGCGGCAAGCGCGTCGGCGGCTATCTCGCCGCCGGCTCCGAGCTTGACCTGGCCGAAGTGATGAACGCTGCGCTGTGGCGCGGCGCGGAGGTCTATCTGCCGCAGATTCCGCGGCGGGGCCGCCGGCTGTGGTTCACCCGGCTGGGCGCCGCCGACCGCTGGTATCTGCATCCGCGTTACCGCATCCTGGAGTACGCTGGCGCGCGGCTGCGCGCCGAACGGCTGGACGTGGTGTTCGTGCCCTTGCTGGGCGTGGACCGGGACGGCTACCGGATGGGACAGGGCGGCGGCTTCTACGACAGCACGCTGGCCTTCCGCCGCCGGCACGCCATGAGCGGCAAGCCGCTGCTGGTCGGCGTGGCGTTCGATTGCCAGCAGGTGGACGCGGTGCCGCGCGAGGCATGGGACGTGAGGCTGGACTGGCTGCTGACCGAATCCGGCTTGCGACGTCTGCCCTTGAGGGAGGCGGGCGCATGATCCTGTTGCTGTTGCTGCCCTTGCTCGCCGCCTGTTTGCTGGGCTGGCTGGCCTGGTGGTGGTGGCTGCCTTATGCCGTGATGGCCGCGCCCACGCTGCTGGCCTATTGGCTGGACAAGCGCGCGGCACTGCGCGGCCAATGGCGCATTCCGGAAGCCAGGCTGCAATGGCTGCATCTGGCCGGCGGCTGGCCGGCCGCCTGGCTGGCGCAGCGCGCGTTCCGCCACAAGACCCGCAAGCAGCCCTTCCTTGCGCTGTACTGGCTCGGCGCGTTGGCCAATGCGGCCTTGCCGCTGGGCTGGCTGTGGATCAAAAGCCGCTGAGCATGCTTGGGGCGGCTGACAAAAATCAGTTTCACGCCTGAGGCCAGGCGCGCCGACCCAGTCTGTGCTTGAGTGCGGCAAGTCGGCGCAACGCAGCGTCAGGAGTTTGTTAGCCACTCTTGGAACCTGTTCAAAGTCTCGTGAGCAAGAGCGAGACAAGGCGAAAACGAGCGAAAAATCGGAATGTACAAGTGGTACATGAGCATTTTGAGCTTGTTTTCAACGCCGTATCGCCGAAGCGCAGCAGACTTTGAACAGGTTCTTAGCGCCAACCGTAGCGCGGGCCGTAGCCGTAGTAATACACCGGCGCCGCCGGCACCACCACGGCTGGGCGCACCACCATCGGCGCCATGGCGACGCGCGGCGGCTCCACTACGCAGCCGGCCAGGCTGCTGATTGCGACGGCGGCCAGAATCCATTGTTTCATTTTCGCGCCCCTGCGATGCGGGACAGCATGCCTGTCCCGTTATCGCCAGCATACGAAGCAATCTTTCCAGTAAGATTGAGCAAGTCTTTCCCCATCCACTCAGCGATTAACAGATATTGCCCATGCGCTACTGGCTGATGAAGTCCGAACCGGACGAAACCTCGATAGACCATCTGGCCGCCGAACCCGCGCGGCTGTTCGAATGGACCGGCGTGCGCAATTACCAGGCGCGCAATTTCATGCGCGACGACATGCGCCCCGGCGATCTGCTGCTGTTCTGGCATTCGTCCTGTCCCGAGCCCGGCATCGCCGGCATCGCCGAGGTGGCGGCCGCCGCGCATGCGGATTCCAGCCAGTTCGATCCCGCCAGCCCTTACCACGATCCCAAATCCGATCCAGCCAAGCCGCGCTGGCAGTGCGTCGACGTGCGCTTCATCAAAAAGACGCGGCTGGCGCCGCCGGCCGAGTTGCGCCAGCATCCGTCGCTGGAAAACATGACGGTGCTCAAGCGCGGCAATCGCTTGTCGATCACGCCGGTGACGGCGGAGGAGTGGGCGTACCTGATGGATTTGTTGGGCGTGGGCCAGCCGCGTTGATGCTTGGCGCGCGGATATTCCTGTGTAATATTTTGGCGTTTCCATCCCGGGATGCGCCATGTCTTCCATTGAGCCGCGCAATCCGCGCATAGACTGCCTGCGCGGCATCGCCATAGGCAGCGTGCTGCTGCTGCACTTCATGCTGGCGTATGGCCTCAAGGACAGCCTCTTGGGCAGCCTGCTGTCGGCGCCCTTGCTGGGCGCGCTGGCGCGCAACGGTAATTACGGCGTGACGATGTTCTTCGTCGTGTCCGGCTTCCTGATCGTGTCGCAGTCGTTGCGGCGCTGGGGCAGTTTGCCGGCCATCGACATCCGCGCTTTTTACGTGCGGCGCTTCGCCCGCATCATGCCCTTGCTGCTGCCGACGCTGGCGCTCATCGTCGCGCTGGGCAGCCTGGGCTTGCCCCATTTCAGCAATACCGACGGCGGCCACCATCTGCCGGCTTCGTACTTTTGGCTGGCGGCCGGCTCGGTGCTGACCTTCTGGCACAACCAGCTGATGCAGTCGGTCGGCTACTTCAACTATTGCCTGAAAGTCTATTGGTCGCTGTCGGTAGAGGAAGTGTTCTATCTGGCGCTGCCGCTGCTGTGTCTCGCGCTGAGGCGGACCTGGCTGCTAGCGGCGGTCTGCCTGCTGCTGATCGTCGCCGGGCCGCTTTACCGGGCGGCGCATCTCGACAATGAAATCGACTACCTGTACGGCAATCTGGCCTGCTTCGACGCCATCGCCATCGGTTGTCTGGCAGCTTTGGCCGCCCTTCGGGTCCGGCTGGCGGACGGCCAGGCCCGGCTGCTGCGCTGGGCGGGGTTGCTGATGCTGGGCGGGGTGTATCTGCGCGGCATCGCCGGCCACCAGGTGTTCGGCTTCAGCTGGGTGGCGCTGGCCAGCGCGGCATTCCTGCTGGGAGCGGCGCGCGCGCCGCGGCTGGATGGCTGGCGCGAGCGGGCGACGCGTCCGTTGTGCTGGCTGGAGCGGCACAGTTATGAGTTGTACTTGCTGCACATCGTGGTGCTGGCCGGCTTGCGCAATCTGCTGCCGCGCGATGCCATCGGTTATTGGGAGCGCCTGCCGCTGTTGTGCGCGTTTGTGGCGGCGTCGTCGCTGCTGGCGTATCTGGCCGCCCGTTATTGGTCGGAGCCGTGCAACCGGGCGATCCGCCGGCGCTGGCTCCGCCGCCGAGGCGAGGATGGCGCGCGCTTAAGCGCGGAGCGGGGGGATTCTTTGGCATGATGGAAGCCGATACCGGTAAAAGGAGCGGGCATGTTGTCGATTGAGCTTTGGGCCGCGTTGCTGGCTTGCGGAGCGGTGGCCGGTTTTCTGGCAGGCCTGCTGGGAGTGGGCGGCGGCCTGATCATCGTGCCGGTGGTGTTGGCGGTGCTGTCCGCCGCGCGTCTGGGCGGCGAGCATGCGCAGCACCTGGCGGTGGGCACCTCGCTGGCGGTGATGGTGTTCACCAGCCTGTCCAGCGTGCGCGCGCACCACAAGAAGGGCGCGGTGGACTGGCGCATCGTGCGAGGCATGGCGCCGGCGATGGTGGCGGGCACGCTGCTGGGCAGTCTGATCGCCGGCTGGATTTCCGGGCTGGCGCTGCGCTGGTTCTTCGTGATCTACGCCTACGCGGTGGCGCTGCAGATGTTGGCTGGACGCCAGCCCAAAGGCGGGCGGGGCATGCCGGGCTGGGCCGGGCAGGGGGCCGCCGGCAGCATCATCGGCATGATTTCCAGCTGGGTGGGCATCGGCGGGGGCTCGATGAGCGTGCCTTTCATGAGCTGGTGCAATGTGCCGGTGCACAGCGCCATCGCCACCAGCGCCGCGCTGGGCTGGCCGATCGCCGTGTCCGGCGCGGTCGGCTACCTGTACAGCGGCTGGGGCGCGGCGGGATTGCCGCCTGGCGCGGCGGGTTTCGTCTACCTGCCGGCGATGCTGGCGCTGATGCTGATGACGGTGCTGCTGGCCCCGGTCGGCGCGAAGGCCGCGCACCGGCTGCCGGTGCCGAAATTGAAAAAAGCCTTCGCGGTGCTGATGGCGGCGATGGCCAGCGAGATGCTGTACAGCCTGCTGCGCGGCTGAGTCCTGCTGCAACCTTGTCCGTTTGCCGGTGGTCGAATCCGTTTGACTGACAGTGAAAGGACGACGCGTGTTGAAAAGCGTGATGGTATGCGTGGCGGGGATGTTGGCGGCGGCGCCGGCGGCCTTCGCTTACAGCGACGAGGCCAGGCTGCCCTTTGCCGGCAAGCCGGGCGAACTGCCGCTGGAGGTGGCGCTGCGTTTCGCCAAAAACCGGCTGGGAGAGGATGGCCGTTTCGAGTACGCCACGCTGAAGGCGATCCAGACCAGCCAGCCGGAGGCGTTCGACCGGGCCGGCATCACGCTGATTCGCGAAGGGCTGATGGACGACAGCGTCAAGGGCGTGCGCCAACGCTTCGAGCTCAGTCGCGAGGAGAATGTCTGGACGCTGCGCGCGGTGAAGGAGGACTTCTCCTGCTGGCGCGGGCGCAAGGGCTGGGGGCTCAAGCCCTGCCCTTGAGGCGGCGCGCGCCAAGCATTTGTTTTTTGGGTCTTATCGCCGACGCGAAGACGCCGTTATAATGGGGCAATCATTTTGCGGACGGGCTGACCGGATGCATGCGCGCGGATCGCGCCCCGGGCAGCCCGCCTTTTGTATTTCAGAGTCCAGACAAAGATCGCCATGCAAGAACAATACAGCCCGCGGGCGGTAGAAGCCGCCGCCCAACAGAAATGGCAGAAGACTGCCGCCTTCAAGGCCGTGGAAGACGCGTCGCGTCCCAAGTACTACGCGCTGTCGATGTTCCCGTATCCGTCCGGCAAGCTGCACATGGGCCATGTGCGCAACTACACCATCACCGACGTGCTGGCCCGCTTCAAGCGCCTGCAGGGTTTCAACGTGCTGCAACCGATGGGCTGGGACGCCTTCGGCCTGCCGGCCGAGAACGCGGCGATGAAGAACGGCGGCGCGCCGGCGGCGTGGACCTACGCCAACATCGAATACATGAAAACCCAGCTGGACAGCCTGGGCTTCGCGCTGGACTGGGAACGCGAGCTGGCCACCTGCAAGCCGGACTACTACCGCTGGGAGCAGTGGCTGTTCACCCGCCTGTTCGAAAAGGGCGTGATCTACAAGAAGAACGGCGTGGTCAACTGGGACCCGGTGGACCAGACCGTGCTGGCCAACGAGCAGGTTGTGGACGGCCGCGGCTGGCGTTCGGGCGCGCTGGTGGAAAAGCGTGAAATCCCGATGTACTACTTCCGCATCACCGACTACGCCGAGCAGCTGCTGGCGGATCTGGACAAGCTTGACGGCTGGCCGGAGCAGGTCAAGACCATGCAGCGCAACTGGATCGGCAAGAGCTACGGCTCCGACGTGGTGTTCCCGTACGACGAGGCCAGCATCGGCCACGCCGGCGAATTGAAGGTCTATACCACCCGTCCGGACACGCTGATGGGCGCCACCTACGTCGCCGTCGCCGCCGAACACCCGCTGGCCACCCAGGCCGCCGCGAATCATCCTGAACTGCAGGCCTTCATCGCCGAGTGCAAGGCGGGCTCCGTCGCCGAGGCCGACATGGCCAAGATGGAAAAGAAGGGCATGGACACCGGTCTGTCCGTCATCCATCCGCTGACCGGCGACAAGCTGCCGGTATGGGTGGCCAACTACGTGCTGTGGGGCTACGGCGAAGGCGCGGTGATGGCCGTGCCGGCGCACGACGAGCGCGATTTCGAGTTCGCCAACAAGTACGCGTTGCCGATCAAGCAAGTGATCGCGCGAGTGTCCGGCGACGGCGAGTACGACGCCGCCAACTGGCAGGAATGGTATGGCGCCAAGGATGAAACCGTGAAGACGGTCAATTCCGGCAAGTACGACGGCCTGGGCTACCAGGCGGCGTTCGACGCCATCATCGGCGACCTGCAGGCCAAGAGCCATGGCCAGAAGAAAACCCAGTATCGCCTGCGCGACTGGGGCATCTCCCGCCAGCGCTACTGGGGCTGCCCGATCCCGATCATCCACTGCCCGAGCTGCGGCGACGTGCCGGTGCCGGAAAAAGACCTGCCGGTGACGCTGCCGGAAAACGTGCACCCGGACGGCGCCGGCTCTCCGCTGGCCAGGATGCCGGAATTCTACGAAACGTCCTGCCCGAAGTGCGGCGGCGCGGCCAAGCGCGAAACCGACACCATGGACACCTTCGTGGAGTCCAGCTGGTACTACGCCCGCTACGCCAGCCCGAAGTGCGACACCGCGATGGTGGACAAGAAGGCCGCCGATTACTGGCTGCAGGTCGACCAATACGTGGGCGGCATCGAACACGCCATCCTGCACCTCTTGTACGCGCGCTTCTTCCACAAGCTGATGCGCGACGAGGGCCTGGTGTCGTCGGACGAGCCGTTCAAGAGCCTGCTGACCCAGGGCATGGTGATCTGCGAAACCTTCTATCGCGACCTGCCTAACGGCTCCAAGGACTGGATCGCGCCGCAGGACGTGGACCTTACGCGCGATGCCAAGGGCAAGATCGTGTCCGCCACCCATCGCGTCGACGGCCAGCCGGTGGTGATCGGCGGCATCGAGAAGATGTCCAAGTCCAAGAACAACGGCGTCGATCCGCAGGAGTTCATCGAGAAATACGGCGCCGACACCGCGCGCCTGTTCATGATGTTCGCCGCGCCGCCGGAGCAGAGCCTGGAGTGGTCCGACGCCGGCGTGGAGGGCGCGTTCCGCTTCCTGAAGCGCCTGTGGAAGAGCGCGCGCGAGCATGTCGAAGCCGGCGTGGTCGCGCCGTACGCCTCGGGCGAGCTGAACGCCAGCCAGAAGGAGCTGCGCTTCAAGCTGCACGGCACCATCCAGAAAGTGGCCGACGATTACGGCCGCCGCCAGCAGTTCAACACCGCCATCGCCGCGGTGATGGAGCTGCTCAACGCCTACGACAAGGCCGACACCGCAGGCGAGACCGGCCGCGCTGTGGCGCAGGAAGTGCTGGAAGCCGCGACTCTGCTGCTGTCGCCCATCGTGCCGCACGTCTGCGACGGCATCTGGAACGAGCTGAAGCCGGGCACCGAGCTGCTGGCCCAATCCTGGCCCAAAGTGGACGAGAGCGCGCTGGTGAAGAGCGAGATCGAGCTGATGGTGCAGGTGGCGGGCAAGCTGCGCGGCAGCGTGACCGTGGCCGCCGACGCCGCCAAGGATGCGATCGAGGCTGCCGCGCTGGCGCATGAGAACGTGATCAAATTCATGGAAGGCAAGCCGGCCAAGAAGATCATCGTGGTGCCGGGCCGCCTGGTGAACATCGTCGTCTAGCGATTGGATCGGCCCGTGGCGCTATTTGGCCCCACGGGCTGTCAGCCATGCTAGGACTGATATCGGATACGCGGCGCGGGGCGGTTTGTCCTGCGCCGTTTTTGCCTGGCGGATCATCCGCCATGGGGGATGCAATGAAACACTCTCTGAGATTCGCGCTGTTGGCCGGTTTCGCGTTGTTGCTGACCGCCTGCGGCTTCCATTTGCGCGGCCTGGGCGGCCCGCTCAAGCCGCTGCCGTTCTCCACCATGTATCTGGAGGCCAGCGGCAAGGGCATTGAGTCGGATCTGCGCACCGTGTTCGTGCGCGATCCGAAGCTGACGGTGATGTCCGCGCCCAAGGGCGCGCAGGCGGTGGTGAGCGTGGTCAGCGAGAACCAGTCCAAGGACATCCTCACCATCAACACCGGCGGCCGCATCAACGAATACCAGCTGACTTACACCGCGGTGGTGCGTACGGTGATAGGCGGCGTGCCGGTCGATCCGGACATGGTGGTGACCGTGCGCCGCAGTCTGAATTACTCGGATAACCAGGTGCTGGGCAAACAGCAGGAAGAAGACCTGCTGTGGGCCGACGCGCGCCGCGACGCCGCCGAGCAGGTGGTGCGCCGGCTGGCTTACCTGAAGGTGCCGGCCGCGCCGCTGGCCGGTCCCGCAAGCGTGAAGCCCGATGCCGTCCCTCAGCCCTGACGCGCTGAACGCGGGGCTGGCCAAGGGGCTGGCGCCGCTGTACCTGGTGCATGGCGAAGAAGCGCTGCTGGCGTTGGAGGCGGCCGACGCCGTCCGCGCCGCTGCGCGCGCCGCGGGCTACCTGGAGCGCGAGGTGTTGACGGTGGAAAGCGGCTTCGATTGGTCGCAATTGACCGATTCGATGTCCAGCGTGTCGCTGTTCGCCTCGCTGAAGCTGCTGGAAATCCGCATTCCCGGCGGCAAGCCGGGCACCGAGGGCGCGGAGGCGCTGCAGCGCCTCGCCGCCGCTCCGCCGCAAGACACGGTGACCCTGATCACGCTGCCCAAGCTGGACAAGGCGCAGCAACAGAGCAAGTGGTTCACCGCGCTGGACAAGGTAGCCCAGGCGGTGGAGGCGCGTCCGGTGGGGCGCGCCGAGCTGCCGGGCTGGATTGCCCGCCGGTTGAAGGCCCAGGGCCAGCAGCTGGGCGCGGAGGCGCTGGCGTTCTTCGTCGACCGGGTGGAAGGCAATCTGCTGGCCGCGCGGCAGGAAGTGGACAAGCTGGCGCTGCTCTATCCCAAGGGCGAGCTGAGCCTGGACGATCTGCAGGCTGCGGTGGCCAATGTCGCCCGCTTCGACGTGTTCCAGTTGTCCGAGGCCTGGCTGTCCGGCGACACGCCCAGGCTGACGCGGATGCTGGACGGGCTGATGGCCGAGGGCGAAGCGCCGGTGCTGGTGCTGTGGTCGCTGGCCGAAGACGTGCGCATGCTACTCAAGCTGCGCCAAGGCCTGAAGGATGGCCGCCAGCCGCGCGACATGGCGCGCGAGCTCAGGCTGTGGGGCGAGAAGCAGAAGCTGGCCGAGCCGGCGCTGCGCCGCATCGGCCCGCGCAAGCTGATGGCCGCCTTGTCAGAGTGCGCGCGCATCGACCGCCAGATCAAGGGCGTCGAGCCGGGCGAGCCTTGGCAGACCATGCGGGTGCTGGCGACTAGGCTGGCCGCCTAGGGGGATTTTCCGATTACAAACGGACCGCATGCGGTCCGTTTTTTCATGCGCGCATGCAGGCAGATTTTGGCTTCGCGGCAGAGGCCAGAGCGAGGCTGGCGAGTGGCAGAGCCAGTCCTGCCAATCCGGCAGCCAACAGGCTGGTCTGTTCCAAGAGGCCGCCATGGCTGAGCAATATTCCCGCCAGCCAGGCTCCCAGCGCATTGCCCAGATTGAAAGCGCCGACGTTGAAGGCGGATGCCTGGACCGCGGAGTCTCCTGCCAGCCGTATCGCCAATGTCTGCAGCAGCATGCACAGGGCGAAAGCCAGGGCGCCCCATAGTGTCATCAGCACCAACGCGAAGGGCAGGCGCGCGGCCAGCAGGCAGAAAGCGATCAGGCTGGCACATAGCAGCGCCAGGGTCAGGAGCAGCGCCTTGTCCAGCTGTTCGTCAGCCAGCCGTCCACCTATCCAGCCGCCCGCCACCAGTCCTACGCCGCAGAGCAGCAAGGCCGCGCTGGACTGTTCCGGGGGCAGGCCGCTGACCTGGGATAGCGTCGGTAGCAAATAAGTGAAGAAAGCGAACATGCTGGCGGCGGCCAGCACGCTGGCGAGCAGCGCCGGCCAGACCTGTCCCGGCAAACGCGCTTGCGGTTTGCCGCCAGTCCTGTCTCCCGTGTGGGTCGGCAGCAGCGCGCGGATCAGCAGCAAGGTGATGAAGCCCAGCGCCGCCACCGCGGCGAAGCTGGCGCGCCAGCCAGCCCATTGGCCGATCAGGGTTCCGGCTGGGACCCCCAGCACATTGGCCAGCGTCATGCCGCTGAACATCAGCGCCATCGCCCGGCCGGCCATGCCGGCCGGGGCCAGCCGCGCCGCCATCACTGCCGCCGCGCCGATGAGGCTGGCGTGGCAGAAGGCCGTGAAGATCCGCGCCAATAGCAGCGACCACAGGCCGGGCGCCAGCAGGCAGGCCAGATTCCCGACAATGAAGATCAGCATCAGGCCGCTCAGCGCGCGTTTTTCTTCGAGGTGGGCCATTAGGCCGGCCAGCAACGGGCCGCCGGCCACTACGCCCAGCGCGTAGCCGGAAACCAGATAGCCGGCGCTGGGCAAGTCGACGCGCAGATCGGCTGCGATGAGGGGCAGCAAGCCCATGATGACGAATTCGGCGGTGCCGATGGCGAAAGCCGCGGCCGCCAGCGTCAACAAGGCGGGGCTTAACAAGCGGGGAGAGGGCATGGCGATACCTGGATGAAGGAAAGGCTCCAGCTTAACCGTCCGTCTCGGCTGGATACAGTTGGCGGCCGCTCCGCACTGTGTGGAGTCGTTTGGCATGAATGGCGCTACACTTTCCGCTCTGGAAAGGGGGGAGTGTGCTGGCTTCAATGAGCGATCTGGCAGTATTCATCACTGTGGCCGAACAGGGCAGCTTTGTCGGCGCGGGACGGCGTTTGGGGGTATCTGCGTCGGCTGTGGGCAAGCGTGTCAGTCGGTTGGAGGCCGAGCTGGGCGCGCGTCTCTTGCAGCGCAGCACCCGCGCGCTGGCGCTGACTGCGGAGGGGGAAACGGTATTGTGCCGGGGCCGGCGCATGTTGGAAGAGGCCGCGGCGATGCGCGCGGAACTGGAGCGGGCGGGAAGTCTGCCCGAGGGGGTATTGCGGCTGAGCCTGCCGCCCATCGGCGGGGTGATGATGGCGGAGCTAGGGGCATTCCAACTGCGTTATCCCGAGGTGTCGCTGGAGCTGGATTACAGCGAGCGCAATGTGGACCTCATCGAAGAAGGCTTCGATGCGGCCATCCGGGTGGGCGCGGGCGACGACGGCAAGCTGCGCAGCCTGGCCTTGCCGGGATTCCGCCGGCTTATCGTCGCCGCGCCGGATTACCTGGCTCGCCACGGCAGGCCCGATGCCCCGGAGCAACTGGCGGACCATCGATTGATTCATTACCGCTCGCCCAATAGCGGCAAGCTGGAGGATTGGCCCCTGGCCGATGCCGAATTGCCGCGCGCGCTGGTGTGCAATAGCGTGCATGCGCGGCTGGAGTTCGCGCTGCAGGGCCAGGGCATCGCTTGCCTGCCGGATGTTTCCATCCGGCGCGAGCTGGATGACGGCAGTTTGCGGCCATTATTGAGCAGCGAAAACGGCGAACTCATCGCGCTGCGGCTGCTGTGGCCTTCGTCGCGCGGCTTGTCCGCCCGCATGGCAGTATTCATGGATTTCATGCGCCAGGCGGCGCAGGAGCGGAGGTATGGCTGATTGCGATGCAGGCAGGAGGTTCACGCTGGATGGCCGCCAATATTTGGCGCTTGCGGATTTGCCTCCGCATTATTTGCCGCAAGTGGCGGAGTTGTACGCCTGCCAGGGATGGGGAGAGGCACGATCGTTTGATCTGCAGGCAATGGGGCGGGCATTTCGTGGCGGACTTGGCATTTGTGCGCTGGATAATGACCGGGTACTGGGCTTGGCTCGCGGTTTCAGCGATGGCTGGCAAGCGGCTTGGCTGGCGGAAATTATCGTGCATCGGGACTGCGCTGGGCTGGGGGTGGGGCAGGCCTTGGCGCGGGAATTCATGCGCCGCTGCGGTACCGATACCATTTACTGCGAAGCGTTGTCTGGCCGGGAATGGTTTTTCGAGCGGCTGGGTTTCAAGGTTCGCCCCCGTTTAACCGCAATGGCGTGGCGCGCGCCTTTGGATTGTTGATAACTTTGCAATCTGTCCAGGTCTGTGGGTAAGTGAGTGGGCATACAAGCATGTTCGGTATACCGCGTGGTGGCTTGCTAATCTGAGAGAAGCGTTTCTTAAAGTTTGCGAGGTGCCGTATGAGCGGTTTGCGCGACTGGACGGGCGGCAGATTTCACTACGCCTGGATCGCCGTCGCCGTCACTTTTCTGGTGATGCTCACCACTGCGGCCATCCGCGCCGCGCCCAGCGTGATGATGGTGCCGCTGGAGCATGAATTTGGCTGGAGCCGCTCGGCCATTTCGCTGGCCTTGTCGATCAATTTGGCGCTGTTCGGCCTGATGGGCCCATTCGCGGCGGCGGCGATGCTGCGCTTCGGCCTCAGGCGCACGGTGCTGTGCGCGCTGGCGTTACTGGCCGGCAGCGTGGCCTTGTCCACGCTGATGCGCAGCAACTGGCAGCTGCAGCTGCTGTGGGGCGTGATGGTCGGCTGCGCCACCGGCGCCACGGCGATGACGCTGGGGGCGTCGGTGGTCAACCGCTGGTTCGTCCATCACCGCGGCTTGGCGATGGGTTTGCTCACCGCCAGCTCCGCCACCGGCCAGCTGGTGTTTCTGCCGTTGATGGCCTGGCTGACCGGGCAACATGGCTGGCGCGGCACGGTGTGGCTGATCGCCGGCTGCATCGTCTGCGTGTTTCCGCTGGCGTGGCTGTTGCTGCCGGAGCGGCCGGCCAGCATCGGCCTGCGGCCGCTGGGCGAGCCGGAGAACGCGCCGCCGCCTGCGGCCGTGCATCACAATCCCGTCGTTATCGCCTTCGGCGCGCTGAAAACCGCCAGCCGATCCGGCGATTTCTGGTTGCTGTTCGGCAGTTTCTTCGTTTGCGGCGCCAGCACCAATGGCTATATCGGCACCCATTTCATCGCGATGTGCGGCGATTACGGGCTGACGCCGGTGCGCGGAGCCAGCCTGCTGGCGGCGATGGGCATGTTCGACCTGCTGGGCACCACGCTGTCCGGCTGGCTGTCCGACCGCTTCGCGCCGCAGGCGCTGTTGTTCGTCTATTACGGGCTGCGCGGGCTGGCGCTGCTGTACCTGCCGCATGCCTTCGGGCTGGAGTACTTTTACGGCCTGCCGCTGTTCACCCTGTTCTACGGCCTGGATTGGGTGGCGACGGTGCCGCCGACGGTGAAGCTGACCACCGGCGTGTTCGGCAGCGAGCAGGCGCCGGTGGTGTTCGGCTGGATCGTCGCCGGCCACCAGCTGGGCGCCGCGTTCGCCGCGCTGGGCGCGGGCATGCTGCGCAACAGTCTGGGCAGCTATACCGTGGCGACGATGATTTCCGGTGCCTTGTGCCTGCTTGCCGCGGCGCTGGTGCTGCGCATCCGCATCGGGGGCCATCGGCCGGCGCTGGTCTGAGGCGGGTTTTCTGCGCGGAGAAGGTTTTCAGTTTTTCGTCACGGCGCAACGGCATATATTCGGGTCGCTGCGATTTGGAGATGCGCGCGAAGGCGATTGACGAATAGAGACTGATGCATATTCATCTAAGTAAATACACGTAACAATCAATAAATCATTACTTCAGTTTCAGTTGCGCAGCCATTTTCCTTGCAGAAAAACCGTCCACGGTTTGGCGTGGCAATATGCTGATATTCAATGGAAATGCAGAGGAAGGATTCTCTGCCAAGCGCTCTTCTGGTTATGTTCCCAATTTATCTGTCCATATCATTTGACGCCATTAAAGTGTGAATTTTTTGCACTGGTTAAAATTAACGCCCATTTCCTGTCCTTTTTGCCTTATTTTTTTCGGTAAAATTTTAGTTAGAAATAATTCTGGCTTCAGCAAATAGATGACCGATTTCGTCTGCGCAGGCAATGCTTGGCCACATTTCCGCTTGGTGGCAGCCGAGCGGCCGATTTGGCCGATGCCGAGCCTTGACTCTCAGACGCTTCTCATTCCTTGGCCTATGCGCCGCTCCTCCCGATTCCCGCTGTCCGGCTTGCGTCGATATTTCTTTGCCATTTGCTTCGCCGATTTGCGGCATGCCGCATGGACGCGAATGGCGGGCGATTGGATCGCGCAGAAAAAGGAGAGCCATCGCCGCGATGGAAGAGAAGACCAGGCATGATTCATCAATAAAAAAAAGGAACGCAAAGTGGCAGCTTCGCAAAATGGTATGGACGCGGTATCTGATCAAGATGGCGTATTGGAAGGAACCAAGCAGGCCGATTTGCTGCGCGGAGGGGCGGGCGACGACGTGCTGAACGGTTATGAGGGCGACGACACGCTGCAAGGCGGCGACGGCAACGACACCCTGTTCGGCGATGCCGGCCATAACGTGCTGGAAGGCGGCCGCGGCGACGACAGCCTGGTCGGCGGCGTGGACGGCGATCTCTACCTGTTCAACCTGGGCGACGGCAACGACGTCATCTCCGACAACGCGCTGGAAAAGCGCAACGAGGCCGACGTCAATCCGGCCTACCGCGACGAGCTGCGCTTCGGCGCCGGCATCTCGCCGCAGGACATCGAGCTGCTGCATGTCGGCAACGACCTGGTGCTGCAGCATGGCAATGGCGAGGATTCCGTCACCATCCAGAACTGGTTTGTCGACAAGCGCTACTGGGTGGAGCAGATCCGCTTCGCCGACGGCACGCTGTGGACCATAGACGATCTGGCGCAGCGGGTGATCGTTCAGACCGGCACCGACCGCAAGGAGACGATGTCCGGCTGGATGGGCAAGGACCACCTGATCGGCCTGGCCGGCAATGACACCTTGAATGGCCGCGAGGGCGACGATTGGCTGGAGGGCGGCGCGGGCAACGACAAGCTGCTGGGCGGCGCCGGCAACGACACGTTGCAAGGCGGCGACGGCGACGACTGGCTGGAAGGCGGCAGCGGCCGCAATGTGCTGGAAGGCGGCAAGGGCAACGATACCCTGATCGGCGGCGCGGATGCCGACATCTACATTTTCAATCTGGGCGACGGCGCGGACCTGATTCGCGACGCCGGCGGCGCGGACGTGTCCGTGCAGGACGAAATCCGCTTCGGCGCCGGCATCCTGGCCAAGGACGTCACCGTGATCCGCCAGGGCGTCAATCTGGTGCTGACGCACGCCAACGGCAGCGACCGCCTGGTGGTGGAAGGCTATTTCGCCAGCCTGGCCAGCCGCATCGAACGCATCGCCTTCGCCGACGGCACGGTATGGACCCAGGCCGATATCCGCATCACCACCACCGGCACCGACGGCGACGACACGCTGGAGGGCTGGGACGGCAGCGACATCCTGATCGGCGGGGCCGGCAACGATGTGCTGATCGGCCATGGCGGCGCGGATACTTTCATCGGCGGGGCGGGCAGCGACACGCTGCATGGCGGAGCGGGAGCGGATGTGTACGTGTTCGAGCGCGGCCATGGCCATGACGTGATCGCCGCGCACGGCGTGGATGTGGCGGTGACGCTGCAGGATGAAATCCGCTTCGGCGCGGGCATCGCGATCGGCGACATCCATGTGGAGCGCGTGGGAGACGACATCGTGCTGGCGCATCTGAACGGCGCGGACTCGGTGACGATACAAGGCGGTTTCAGCGTGGAGCACGGCTGGCAGGGCCGGATCGTGTTCGCCGACGGCAGCGTGTGGAAGGGGGATGAGTTGGAACAGCGTGTGGTTGAGGTGATTGCCGGCAGCGACGAAGACGAAGCGCTGCAAGGTTCGGCGGAAGATAACTTCATCGATGGCGGAGCCGGCAACGATACGCTGGTGGGCGCTGGCGGCAACGACACCTTGAAAGGCGGCACCGGCAACGATTTCCTGATGGGGAGCACCGGACGGGATGTCTTTGTGTTCGGTCTGGGCGACGGACGGGATACCGTCAACTACGGCGTCGCGGTCGCCAAACTCGCCATGTACAGCAAAGGCGACCAGATCCGTTTCCTGGAAGGCATCCGGGCATCGGACATCTCGGTTTACGCGGTGGGCAAGGACCTGATCCTGCAGCACGCCAACGGCGCTGACAGCATCACCATCAAGAACGGCGCGGTGGACAAGACCGGCTGGGCCGGGGAGGTGGCGTTCGCCGACGGCACGACATGGAGCGCGGCCGACGCGCTGGCCAAGGCGGTGGCGGCCACCGGCACGCCGGGAGACGATCAGATCAAGGGCGGCAAGGGCGACGAGCTGCTGGACGGCGGCGCGGGCAACGACACCATCCTGGGCGGCGGCGGCAACGACACGCTGAAGGGCGGCGCCGGCAACGACGTGATCAGCAGCGCCGGCGGCGGCAGCAGCGTGCTGGAAGGCGGCAAGGGCGACGACACCCTGACCGGCGGCGGCCAGTCCGACATCTACATCTTCAATCTGGGCGACGGCAACGATGTCATCATCAACGGCAGCGTCGGCGTCGACATCAAGCACTACAGCGAGATCCGCTTCGGCGCAGGCATCGCAGAGGCTGACGTCAAGGTGGTGCGCGCCGGCAACGACGTGCTGCTCAAGCACATCAACGGCCAGGACTCCATCCTGATCCGCAACTGGTTCCTGGGCGAAGTGAACTGGATCAGCAAGGTGGCCTTCTCCGGCGGCGTCAGCTGGACCGGTCTGCAGATCAACCAGTGGAGCAGCGGCATCGTGGTGGGCGGCGCGGGCAACGACGCGCTGACCGGCAGCGCCGGCAATGATCTGCTGGATGGCGGCGACGGCGACGACACGCTGATCGGCGGCGGCGGCAACGACACCTTGAAGGGCGGGGCCGGCAACGATGTGCTGATCAGCGCCGGCAGCGGCGTCAACCTGCTGGAAGGCGGCAAGGGCGACGATACGCTGAAGGGCGGATCGGCCAACGACATCTACATCTTCAATCTGGGCGACGGCCGCGACGTCATCATCAACAACTCGGTCAGCGTCGGCATCGCCCATCACAGCGAAATCCGCTTCGGCGCCGGCATCGTCGCTGCCGACATCCAGGTGGCGCGCTCCGGCGACGACATCATCCTGCAGCACGCCAACGGCGCGGACGCCATCGTGATCCAGGGCTGGTTCGCCGCGACCGCCGCCCAAGTGGGCAGCGTGGTGTTCGCCAGCGGCGTCAGCTGGACCGCGGCGCAGATCGTGCAGTTCAGCCAGGGCATTTTCATCGGCGGCAGCGGCAGCGACACGGTGCGCGGCGGCAAGGGCAATGATCTGCTGGACGGCGGCGACGGCGACGACACGCTGATCGGCGGCGGCGGCAACGATACCCTGAAGGGCGGCGCCGGCAACGATGTGCTGATCGCCGGCGGCAGCGGCACTGCCATCCTGGAAGGCGGCAAGGGCGACGACACCTTGCAGGGCGGCGCCGACAACAATATCTACATCTTCAACCTGGGCGACGGCCACGACGTGGTGGTCAACAACGCGTTGAACGTGGCCGGGGGCGTCAGCAGCGAGATCCGCCTGGGCGCGGGCATTTCGGCCAACGACATCCGCGTGGTGCAGGTAGGCAGCGACCTGGTGCTGCGGCACGTCAACGGCGTGGATTCGATCGCCATCCAAGGGTGGTTCCTGGGCGAGGCGCATTGGGTTGGCGGCGTGAAATTCGCCGACGGCGCGGTGTGGACCGCCGCCCAGCTCAACCAGCGCGGCACCGGCGTGGTCATCGGCGGCAGCGGCAGCGATGTGCTGCAGGGCGGCGGCAAGGACAATCTGCTGGATGGCGGCGACGGCGACGACACGCTGATCGGCGGCAACGGCAAGGACACGCTGAAGGGCGGCGCAGGCAACGACGTGCTGATCAGCGGCGCGGGCAGCGTTTCCATCCTAGAGGGCGGCAAGGGCAACGACACGCTGAAGGGCGGCGGCGACCGCGACATCTACATCTTCAATGTCGGCGATGGCCAGGACCTGATCATCAACAACAGCCTGAGCGTCAACGTCAATCACCAGAGCGAGATCCGCCTGGGCGTCGGCATCGCCGTCACCGACATCGTGGTGGTGCAGATCGGCGACGATCTGGTGCTGCAGCATGTGAATGGCAAGGACGCGGTGCGCATCCAGGGCTGGTTCGTCAGCGCGGCGGCCCAGGTGGGCAGCGTGGTGTTCGCCGGCGGCGCGGTGTGGAGCGCCGTCGAGCTGACCCAGCGCAGCCAGGGCATTTTCATCGGCGGCAGCGGCAGCGATGCGCTCAGCGGCCTCAAGGGCCGCGACAACCTGCTGGATGGCGGCGACGGCGATGACACGCTGATCGGCGGCAACGGCAAGGACACGCTGAAGGGCGGTGCCGGCAACGACGTGCTGATCAGCGGCGGCGGCAGCGTCTCCATCCTGGAAGGCGGCAAGGGCAATGACACGCTGAAGGGCGGTGGCAGCCAGGACATCTACGTGTTCAATCTCGGCGACGGCGGCGATGTCATCATCAACAACTCGGTGAGCGTCAACGTCAATCATCAAAGCGAAATCCGTTTCGGCGCGGGCATCGTGGCCGCCGACATCACCGTGGTCCAGGTGGGCGCGGACCTGGTGCTGCGCCACGTCAACGGCGTGGACTCGGTGCTGGTGCAAGGCTGGTTCTCCAGCGCGGCGGCGCAGGTCGGCTCGGTGGTGTTCGCCGACGGCGTGGCATGGAGCGCCGTCCAGATCAACCAGTGGGCGACCGGCGTGTACATCGGCACCGATGGCAACGACACCCTGACCGGCCGAGGCGGCAAGGACACGCTGAGGGGCGGCGCGGGCGATGATGTGCTGATCAGCGGCGGAGGCGTCACCATCCTGGAAGGCGGCAAGGGCAACGACACGCTGAAGGGCGGCAACGGCCAGGATATCTATGTGTTCAACCTGGGCGATGGCGGCGACGTCATCATCAACAATGCGGTGAACGTCAGCGTCAATCATCAAAGCGAGATTCGTTTCGGCGCCGGCATCTCCGTCACCGACATCGTTGTGGTCCAAGTGGGCGCGGACTTGTTGCTGCGCCACGTCAACGGCGTGGATTCGGTGCTGGTGCAAGGCTGGTTCTCCAGCGCATTGGCACAGGTGGGCAGCGTGGTGTTCGCCGGCGGCGCGGTATGGAGCGCCGCCCAGCTCACGCAGTGGGCGACGGGCTCGTATGTCGGCACCGACGGCAACGACACTCTGATCGGCCGCGGCGGCAAGGACACGCTGCTAGGCGGCAAAGGCGACGACGTACTGATCAGCGGCGGCGGCGTCACCATCCTGGACGGCGGCAAGGGCAACGATACGCTGAAGGGCGGCAACGGCCAGGACATCTACGTGTTCAATCTGGGCGACGGCGGCGATGTCATCATCAATAACGCGATGAGCGTCAACGTCAATCACCAGAGCGAGATTCGTTTCGGCATCGGCATTTCTGTCACTGACATCACTGTAGTTCAAGTCGGCGCGGATCTGGTGCTGCGCCATGCCAACGGCACGGATTCGATACGGGTGCAAGGCTGGTTCTCCAACGCGGCGGCGCAGGTGGGCAGCGTGGTGTTTGCCGGCGGGGAGATCTGGAGCGCTGTCCAGCTTACCCAGTGGGCGAGCGGGGTGTACATCGGCACCGATGGCAACGACACCCTGACCGGCCGCGGCGGCAAAGACACGCTGAGGGGCGGCGCGGGCGATGATGTGCTGATCAGCGGCGGAGGCGGCATTGCCGTTCTGGAAGGCGGCAGAGGCAACGATGTCCTCAAGGGCAATGCCGAAACCAATACCTACATCTTCAATCTGGGCGACGGCCAGGATGTGATCGTCCAAAACGAACTGGGCGTCAGCCTCAGCCTGCATGGCGAAATCCGCTTCGGCGTCGGCATCGCCGTCACCGATATTGTGGTGACGCGCAGCGGCGACGACATCCTGTTCCAACACATCAACGGCAAGGACTCCATCCTGGTCCGAAACTGGTTTGTCGGAGAAGGGCACCGCATCGAGCGGGCGGTGTTCGCCAATGGCGACAACTGGAACACGCTGCAGATCGAACAGCGCAGCTTGGGCATCTATATCGGCACCGCCGGCAATGATTCGCTGCAAGGCGGCAAGGGCAATGATTTGCTGGACGGCGGCGAAGGCAGCGACACCCTGGTGGGCGGAGGCGGCGCTGATACCCTGTTGGGCGGCGGCGGCAACGACGTTCTGATCAGCGCCGGCGGCGGCGTGTCCATCCTGGACGGCGGCAAGGGCAACGACACCTTGCGCGGCGGCGGCGACAAGGACATCTATCGGTTCAATCTGGGCGACGGGCAGGACATCATCGTCAACAGCCCGACCATTCAGACCCAGTCGGCGCACAACGAGATCCGCTTCGGCGTCAACATCGTCGCCAGCGACATCCGCGTGGCGCGCAGCGGCAACGATATCGTTCTCCGCCACATCAACGGCAGCGACTCCATCCTGATCCGCGACTGGTATCTGTCGGAGGGCAACTGGATCAGCCAGGTGGTGTTTGCCGACGGAGTGGTCTGGTCGGCGCACCAGATCGACCAATGGGGCATAGGTGTCGTCACCGGCACCAATGGCGACGACACTCTGATGGGCGGCGGCGTCAGCGGCGTGACCCGATTCGAAGGCGGCAAGGGCAATGACACGCTGATCGGCGGCGACGGCAAGGACATCTTCATTTTCAATCTGGGCGATGGCCAGGACGTCATCCATTACGGCGCGAACAACGGCAATCTGTCCGTCTTCAGCGCCGGCGACGAACTGCGCTTCGGCGTAGGCATCAGCGTCACCGATATCCTGGTGATCCGCAGCGGCGACGACATTCTGCTCAAGCACATCAATGGCGTGGACAGCATCACCATCAAGGGCGGCTTCACCGACAAGGCGCAGTGGGGCGGTAGCGTGGTATTCGCCAACGGCACGGCGTGGACGGTCAGCGAGCTGATCAAATACGTCGCCGTCACGGTGAACGGCACCGACGGCAACGATACCTTGAACGGCGCCAAAGGCAATGACGTGATCTTCGGCCTAGGCGGCAATGATTCGCTGTCTGGCGGCGATGGCAACGACAGCTTGTTCGGCGGTAGCGGCAACGACACGCTGAACGGCGGCGACGGCAATGACTTGCTGGAAGGCGGCGATGGCTACGACGTGCTCAACGGCGACGCCGGCGACGATACCCTGAGAGGCGGCATCGGCAACGACACGCTGATCGGCGGCGTGGGCAACGATCTGATCGAAGGCGGCGACGGCGATGATGTAATCGACGGCGGCAACCCGGCGGTGAGCGGCTGGCGCAGCGACGTTCCTTATGAGGCAGCGTACGACCATTTCCTCGG